>JAKAVC010000093.1 GCA_021817345.1 Deltaproteobacteria bacterium | reverse complement strand
GAAGCGGCAGAGGTCCCGCCCGTCAGGCTCGGCGGCGCCTGCATGCACGCGGCACAGGTTTGAACTATCAGCAAAGCCGCGACCGTGAACGAGAGAGCATGTTTCACCAGACCTGACCTCCGCCGGGTCCGGCCTAGACGTTGACTAAACGGCTTTGCCGATCAGGTCCCGTTCCCGCAGCCTGTCGACGGGCGCACGAATCCGCGCGCCGAGCCCACAAACGCGTCGCCGCGGCGCCGATGGATTCCGAGCGTATGAGGCATCTTTTCACGCGTCACCTCCGCGCGGCGGCTTGCCGGCCTTTTGGGCAGTCTTCTCGGGCCTGAAATGAACGCGCACGTGCTCCCCCGCGCTCAGCGTATTGCTGTAGGTATCGACTATAAGCGAATGCGGCGTCAGCCCCGAAGTAATCTCGACATTTTTTCCGTCATTGATGCCGGTGGATACCGGAACCATGTCGATGCGGCCGTCCTTGACCTCAAGGACGTGAGAAGAGTGGTGGCTGCTTTCAACCGCGGAGACCGGAACGATAAGCGCGTCGGGATGACGCACCAAGTCGAGCGTTACATGCACGTAGCTTCGTGGATAAATCAGGTGGTCCGGGTTGTTAATATCGATTTCGGCGAGCATCGTGCGCGTGGCCAGGTCGAGCGATTTGGCGAATCTGACAACCGGCGCCTTGAAGACGCGATTGGGAAACTCGTCGAAGCGCAAGACCGCGCGAGTGCCGCGCTTTATATAAGGATAAGACCCTTCCGGCACGTACACATAGACGCGCAACTTGTCGATATTGGCGAGCGTGAGGACCGGACCGCCGCCGGTGCGATGGCCGCCGGAGCCCTCCATCGCGTCAGGGGAAATCAGTCCCGAGGTTTCGTTGATACCGAAGTCGCTGCCGCCCGCGCGAATCAGCGCGCCCGGATCGGCGAACCGCCCGGTAATCACGCCGCTAAAGGGCGCCACAATCTGGGTATACGAGATCATCGTCGCAAGCGTTCGCATCGCGGCCTGCGTTTCACGATATTTCGCATATGCGATGTCAACGTCTTCCTGGGAAACCAGCCGAGGGTCGCTTTCCTGCACGCGCTTGAGCCGCTGGTAGGTGATCCTTGCGATTACCATACTGGCCTTTGCGCGGGCAAAGTTGGCTCTGAGCTCAGGCACCTCGATCTCGGCCAATACCTGGCCCTTTTTGACCGTGTCGCCCTTATCGACCCATATATGCTTCAAATAGCCGGTTACCTTGGCGTGCAGCGCGACCTCGTAGTATCCGACAACGTCGCCCGGCAACACCAGCGTCTGTGCGATCTCGCCGCGCTGAGGACGTACCACGTTGACAATCGGCTTTAGCGGCTTCGAGACGGGGTCCACGGGCTTCGCGCACGAGTACATCGTCAAAAGTCCAAGCCCAAGGGCCAAACCAAGCGTTGCTTTTGCTGCTATCTTCATCGATTCACTTTAATCCTGCGCGCATAGAAGAGTTCGTACATACAGGGCACCGACACCAGAGCAAGGATTGTGGAAACCGCCAGGCTGCCCGGGTCAGGGGCGACGACGCGCCAGCCACCCCAAGGATCACAATCACCAGCGCTCCGACGATTATCGTGTGCCGATTGCGCAACGAAAAGCTGGGCATTCTTTCCCCTCTCCGCGACAGTCTTCATTCGGCCGGCGTTCGGTTTCTGGCCTCTTTTCGCGAATAGAAGAATTCGTACACACAGGGAACCAGGATCAGCGTGAAAACCGTCGACACCGCGAGTCCGCCCACGGCCGCCCGCGCCAGCGGAGCCGAGGCCTCCGAGCCGGCTTCCAATTCCATGGCGATTGGTGCCAGTCCCGCCAGCGTGGCGAGCGCGGTCATCAGGATCGGCCTCATGCGGATACGTGCCGACTCGACCACCGCCTTTCGCAGCGATTCTCCCTGACGATAGCGCTGGTTTGCGAAATCGACCAGTAGAATGGAGTTCGAGACGACAATGCCGATCATCACTATGATTCCCATGAACGACTCGATATTGAGCGTCGTGTTGGTCGCCCACAGTATCCAGATAACGCCAATCAGGCCCATGGGCACCGCGAACATGATGATGAAAGGATCGAGAAAGGAGCGGAACTGCGCGACCATCACCAGGTACAGCAGCACCACGGCGAGAATCAGGCCAAATCTGAAGCTCGAGAACGACTCGTGCATCGCTTCGACCGAACCGCGGTAAGCGATGTCCATTCCACTAGGCAGCTTGAGTTTGGAAAGGGCGTTTGCGATCGCCGCCTGGGTGCCTCCGAGATCCTGGCCGCGTGGAGAAACCAGAACGTCGACCACCCGGCGTATGTTGTAATGGTCCGCTTCGGACGGATGGAATTCGGGGGCCACCATTGCGATATTGCGAAGTAGCACGCTTTGCGCGTGGCCGCGCTCCACATTGCGGCTTCGAACAGGGATATCCAGAAGGGAATCTATCGAGGGGAACCCGTTTGCCGCGTCGCTGTACTGAACGGTGAGGAAGTAGTCATTGTTATTGGTATCGTCGATCCAGATCGAGGGCGCGATGAACAAGTTCGAATCCAGCGCGGTGATTACATCCGAGATGACATCCTTCTGCGTCAGGCCCAGGCGCGCGGCCTTCACCCGATCGACTTTGATATTGAGCGTCGGATACCGGGACTCCTGCGGAATATAAGTCTGCGATACCTCGGGCAGCCCGGCAATCATTTCCCGCGCCTCTCTGGCCGTGCGAAACAGAGGCCCGAACCGGGGACCACGAAATTGCACGTCGATCGGGGCGATCATCCCGAAATTCAGCACGGCGTCGATGATACTGCCGGAAGAAAAGAACGTACGGGCATGGGGAACCTCGATCGGCAACAGACGCTTTAGCTTCTTGATATAGGCGAAAGTCGAACCGGCGTGGCCGGGCTTGAGCTGGACCTCCATGAACGCCGAGTCCTCGGCGGAATTGGGCGAGTAGATCGCCGAGATGCTGGGCGCCAGACCGATATTCGTCAGGGTCATGTCCAGGTCGCGCGGAGGGATAACCTGTGTAACGACCTTGCGAATGCGGTCGGCGAGTTCCGCGGTGTTTTCTATGCGGGTGCCGGCCGGCGCGCGGAAATTGATGATGAAAGTGCCGGCGTCGGTTTCCGGAAACAGTTCCGTTCCCAGGAACGGGTACACAAGGAGGCTCAGGACAAACACGGCGCCGGTCACGCCGATGACCAGAGCCTTATGGTCGAGCGCGCTTGTCAGGCGACGCTCGTACCAGCGCGCGAAACGTTCATAGACCCGGTTGAAGGCCGCGAAAAATCCCGGTCCTTCGGTCGATTCGCCCTTGTGCGCCTCGCTGGCCGATAGAAAGCGGGCGCAGAAAATCGGGATTACGCTCATCGCCATCACGTACGACGCGGCCATCGACAAAACCACCGCGAGCGCAAGCGCACTGAACAGGTATTTCGCGACCCCGAACAGGAACATCACCGGGAAGAACACGATGCAGGTGGTCACTGTGGAGGCCAGCACCGGCAGCGCGACTTCCTCGGCGCCGTCACGGGCCGCCTGAAACGGCTCCTTGCCCTCGGCCAGATGGCGGTTGATGTTCTCCAAAACCACGACTGAGTCGTCCACCAGCCTGCCGATCGCAAGGGCGAAGCCGCCCAGGGTCATGATGTTGATGGTTGAATCGTTCATGTACAGGCCGAAAACCCCGGCCAGAATCGAGAGCGGAATCGACAGGAAAATCGCCAGCGTCGAGCGAAAGCTGCCGAGGAAGATCAGGATCATCACCGAAGCGAGCACCGAACCCGAAACCGCCTCGTGTTCCAGGCTATCGACCGCTTGGCGGATATATACCGACTGGTCGAAGATGGCTTTCAGCTTCATAGCCGAGGGCAGGCCGAAAACATGCGGCAGCAGGTTCTTGACGCCCTCGGCGACTGAGATGGTATTGGCGCCGGCCTCCTTCAAGACCGGAATGTAGACCGACGGCTTACCATTTATGAGCACCTCGTTGTATTGAATTTGGGCCGAGTCCTCGACGTGCCCGACGTCCTGCATCAACACCGGCGCCTGCCCTCTGCCAATCTTGATGGGGACGCGATTTATGTGCTTGATGTTGGAGATCATGCTGTTGGAATAAATGTAGAAGTCCTTGGAGCCGATTTTGGCGTCGCCAGCGGGCAGAATCAGGTTCGACTGGTTGAGCGCCTGCACCACGTCCATCAGGGTCAGGCCGCGCGCCTGCAGCGCCTGGCGATTGACATAGGCCATCACCTGGCGGAACTTGCCGCCGAACGGGATGGGCACCGACGCGCCCGGCACCGTGGCGAGCTGGTTGCGGATGTTGTAGCGCGCCTGGTCCTCGAGCTGGGTCTGCGTGTAGCCCTTACCGGTCACCGTGACCAGGATTACCGGCAACGACGAGGCGTCATATTGGAGAACCAGGGGCGGCAAGGTGCCGGGCGGCATGATGCCGAGGTCGGCCATCGCCAGGGTTCCCATCTGGGCCGCGGCCGCCGAGACATTGGTGCCGGGCTGGAAGAACACCTTGATGATGCTGACGCCCGACAGCGAGCGCGACTCGATATGCTCGATGTTGCTGCCCAGCGTGAAGAAGCGCTCGTAACGGAAGGTGATGTTGTCCTCCATGTCCAGGGGCGGCATGCCCTGGTAGAAGGTCGCCACCACAACCGCCGGAATCTTTATGTCGGGGAACACATCGACCGGCATCCGCGTGAAGGCGGTCACCCCGAGGATCACGATCACCAGCGCTCCGACGATTATCGTGTACGGATTGCGCAACGAAAAGCTGGGCATCGAATAAACCTTTTACAGATGCGACAAGAGGTGCCTTGGACGACGCGCAGCCTCGATACCGCCGCGCCGGTGCGAGAGCCAAAAACGCGCGCGGCCGCACACCTTCGACGTGCAGGGCGACGCTTCGATTCCGGGCCTGCGTGATTTCGCAAGACCCGTGTACTCTCGTGCCGGCCAAAAAGCCGTCGTTTCGACGATCGCCAGAGGCGTGAAATTCACGGGTTAATCAACTCCCCCGCGAGTCCGTCATTAGGATTTGCTTGTCGCGGCAGCAGGATCGATCCTGCCGAAACACTGTTTGGCATATTTTTCTTCAAACGCCTGGTCAATCGGGTCAAGCCCAAATTCGCTTTTCACACAAAGACAGCCGAATGCACACCGGCATGATGTCCTCGTGCCGTGCGCGAGCGGTGGCGTCTCAGAGCCTACGCAAAGGGATCGGAATCGCTATTGTGGGACGAAGGAAGTTTCCGCCGGCCGAGAGGTTTTGGCACTTGATTCACGGTCGTTGCGACACTGAGCGGCGCGATAGAGGAGAGAAGTGGCTTCGATTCCGCAACCTGCAGGGCAAGGCTTGGAACCTGAGCGGTCTCACAGATAAGCCGCTCGGGACTGGCGTCCGTTACGTCAAGCGAAGTATGACCGGCACGGGCTCGTGTGATGCGCAACACCGGAGCTGTACCGGAAAAAACGCGACTCCCAAGGGAAGGTCTGACGAACCCCAGGGTAATCACGATCAGGCACGCGGCGAGCGCTACAGTCTGCGCACAGCCGCGTCCCCGGATAGAAATCGCTTTCATCGGCAGCGTCTTATTTAATTAAGCCCCACTTCCGCGACGATGACAAGTACGACGAAGCGCCGAGGCGTAATCTTCACGCGGAGATAATGACCGAGTAAAACCTTGTTTTCATTGGGAAAAGCTGCGATTGCTCGAGCCCGCCAGGCTCGAAAAACCTCGTCTGGCGCTCGATGATTCGCCGCCCGCGCGGTTCGTCCCGATATGCTGCCTGCAAGCGCATTCGCGGAGCGCGCAAGGGACCTCAGCCGTGATAGAATCCGGCCGAGTGGCCGACAAAGTCATCCTATTGCGTGAAAAGTCCGAGCCCGTCGATGAGTCGAGCTTCAGGATCCGGTACGCCGAGGTTCTGAACCCCTCCCAGTTTGAGGCCGTGACCCATCGCGAGGGTCCGCTACTGGTGATTGCGGGCGCGGGCTCGGGCAAGACGCGGACCCTGATTTACCGGGTCGCGCGGCTAATCGAGAGTGGTGTGCCGCCGGGCGCGATCCTGCTGCTCACTTTCACGCGCCGTGCGGCGCAGGAGATGCTGCGCAGGGCCGAGCAGCTGGTCGGCGAGCGCTCGCGCTCGGTTGCGGGCGGCACCTTTCACTCGTTTGCCAACCTGATGCTGCGTCATTACGGGCAGGCGGCCGGCATCAAGCCGAACTTCACGATCCTCGACCGGGCGGACATGGAGGACGTGCTCAACCTGTTGCGGGCGCGGATGGGACTGGCGTCGCGCGAGCGGCGCTTTCCGAAAAAGAGCACGCTTGCGGAGACGATCAGCATGGCGCGCAACAAGCGCCGCCCGCTTGAGCAGGAAATCGAGGCCGACTTCCCGCATCTTATCGAACACGCGCAGGAGATCGTCGCGCTCGAGCGCAAGTACGAAGCCTACAAGCGCGAGCGCGGCCTGCTCGATTACGACGACCTGCTCTATCGCTTCGTCGAGATGCTGACCGGGCACGAGCAGATTCGCCGGCGCATCTCGGAGAGCTTCCGCTACATAATGATCGACGAGTACCAGGACACCAACCTGGTGCAGGCCGAGATTGTGCGCCTGCTCGCGTTCACCCATCGCAACGTGATGGCGGTCGGCGACGATGCGCAGTCGATATACGCGTTCCGGGGCGCGAATTTCCGCAACATCATGGACTTCCCGCAGATGTTCGAGGGTGCGCGTATCGTCAAGCTAGAGGAGAATTATCGCTCGTTGCAGGGAATTCTCGACGTCGCCAACGATATAATCGCGCGCGCCGCGGAGAAGTACACCAAGATCCTGCGCGCGTGCCGCAGGGGAGAGTTTCGCCCGCTTTTGGTCCGCGCCTCGGACGAACATACCCAGTCGCGCTTCGTCGCCCAGCACATCCTCGAACTGCGCGAGCAGGGCGTTGAGCTTGACGAGATCGCGATACTGTTCCGTTCGAGCTTCCATTCCTTCGACCTGGAACTCGAGCTTCAGCGCCGCGACATCCCGTTCATCAAGCGCGGCGGCTTCAAGTTCATCGAAACCGCGCATATCAAGGATGTGCTCGCCCATCTGCGGGTGGTTGCGAATCCCACCGACGCGGTCTCATGGCTGCGCGCGCTGACTCTCGTCAAGGGCGTGGGAAACCGCACGGCCGAGCGTATCGTGGAGACGCTGATCGCCGCGCCCGAGCCGGAAAAGGCGCTCGTCGCCTCCAGCGCGCTGTCGATCGCGCGCGGCGAGGCGGCCGACGGGCTTTCCCGTCTCGCGACGCTGGTCTCGACGATGCGCACGGTGTCGCGCCGTCCGGCGGAAGATGTCGCGGCGACCGTGAACTATTATCTGCCGATGATGCGCGAGCTTTATCCCGACGATTATCCGCGCCGCGAACGCGACCTGGAGCATTTTCAGAACATCACGCAGCGCTACCGAAGCCTCGAAAGCATGCTCTCCGACATGGCGCTCGAACCGCCGAGCGATTCTTTGGGCGGCGTGCTCGCGACCGACCCCGACGAGGGTTACGTCACGCTCAGCACGATCCATTCCGCCAAAGGCCTGGAATGGAAGGTCGTTTTCATCATCTGGGCCGCCGAAGGACGCTTCCCGAGCCCGCAAAGCGCCGATCCCGAGGAACTCGAAGAGGAGCGCCGCCTGATGTATGTTGCCGCGACTCGCGCCAAGGACGAGCTTTACTTCGTCTATCCGATTTACATGTTCGACCGCGCGGCCGGCTACACGATGGGGCATCCGTCGCGATTTCTGGAAGACCTCGCGCCGGAAATATTGCCGACCGCCACGCTGCAGGAGGCCGACGACACGCCCGCATAGCGGATATGCGCCTGCGTGGGCGCAACAGATGGGGAATTTCGATTGCGCAGCGGGAAATCGGAATCACGCCCGCGCAAGCTTCGGATGCTGCACTTATTGTGCGTTTCGTGCGCGCGCTTGCGGCTTACGAGAAGGAACCGCCCGAGACCGTGCGCGTAACCGAGGCCGATATCGTTCGCGACGGCTTCGGCGAACGGCCGCGCTTCGAAGCGCTTATTGCCGAGATCGACGGCGTCGCGGCGGGTTTCGCGCTTTTCTTTCCCAACTATTCGACCTGGGAAGGGCTGCCCGGACTCTACGTTGAAGACATCTTCGTCGAAGAAAGTGCGCGCCGCCACGGCGTAGGACGCCGCTTGATGGCGGCGGTGGCGCGGATTGCGCGCGAACGGGGATTCGCGCGGCTCGATCTCGCGATGCTCGATTGGAATCCGGCGCGCGGATTCTACCGCCGTCTCGGATTCAGGCACATGGAATTGTGGCAGCCGTTTCGGCTCGAAAGCCGCGCGCTGGAAGGGCTTGCGCGCGAATCAGCCGCGGACGGCGAACTCACGCCTGACGAATCCTGAGCGAAACCCCGCGGCGCCGGAGCAAGAAGCTCTAAAACATTTTCTTCTGGGGGTCTGGATCGAGTTCGAAAAGGACAGCCGCGTCAACGCGATTGGGAATTACCCAGCCGACCTTCGCTGCCAGGTCGATCTCCGCTCGCCATAGATCCAGCAGCCACGCTGAGGTCGGACTGTTGACTACGGGCGTGATTGCCGGCAAATCAGCTACTTTGCTTTGCGACATGCCTAGATAGCGCCTCTTCAATTTCCGCGCGTTCCTGCTCAGCAAGCCTGGGCTTTTCCTTGTGAGCTTTTTCCAAGAGCTCAAAGACGGACTCATCGAGGAACGAAAACCTGCCATTTACGGCCACGCCAATGTCTGTCAGCTGGCCAACGCCCGGAGCCACCTCGGCCGCCTTCTTGGCTTCGTACACATTGTAGATCGTTTCGCCGAAGGAAGCGCTTCTGGTGTGCTGCGCCAAGGACAGCCATATGGCTGCGTGCAGAGCTCCTGAGCCGATCGTCGCGAAACCCGTCTGTCCGACCTTTGCTAGTGTCCCAGGATGGCTCACTATGTCAAGGTGCGCGCCTCCGGCGTCGCAACCCGAGACAAGAAGCTCTAGATTAAGGTTGTGCTGGGCAATCATCGCGATGACCTGCTGAAGGACCTGCGAGGCGGGAGCCTGGGCCGCCATCGTCCGGAACTCGGGAAACCCCACGGCCAAAAAGGGCTGCAAAATCGTTTCCTCGACCCGCCTGCGTTTCAGATCGACGTACGCCTTGGCTACCTTTTCGCTAAGCTCGTGGACCGTCGGCTCGGAACCGCCGACATCTCCGCGGACCTGCCCAGCTATTTCCTCCCCATCAAAAACCATGCCCGAGAACAAAAGAGCGGCGCTGCGGGTAAGCGGGACGATCTTCTTGAGGGCGGGCTCAGATTCCAAGTTCATCGGCGGGCCGTACGTCATCATGCGGTCCGCCGCGACAACCACGTCCTCTCCGTCCCCGCACTTGCAAATCGCGCCAATACATACGGTCATGGTGCGTCCCCCGAGCGCCCACTATAGCGCATTGTCAGCAAGAATCCACCGCTAAGGTCAGCGCCAGTGGATGCCAGCAAGGCGCCCGGTTGGCCGCCTTGGTCTGCGGGTTAGCCGGGAGCTGAGGCAGCCTTTTCGACTTCGAACTTGGCGTAGCCGGGCAGAGGCGAGTCGAGATGCATCGGCAGCGACACTTCGCGCAGGATCGGCACCTTCTCGGTGACGGTCCCGAATGCGGGCGCGTCTCTCGGCGCGGTTATCACCGCGGTGCCGACGAAGCGCACCACCGTCGGAAGCATCTTGCCGGTTCCCGTGTAATGGGTATGGCGCGCCTCGAAAACGGTATCTTCCTTGAACATCTTCGAGCCGGCGCGAATAAGGTAGCGATTGTCGCCGAGCGGGCGCACCAGTACCGATTCGCTCATCACGTAGATGTGGCCGAGCGTCGGCCGAAGCAGCATCGGGAACAGCGGATTCACTCCGAGCCAGAACGGGATCAGGATTTTGCGTCCCGGCGCCCATCCGGGCAGCCACACTTCGGCGATGCGGTCGTTTTTTCCGAGCATGAATTCGCGGCCGTCGAATTCGCGCAGGATTTCGCGGCTGAGCTTGTCCTTGGGCGGGGCGTTTGTTTCGCCCGCCGGTCCGAAATCCATCGCGGTCTTCGGCGAACATCCGAGCACCGTGAGGCCCGTCGCGACGGCAAGCGCGGCGGCCACCGTTCTCCAGCCGGAAATCATCCTGGAAATTCCCCCGACACCCGGTATCTCGCATAGCTCGGCGGCACCGGTCCACCGAGCGTCCATTTCATCGGCAGCGAGACTTCGGTCAGCACCGGCAGCTTGACTTCCTCGCCCGCGTACCGAAACGCGCGCATCCCGGTGAACTGGACGATGGTCGGCAGAATCTTGCCGCGGCCCAGGTAATGCGTTTTGGTCGTGACGAAGACCGCCTCCTTTTTTATAAGAGCGCTTCCCGCCGCGATTATCCACTGACCCGGTTGGTCGAGCGGCTTGATGAGCCGGGCCTCGCTGATAACGTAATAATCACCTTCCCTGGGCTGCAACACGCCGGGCACCAGCACGTCGATCCCGAGCCAGAACGGAAGCCTGAGCCATCGGTCTTTGGGCCAGTTTGGCGCGCGCACCATCGCAACCTGGGTGTTGTCTCCCAGCACAAAGGTCTTGCCCCGGAATTCGAGTTCGATCTGCTCGGGACTTGCGTACCTGGTTGGCTTTGTGTACGGCTCGGGCGGTGCGGGCGAGCATCCGCTCACCGCCGCGGCGAGCGCGAGTATCGCGGCGCAAAGCAGTTGCCGGCTTCGATTCACCACTTGCTACGACGGCCGGATAAAGTGCGAGGCCACCTCGCGTCCCACCAGTTCCACCTGCGAAGCCCAATCCTCGGGGCTCGCTACCGGCCACAGCACGAACTTGTCGAGTCCGTGAGCGATATATTCGGAGAGCCGCTTCAGGATGTCGTCGGCCGAGCCGTACACGGCGCGTTCGAGGAATTGTTCGGCGCCGCGTCCGGCCGCCTTGAGCATCGGTTCCATCGCGCCAAGCGCGCTCTTTTGCGAGCCCGCGATACGGCAGAGCACGATCAGGCCCGATTCGATGCGTCCGTTGGTCCGTCCGTACTCGGCGGCGTAAGTCCTTATCGCGCTCATGCTGCGCGCGAACTCCTCGGGCGTCTGGAACGAGGCGAAAAAGCCGTCGCCCATCCGGGCGGTGCGCCTGAGCGCGGCCTCCGAGCGTCCCCCGATCCAGATGTCCATCGTGCCGAAATCGTTGTTGGGCCGCGGCGCGGGACGCGGCTCGAGCGTGACGTTGTCGAAGTTGAAGAATTTGCCGTGAAAGCTCGCGTTCTTCTCGCGCCAGACGGTGCGCAGTACCTGGATTCCCTCCTCAAGGCGACGGCCGCGCCCTTCGGCCGGAATTCCGCACGCGGCGTAATCCGCGAGGTTGGCGCCGGTTCCGACCGCCATCACCATCCTTGCGCCCGACAGGTAGTCGAGCGAGGCGAAGGCCTTCGCGGTGAGAAGCGGATGGCGCAAGTTGAGCAGAAGCACGCTCGGGCCGAGCTTCATGCGCGAGGTGCGCGAGGCGAGCAGCGCGAGCGTCGCGACCACGTCCAGTTCGGGGGACGGCGCGAGCAGGTGATCGGAGAGCCAGAACGAATCGATTCCCCAATGCTCGGCGCGCTCGGCCACGCGTGCTATCGTTTCGGCGCTCGGCATCCCGAGCCGCCATAATCCGAAA
Organism: Deltaproteobacteria bacterium; assembly: GCA_021817345.1. Lineage (GTDB taxonomy): Bacteria > Desulfobacterota > Binatia > Binatales > Binataceae > DTIX01. Next base: position 4,009 of record JAKAVC010000093.1, on the reverse strand, counting down.
CCGACTCCGACTTTGACCTGTTTCATGGCGTCACTTTTGTTGATTGCCTGCCCTGGGTGCCGATACTAGCATGAGGCTCCCCAGATGAACGCCAACAGTCGTGCCGACGTGCATCGGGTCGCGGTAACCGTGCTTGGCAGCGCCGACGCATTTGCCAGCGGCGGGCGCGCGCAGGCGGGATACCTGGTCCAGGGCGGGGGAAAGAATTTCATGCTCGAAGCGGGCCCCGGTCTTCTCGGCGCGCTAAAAAAGGCGGGCGTTTCGCCGGCGGCGCTGGACTACGTGATAATCAGCCATCTGCACGGCGATCATTTTGCCGGCCTGCCGTTCCTTCTTCTCGAATACATGTACGAGAGCCCGCTTCGAAAGACGGTGGTTATCGCGGGACCGCCGAAGCTCGAGCGGCGCACGTGGACCCTGATGCGCACCATGTTTCCGCGCGTTGACGTCGCGACCGCACAGCGGCGGATAAAGTTCATGGTGCTCAAGCCGGGACAGCGGGCACGGCTCGGAAAAGCCGCGCGCCTAAGCGCGATCCGCAGTCCCCATACCAGTCCCGACATCTCGCTTTCTCTCAGGCTCGAAACCGCCGGCAGGACGATCGTGTTCTCAGGAGACACGGGCTGGAACGAGGAGCTGATAAGGTTCAGCGACGGCGCCGACCTGATGATCTGCGAATGCACGTACTACGAATCGAATCACAAGCAGTCTCATATCAATTACCTCAAGCTCAGGGACAACCGCGCGCGCTTCCGGGTCGGACGCATGCTGCTAACGCATCTCGGCAGCGAGGTGCTTCGCCACCGCTCCGATATCGACATGGAGATGGCGTTCGACGGCATGAAGGTCGAGCTCTGAGAGTGCGCGCTGGAGATGCGCCGACGCCGCTACCGCGACGCGCAACATCCAAGTAAAAGAAAAGAAGAACAATGGGAATTGCAGACGGCAGGCGCGCGCTGGTCATCGGCGTCGCCAATGAAAAAAGTCTCGCCTGGGCTATCACCCGGGAACTGAGGGCGCAGGGCGCGGAAGTCGCGCTCACCTACCAGGGCGCGGTGCTCGAGAAGCGCGTGCGTCCACTCGCCGAGCAAGCTGGCGCTGCCGTGGTCGGCGAGCTCGACGTTACCCGCGACGATCAGATCGAAGCGGTCTTCGCCCGGCTCAAGGAGATGTGGGGCGGGCTCGACATGATGGTCCACGCGGTGGCGTTCGCCGAGCGCGAGGATCTCCGCGAGCGCTTCCTCACCGTGAGCCGGCAGGGCTTCTCGCGCTCGCTCGAAATCAGCGCCTATTCGCTGGTCGCGCTCGCGCGGGCGGCCGAACCGTTGATGAAGGCGCGCGGCGGCGGTTCGATCCTGACGCTCAGCTACCTGGGCGCGGTGCGCGCGGTGCCCAATTACAACGTGATGGGAGTGGCGAAGGCCGCGCTCGAGGCGTGCGTGCGTTATCTCGCGCTGGACCTCGGACCGTCCAACATCCGGGTCAACGCGCTCAGCGCAGGGCCCGCGCGCACGCTCTCGTCCTCGGCGATTCGCGACTACTACACGATGGCGCACGAGGTCGAACAACGGGCGCCGCTCAGGCGCGCGATGGAGACCGAAGAGGTTGGCAGGATGGCGGTGGCGATGCTGAGCAATCTTGCAAGCGGCGTGACCGGGCAGACCGTGTACGTGGACGTCGGTTACAGTATCGTCGGGTTCTGAGGCGGCTTTAGGCTTAAGGGCGCCGGTATCAACCGCGCATGCGGGGAGATTCGCGATGGGCATTCATATCGTTGCGCAGCTTGCCGACAATTTCGCTTACCTGATTTCCGACGACAGCGCGCGCCAGTGCGCGGTGGTGGACTGCGCCGAAGCCGACAAGGTGCTCGCGGAGGCGAAGCGGCTCGGTCTGTCATTGGTGGCCGTGCTCACCACCCACTGGCATCCCGACCATAGCGGCGGCAACGAGGACCTCGCGCGGATGGTTCCGAATCTTCGCATCTATGGCGCGCGCGCCGAGGGCGGACGGATTCCCGCACTTACCGATCCGGTTAGCGACGGCGACCGGATCCGTATCGGCTCGCTCGAGGCCCGGGTGATAGGTATCCCCGCGCACACCAACGGCCACGTGGCCTATTACTTCGCGAGCCTCGGCGCGGTCTTCACCGGCGACACGCTGTTCGTCGGCGGATGCGGCCGGGTGTTCGAAGGCGGCGCGGCCACGATGGTCGAATCGCTCGGCAAGCTTGCGGCGCTGCCCGACGATACGCGGGTCTATTGCGGGCACGAGTACACGGAAAAGAACCTGCGCTTCGCGCTCACGCTTGAGCCCAACAACGCCGCTCTCAAGGCCAAGTACGAGAAGGTCCGCGCGCTTCGCGCGCAGGGCAAATGGACGGTGCCTTCGACGATCGGCGAGGAAAAACTGACCAACCCGTTCCTCAGGACCGCAAGCCCGGAGTTGATCGCGACCTTGAAGAAGCAGGATCCCTCGCTCGGCACGAGCGCGGTGGAGATCTTCGCCCGCGCCCGCGAGCTCAAGGATCGTTTCTAACTCGCGCGCCGGCGCCAGCTAGATCGGCTTCATCACCGCGAGCGCGAGAATTCCCAGCAGCAGCGCGCTTATCAGCCCGTGAATCACGCGGAACTCGCTTCGGGTGACGGCCGAGGGATTTTCCTCAAGCGCGACGATCCTGCGATGCAACCTGATATGCACGAGCAGGAGCATGAAGACCAGCACGAGCTTCGCGTCGAACCACCGCTCGTGGATCACTCCCGGCAACGCGATCATGAGCAGGATTCCAAAGGCAATCGCGATTGTCCCGCCGATATTGCAACCGCCAAAGAACAGGCGGCTCGCTATCAGGATGAAGCGCTCCTTGGCCATCCCGACCTCGTCCGACACCATCGCGAGCAGGCTCGAGATGAGGAGCAGGCTTCCGACCCAGAAGATCACGCCAAACAAATGAAGGACGAGTAACCAGCCCAAGAATGCCTCCTCGCGTTCGCCTCAGACGACCCCGCGATCAACTCCGAGCGCAAGTATAAGTGCCATGAGCGCCATAATCGCGCCACCCGCGTACGGCGCTTCCCGGCCCAGTATACCGTAGACCAGTCCGCCCGCGAGCGGGCCGAAAATCCGCGCGAGCGAAAGCGCCGACTGATTGACGCCCAGCACCTCGCCCTGCTGATGGCGCTCCGAGCGCCTGGAGATGATGCTCGCGACGGCGGGGCTGGCAAACCCGTAACCGATCGAAAGAAAGGCCAGCGCGAGGAAAACGAAGCCGCCCGAAGGCAGCTTGGCCAGCGGCGCCAGGCCCACGATAAACGCCGCAAGCCCGAGCGTTAGCACCCGCACCTCGTCCATCCGCGCGACCATCTTGCCGAGCAGATAGCCTTGCGCGAGCGCCTGCATCAACCCCGCGAACGCCAGCATCGCGCCGATTCCGAAGGCGCCGTATCCATACACCGCCGGCACCATCAGGGCGAAGGTCGTCTCAAAGGCCGCGATCGCGAAGGTGACCAGGAACGCGATCGTGAACAGGCGCGAGAGATGATGCCCGACGAGCTGGCGCGGCAGGTTCACCAGCGGCGCGACGAGTTTCGAAAACGGCATCGCGACGCCGGGTTCGGGATGATGCGACTCGGGCAGCCGCGCCGCGGCAAACACGAAATTCGCGAAGGTCAGGGCGCTTGCGAAAAATACCGGGACCCGAAGGCTCGAATGTCCCAGCAACCCGCCGAGCGCCGGGCCCAGCACGAACCCGAGCCCGAACGCGGCGCCGATCATTCCCATGCCGCGCGCCCGGTTCTCCTCGCTGGTGGTGTCCGCCACGTACGCCTGGGCGGTTGAAACCGTCGCCGCACACGCGCCGTGAACCAGCCGCGAAATGAACAGCCACACGAACGAGGCCGCGAAACCGTAGATCAGGTAGCCCACCGAGGAGCCGAGCAGCCCGAGCATGATTATCGGGCGCCGCCCGACCCGGTCCGACAGGCGGCCGAGAACCGGCGCGCACACGAACTGC
>JAKAVC010000134.1 GCA_021817345.1 Deltaproteobacteria bacterium | reverse complement strand
CGGGCGAAAGCCGCATGATGTCGCCGAGCGCAACCACCCGGATGTCGCGCTTCATCAGGCGCTTGGTTTCAGTAAGCAGATAGCGATGGAAAAGCTGCATCAGGAAGTTGACTTCGGTGGAGGGCCGAAGCCAGTTCTCGTTCGAGAAGGCGAACAGGCTCAGGTATGGGATTCCAAGCTCGCGTGCGGCTTCAACCACCGCGCGCACCGAATCCTTGCCGCGGCGATGGCCCTCGTTGCGAGTCAATCCCCGCCGCTTGGCCCATCGCCCGTTGCCGTCCATCACGATCGCGACGTGCCGCGGCAGACGGGAGGCTTCCAGTGAAAAATCGGGAAACTCGTCGAGTGGTAGTGAGATTGCCACTTCGTTGCGTCAGCCGGTTCCGCTTATCGGGAGCCCCCTTTTGCGGAATCAGACCTCCATTATCTCCGCTTCTTTGCCCGCAAGGATCTTGTCAATCTTCTCGATCGATTCCGTGGTGAACTGCTGAACCTTGGTTTCCGCGGCACGAAGCTCGTCATCCGTGAGCTTCTTTTCCTTGTGAAGATCCTTGAGCATCTCGTTCGCGTCGCGGCGATGGTTGCGAATCGAGACGCGAAACTCTTCGGCGATCTTGCGGATATGCTTTACGAGCTCGCGCCGACGCTCCTCGGTCAGTTCCGGAATCGGGATACGGATTATCTTGCCGTCGTTCTGTGGAGTAAGACCGAGGTCGGAGGTTTGAATCGCCTTCTCAATCTCATGCAGGGCGGTTTTGTCGTACGGAGTTATCACGAGTAGTCGCGGCTCGGGAGCTGCGAGCGACGCAAGCTGCCTGAGTGGAGTCTTTGCACCATAATAGATAACTTGGATTGTTTCAACGAGCCCCGTCGAGGCACGCCCCGTTCTGACCCTGGCGAGTTCGTGTTTGAAGGCGTCGCAGGCCTTTTCCATATCACGACGCGCCATCTCGATTATTTCGGCTTGCATAGCTCAGGACTCGCTCCCGACCCAGGTGCCGATCGTTTCACCGGTAACCGCCCTTCTTATATTACCTGGTTTTCGCAGATTGAAAACGATAATCGGCAGCCGGTTTTCCATGCACATGGAAATCGCCGTGGAATCCATGACCCTGAGATTTCGCTGCAGAACTTCGATATAGGTCAGGCGTTCGAACCGTTTCGCTCCAGCCTCGCGGATCGGATCACGGTCATACACGCCGTCCACCGTATGACTGGCCTTCAAAATCACTTCGGCGCCGATTTCCATCGCGCGCAGGCTCGCCGCCGTATCCGTCGTGAAATAGGGGCTTCCCGTGCCGGCCGCCAGGATCACCACCCGGCCTTTTTCGAGATGGCGCACCGCGCGACGGCGTATATACGGCTCGCACACCGCCTGCATCGCGATTGCGGAGAGCACGCGGGTCGGGACCGCGACCCGTTCGAGGGCGTTCTGCAGCGCGAGCGAGTTGATGACCGTCGCCAGCATCCCCATCTGGTCCGCCGTTGACCGATCCATCCCGCGCGCTTCGTAATCCGAGCCGCGCAGGATGTTGCCCGCACCGATTACCAGCGCAAGCTGCACTCCAAGGTCGTAAACTTCTTTGACTTCCTGGGCGATGGAGCCGACCGCGTCAAGGTCGATACCGCTGCCGAGCGCCGGAGCCATCGCTTCGCCAGAAAGCTTGAGCAGAACCCGGCCAAAGCGGGGTTTGGGACTGAAACGGGTTTCAACTTCAGGCATCATCTGCAATCCCCATGTCCCCTGACGAGTCCCCCATACGGCCGAGTTACTGGCGGTTAAGCGCTGGTGCCGTCGTTATGCGAACCCACCGTCTCGCCCAACTGGAAGCGTACAAAGCGGCGAATCTCGATTTTTTCCCCGAGCTTGCCAACGTACTCGCCAATCAGATCGGACACGGTGCGGTTGGGGTCTCTCACCCAAGCCTGTTCGAGCAGGCATACCTCGCGGTAGAACTTCTCAAGCTTGCCCTCGACGATTTTGGCGACGACCTGCTCTGGCTTGCCGGCCGCCTGCGAGGCGTAGATCTGGCGCTCCTGCTCGATTACCTCGGCTGGCAGCTCCTCGCGGCTCACGCATCGCGGGTTGGCGGCCGCGATCTGCATCCCGATTTCCTTGACCAGTGTCTGAAACTCGGGCGTTTTGGCGACAAAATCGCTTTCGCAGTTGACTTCGACCAGCACTCCGAGCTTGCCGCCCGCGTGGATGTACGAGCCGATAGCGCCTTCGGAGGCGGCGCGACCGGCGCGCTTTGCCGCCTGGGCGATTCCCTTCTCGCGCAGCCATACGACGGCCTTCTCAAGGTCGCCCTTGGCCTCAGCCAGGGCCTTCTTGCAATCCATCACGCCTGCGCCGGTCTTGTCGCGCAGTTCTTTAACCAGGTTGGCGTTGACTTCCATCAGTTATGCCTAAAGCAAGTTCACGATTGGGGAGCAAAACGACATGCATGCCTCGCTGTTGCCGATCCCGGCATGTGGGCAGGCCGCGTGCGATTCTGCCCGTCAGGCTCAGACCGCCTGCGGGGCTTCCGGGGGTACGCCTCCTCCGCTCTCGTTACCGCCGCTTCTGTCCTCGGCGGCCTTCTGCCGTTCCTCGGCCAGCTGCTTGCCTTCGAGTACCGCATCGGCAATCGCGGCCGTAAACAACTTGATAGCCCGGATGGCGTCGTCGTTGCCCGGGATGCGCTGCGCAATCAGGTCGGGGTCGCAATTCGTGTCGACCACCGCGACGACCGGAATGCCGAGCCGGTTCGCCTCGGCGACGGCGATATATTCCTTCTTGGTGTCGATGACCCACAGCGCGTCGGGCAGCTTGCGCATGTTCCGGATACCGCCGAGCGTCGACATCAGCTTGTCGTGCTCGCGCTGGTTCTCGATCATCTCTTTCTTGGTGAGCGCCTGGATCATCTCAGGGTCGGCCAGAATCTCACCGAGTTTCTTTAGCCGCTCAATCGAAGCCCGAATGGTCTGAAAGTTGGTCAGCATCCCACCGAGCCATCGGTTGTTCACATAAAACATCCCGCATCGCTCGGCCTCTTCGCGCACGATGTCCTGGGCCTGCTTCTTGGTTCCGACGAAGAGAATCGTGCCGCCCTCAGCCACCAGGTCGCGCACAAAGTCGTAGGCCTCGCGGAACATCTTGACGGTCTGCTGAAGGTCGATAATGTAGATGCCGTTTCGTGCGCCGAAGATGTAAGGCTTCATCTTCGGATTCCAGCGGCTTGTCTGGTGGCCGAAGTGCACACCAGCCTCAAGCAGCTGCTTCATGCTGATCTCGGTCATAAGATTCCTAGTCCTTGTCCGGCCCGGATCGGGGCGGCTCCTAACTTACCAGCCGCACCCGGCTGTTCAAAGCGCCCCGCGCACCGCCCTAGGCGTTCATTGACTCCAGGAATTCGTCGTTGGTCTTGGTACCCTGCATCTTGTCTATGAGGAACTCCATCGCCTCGACGGCGTTCAGTTGCGAAAGCAACTTGCGCAGGATCCAGACCCGGTTGAGCGTGCTGCGCGGCAGCAACAGCTCTTCCTTGCGGGTCGAAGAGCGCTGGATGTCGACCGTCGGGAAGATTCGCTTCTCGAGAAGCCGCCGGTCAAGCGAGATTTGCTGGTTGCCGGTGCCCTTGAATTCTTCAAAGATTACTTCATCCATCCGGCTCCCGGTATCGACCAGGGCGGTGGCGATAATCGTCAGGCTGCCGCCGTCTTCTGTGTTGCGGGCGGCGCCAAAGAACTTCTTGGGCTTGTGCAGAGCGTTAGAGTCAACCCCACCCGATAGAATCTTGCCCGACGGCGGCACAACGGTGTTATACGCTCGCGCAAGACGGGTTATCGAGTCCAGCAGGATAACCACGTCGCGCCCGTGTTCGACCAGCCGCCGCGCCTTTTCGATAACCATCTCGGCAACCTGGACGTGCCGTGTCGGCGGCTCGTCGAAAGTCGAGCTTACGACTTCGCCCTGCACCGAGCGCAGCATGTCGGTCACTTCCTCGGGCCGCTCATCGACGAGCAGCACGATCAGCACTATCTCCGGATGGTTATGCGCGATCGCTTTCGCAATCGCCTGCAGCATCATGGTCTTGCCGGTGAATGGCGCCGCCACGATAAGTCCGCGCTGACCTTTTCCGATCGGAGCCACAAGGTCGATTATTCGGGTGGTCAGGTCCTCGTGGTTGTATTCGAGCTTGATTCGCTCGGACGGGTACAGGGGCGTGAGGTTGTCGAACAGGATCTTGTCGCGTGCCCGCTCCGGCTCCTCATAGTTGATCGATTCGACCTTGAGCAGCGCAAAGTAACGTTCGCCTTCCTTGGGCGGGCGGATCAGGCCTGACACCGTGTCGCCGGTGCGCAGATTGAACTTCCGGATCTGGCTCGGCGAGATATAGATGTCGTCGGGACCGGGCAGGTAGTTGTAGTCGGGCGAGCGCAGGAAGCCGAAACCGTCAGGCAGGATTTCGAGTACGCCCTCGCCCAGGATCGAGCCGTTTCTCTGCGCCTGGGCCTGAAGGATCGAGAAGATCATCTCCGGCTTGCGCATGTTGACCGCGCCATCGACGCTGAAGTCGCGCGCGATATGCGCCAGCTCGGTCACCTTGGCCCGTTTGAGCGCTTTCAGATTGAGCACTCCCTCGGGCGAGATCACGGAGGCCGCTTCGGCAGGCAGCGCGGGACGCCCTTCGGCCCGTTCGGCTTTCGGCGCCTCGGGCATCGGGGCCACTGCTCCCACCGGCTCGTGCATCTCATGCTGCTTGGATGCGCCTCTTCCCCTGGCCATATGCCTTCCCCGGGATCTGATTCTTTCTTCTGAGTTCTCCATTTATCGTGATTCGGCCGTTGAACATTCGTTCAACAGCGACGGGTTAGGATCGTGATATGATTTCCGCTTGTGTTGGGGTGAAACTCTTGAGCCGATACACCGAAAAACCCGCACGACCGGGTCACGGTACGATGAAGCCGCTTATTCGGCTGTCTTGGGTTGGCCGAAGAACGGCGGTGGTCGGTCTAACCCCAGCGTCCCAAGCGCGGAAGCTTTACTAAACGCTAACCGAGCCCGCGAACCCTGTCAACGTCTCGTCAGTTCAGATTCGCCACGAGGCGCTCGAGCGCCTTCTCGTCGAAGCTCGCCGCCACGCTTTCCAGGTAGCGCGTGAAGTCCTCCGCAAGAGGCGCGATAAACTTCAACCGCTCGCGGCTCCTCGGATGGGCGAACGCAAGCGCAAGCGCGTGCAGCGCATGGCGTTCGAAACCGTAACGGGAGCCCGCACGGGCGCGCTTCGACTGTGCGCCGTAAAGCTTGTCGCCGAGGCACGGATGCCCGATCGAGGCGAGATGCACGCGAATCTGATGCGTCCGCCCCGTTTCCGGTATCGCCGCGACCATCGAGGCCGGCTCGCCGTCGGGTTCGACCGGCGCGAAACGCCTCAGCACGATCACGTGCGTCACCGCCTCGCGCCCCGCATGCGAGCTTATCGAGAAACGCTTGCGGTCCACCGGATGGCGGCCGACCGGGCGCGAGATTGTAAGCCTCTCGCGCGAGACCGTGCCGCGCACGATCGCGAGATAGACCTTTTTTACCGTGCGCTCCTTAAATTGGTTCGAAAGCGAGGCCTTTGCGAACGGCGTGCGCGCGACGACCATCACGCCCGAGGTTTCCTTGTCCAGCCGATGCACGATTCCGGGCCGGAGCACGCCGTCCGGCTCCGCCATCCGGGCAAGCTCCGGAAAGCGCGCGAGCAGCGCATCAACCAAAGTGGCGTCGGGATGGCCGGGCGCGGGATGCACCGTCATGCCGGCCGGCTTGTTGACCACGATTATCTCGTCATCGGCGTACATGACGGCGATATCCGGCGCGCTAGCGGTCAACTCGGGCGCTTCGGCCGGGCGCGGCGCCAGAATCTCCACCCGGTCCCCGGTTCTGACACCGGCCGAGGCGCGCGCGGGCTCGCCGTTCAACATGACGAGATGCGCCTTGATCATCCGCGCGACCTGCGAACGCGTGAACTCTGGATAGAGCCGTGCCGCGACGAACACGTCAAGCCGCATCCGGTCGTCCCCGCTTTCCGCAGTCAGCAGCGCCGGCAGAATCGGAGTCGTGGGTGCGTCCGCGTGCTTGAGATCAGGTACTGTCGCCAACGAAATTCACTATTCGCGGGCTTCGCGCGTCACGGCGGATTTGGCCGCTGAAAAAGCAGAGCAGGAAACCTGAAGCCTTACAAATAATATAATGCAGAACGGCGAAAAATTCGCCGTCGCGCGCACCCCGGGCTAGGATTTGTAAGGAACCGGATGCGCCTTCTCGAAGGCGCTTATCTCCTTTTCGTGGACGAGGGTCAGCGCGACGTCGTCCAGTCCTTCGAGCAGGCATTTTTTTGCGAACGGCTCGATTTCGAACCGCGCCGACCATCCGAATTCGTCCGACACCGTCTGCGCGGGCAGATCGACGGTGAGCGCGTAGCCTTCGTGGCGCTTGACGTCCTGGAAAATCGCCTCGACCTCCTCAGGCTTGAGGATAATCGGCAGCATCCCGTTTTTGAGGCAGTTGTTGCGGAAGATGTCGGCAAAGGACGGCGCAATTATCGCCTTGAATCCGAAGTCGGCCAGCGCCCAGACCGCATGCTCGCGCGAACTGCCGCACCCGAAATTGGCCCGTGCGACCAGTATCGTCGCTTTCTGGAAACGCTCCTGGTCAAGCACGAACCGGTTGTCGGGCTGGTTGCGCCAGTCGTAAAAGAGTCCCTTGCCGAGTCCGGTCCGCACGACGGCCTTCAGGAACTGCTTGGGAATGATCTGATCGGTATCGACGTTGGGACGATCGAGAGGCGCGACCAGTCCGGTGAAATTTTTGAACGCTTGCATCGCTGAATCGATTCTCCCGCGGTTACCCTGTCAGTGGCTTGAGGTTCGAGGTTCGTCGGTATCTGGTTTCCCGGAAACCTGGCTCTTAATCCCTTATCAGGAAAAGGAGCGGTCTGTAACGCCTTCGGAAGACGGGCGATCGCCGTGTTCGCGAACCTGCCGCGGCGTTAGTTTTTCGGCCAGTCGCGGATATCGACGAAATGGCCCGCGAGTGCGGCGGCCGCCGCCATCTGGGGGCTCACCAGATGGGTTCGCCCGCCCTTGCCCTGGCGTCCCTCGAAATTGCGGTTCGACGTGCTGGCGCATCGCTCGCCCGGCCTCAGGATGTCGGGATTCATGCCGAGGCACATGCTGCATCCCGGCTCGCGCCATTCGAAGCCCGCTTCGCGAAAGATCTTGTCCAGGCCCAGCTTTTCGGCTTCTTCCTTGACCAGCTCCGAGCCCGGAACAACCATCGCGTTGACGCTCGCGGCAACTTTGCGGCCGCGCACTATCTCAGCGGCGGCCTTGAGGTCGCTTATCCGCGAGTTGGTGCAGGAGCCGATAAAGACGCGGTCTATCCTGATGTCCTGGATCGGCACATTCGGCTCGAGTCCCATGTATTCCAGTGCCCGTTCGATTGCGCGGCGCTCACTTGGATCGCTTACCGCAGCGGGGTCGGGAACCTTGCCCGTGACCTCGACGACCATCCCGGGATTGGTGCCCCAGGTGACCTGCGGCGCGAAAGAGGCCGCGTCGAAGCGGACGCTTTTGTCGAATCTGGCGCCTTCGTCGCTTCTAAGCTCGCGCCATTTCGCGGCGGCCTTGTCGAATTCGGCGCCCTTGGGCGCGAAACGCCGTCCCCGCAGGTAATCGATCGTCTTTTCATCGACGGCGATCATCCCGGCGCGCGCGCCCGCTTCGATCGACATGTTGCAGACGGTCATCCGCTCTTCGACCGAGAGCGCCTCGAACGCCGCGCCGCGATATTCGACGACGCATCCGGTCGCGCCGTCGGTGGTGATACGGCCGATAATCCCGAGAATAAGGTCCTTTGCGGCGACGCCGGGCTTCAGATGGCCGTCGACCCGAATCTCCATCGTCTTCGGCCGGCTCTGCCACAGGCATTGCGTGGCCAGCACGTGCTCGACCTCGCTGGTGCCGATTCCGAAGGCGAGCGCGCCGACCGCGCCGTGGGTCGGATCTTGGCTGTCGCCGCATACGATGGTCATCCCGGGCTGGGTGAGGCCGAGTTCGGGGCCGATCACGTGGACGATACCCTGCTCGCGCGAGCCGAGATCGAACAACGGGACGCCGAACTCGCGGCAATTGCGCCGCATCATCTCGACCTGAATGCGCGAGTCGGGGTCCTCGATAGGCAGCGATCGGTCCGTGGTCGGGACGTTATGATCGAGCGTTCCGAAGGTGCGCGCGGGCACCCGCACCTTGCGGCCGCTGTTGCGCAGCGCCTCGAACGCCTGAGGGGAAGTAACCTCGTGGATCAGATGCAGGTCGATATAGAGCAGCGCAGGTTCGCCGGGCCGCTCGAAAACGACGTGATTCTTCCAGATTTTCTCAAAAAGGGTCTCAGCCGCCATCGCGAGGGACGTGCCACCTCACCTGTCGGGATAGGAAATCGTATTATCCGACAACCGCGCGGACTGTCCAAGCGCAGGCGTATCGCGAATCAGCCACGCGCGTGCCGCCGGACGCGCCCTGTAAAGCATCGGTCCGGCGGCGTGCCGGGAAAATCAGGTCAGACCAGGCTATTTGCGCGGATAGCGCACCACCAGGACGGGGCAGGGCGCGCTGCGCACCACCTTGTCGCAAGTGCTGCCCATCAGCAGATGCTCAAGCGGGCCTTCGCCGTGCGAGCCGATAACCACGAGGTCGATTTTCTTTTCGTCTATCACGCGCAGGATTTCGTAAACCGGGTCGCCCTCCTTGTAAATCGCTTCATGGAGCAGATCCTTGACCTGGTCGTCGTAGCGCGCCATCAGTTCGGCCGCCTTCTTACGGGCACCCTCGATAAGCGCGTGGTAATCGCCGTGCAGCGTGCCGTAAACCTTGTCGGCGGGGTTCCTGATCACGTGGACCATGTAGAGCTTGGAGCTGTAGAGGTGAGCCATCGTGGTGGCGTGCTCCAGAACCCGATCCGCGTACGGGGAGAAGTCGGTGGCATAGAGAATGTTCGCAATCTTAATCATCAACCTGTGCTCCTGTCCTGACGAGCCTCTTGAAAAGCCTTAAATTCGAGGCTCAGTCAAGGGCGCGAGCCATGGACAGCCTCCAGTTCGGATAGAATCGCCGCCCGCCCGAGGCTCCGTCAATCCTTTCGGGTATGGCGTCTGGTAAGAAAAGCGCATCGCGCGTTTTCTCGCAAACGGCGGCCGGCTCGGCTATCGGTTACGAGGGGAAGGTGGCGCGATGGCGAAGGAGAAGGACAGTTCGGACTCCGTCAATTATGCCGAAGCGGGCGAGGGCCGCGAGGTATCGGGCCGTTATCGCGACGAAAGCGCGCGATGAGACGCGTGCGGCTCGGCAATGAAGCCGATGGGCCATTGCAAGTACGTGTGCCTCCGATGCGGCTTTCTAAGGACCTGCAACGACGTCATCTGAAAAGACCTCGGGTTTAAGCGAGCTACTTGTCGCGGCGGGTTGGGGCGGCGCGCTCGGCTCTTGCGAGTCCGCGGGTGACGGTCTCTTCGCCGAAACGCTTGGCGAGCGAATCGAGCGCCTGGTTAAGCCGTTCGCGCTTCGAATCCCGCGGATGCGCCGCCGACGCCTCGAACAGGCCCATCTGGCGCGGCTCCGAGCGTTCGAGATTGTGCACATGAATCCCCGCGAGCCGGATGCGGTCGGGCTCGCGCACGCGGTCGAGCAGGGCTAACGCGACGTTCGAGATTTCGACGCCGTCGTCGGTAGGACGTTCGAGCGAGAAGCTGCGGGTCAGAACCGGGTAGCGGCCTTCACCGAGCGGACGCGCGAGCTTGAGCTTGAGCGTAACCGTGCGCGCGCGCACGCGATCGCTTCGAAGCCGCCGCCCGAGCGCCTCGCCGTGGGCTATCAGGATGCGCCTCAGTTCGAGGCTTGCGCGTTCCAGATCGCGTGGGAAAGTGCTTTCCTCGCCGTAGGATTTGCGCTGCCAGTCGGGAATTACCGGGCGCGGGTCGATTCCGTTTGCAAGCTCGTGAAGATGCGCGCCGAAGGAGCCGAAGTGCGCCTTTAGAACCGCCGGCTCGGACGCGGCAAGCTCCCCGATCGTATGGATACCCGCCGCGTGCATCTTCTTCAGCGTCACCCGTCCGACGCCCCACAATCGTTCGACCGGGAGCGGGGCGAGAAATTCCGTCACGTACTCGGCGCCGAGATAGAGCAGGCCGTCGGGCTTCGACATGTCGGAGAGAATCTTCGCCGCCATCTTGGTCGGCGCGATTCCGACCGAAACGACGAGCCCCGTTTCCTCGTGCATCCGGCGCTTCATCGCGCGCCCAACGTCGAGCGGCGGTCCGAGCAGGCGTTCGCTTCCGGTAAGATCAATAAAGGCCTCGTCGAGCGAAAGCGGCTCGACCATGGGGCTGAAGCTCTCGAAGACCGAGCGCACAGTGCGCGAGACCTCGACATAACGATCCATCCGGCCCGCAACGAACACTCCATCGGGACAGAGCCGGCGCGCCTGGACCGTTGGCATCGCGGAACGCACGCCGTAGCGGCGCGCCTCGTAGGAGGCCGAGGTCACCACGCCGCGATTGCTCCGGCCGCCGACGATAACCGGACGCCCGCGCAGCGCGGGATTGTCGAGCTGTTCGACCGAGGCGTAAAACGCGTCCATGTCGGCGTGGGCGATAACCCGCGCCGGATGCGAGATCTCGCAGACCGCGTCCATCGTGCCTCTAAAACGGCACGCTCAGGCGCGCGCCGTCAACCGCGCGAAGATATTCTCGGCGGCCTGCTCGGCGCCGTGCACGCAATCGGGAACGCCAACCCCTCGATAGGCCGAGCCTGCAAGCCCAAGACCGTCCATCGAAGCGACCAGGCGATCGATCGCGTCGGCGCGTTCCAGATGGCCGACCTCATACTGCGGCATCGCGCGCGGCCATCGGCGGACCTCGCTAAGAACCGGCGTGGCCTCGACGCCCAATAGCGCGCGGAACTCGTCGCGGGCCGCGGCGACCATCTCGTCGTCCGAGAGTTCCATCATCGCGCTCTGCAGCACGCCACCCAAAAACGCGCGGGCGAGGATAAAACCGTCGGGTGCGCGATGCTCGTACTTGAGGCTGGAAAAGCTGCCCGCGATTATCTTTCTCCGCTCAACCGCCGGCACCACGAAGCCGAACGAATCGGGACGCCGCGGAAAATCCTCGTTGCGCCAGGCGAGATTGACGGTTGCGGCCGACGAATACTCGATTCGCGCGAGTGTCGCCGAAAGCTCGGGATGGATTTGTCCGAGAAGGCGCGCCGCCACGTGGGCGGGCGCGGCGATAATCACCGCGTCGGCGCGAAGTCTCTGGCCATCGGCGGTCTCGACGACCCATCCTTTGCCTTCGCGCGCAAGCGCGGAGACTTCGACGCGCGATCGGACCGAGTCTTCGAGCCGCGAAATCAGCGCGTCGGCAAGCGCCTGCATCCCGGTGCGAAAGCTCGCGAACAGGCCCCATCGCGCGCCGCTGGTGCCGCTTTGGCTGCGCGCCGCCCGCGCGGATTCCGCAGCGCGCATCCCGCGTATCACGCTGCCGTAGCGGCGCTCCATCTCCAGGAATCGCGGCATCGTGGCCCTAAGGCTCAGTTTCTCCGGGTCGGCGGTGTAGATCCCGCCCGCGAGCGGTTGCGCGACGCGCTCGAGCACCTCGCGCCCGAAGCGGCGCCTAACGAACGAGCCGAGGCTTTCGTCCTCGTCGCTACGGCGCGCCGGGATGAAGACTTCCAGTCCCATGCGCAACTTCGCGAGCGGCGAGAAAAGCGGGCTCAGCAGGATCGGAACGACGCGGGTCGGCGCAAGCAGCGTGAAGCCGGCGGGAATTTCAACCAGCCGTCCCGCGCGCACGACGTAGGTCTTGCGGAATTCCTCGCGGGTCGGGATCAACTCGGATTCAAGCCCGAGGCGGCGCACAAGGGCGAGTCCCCACAGCTTTTCCGTGAGCATCGAGTCGGCGCCGGTTTCGATCACGAAGCCGTCGCGCCGTATCGTCGAGAGCGAGCCGCCGGCGCGCTCCTCGCGCTCGAGCACCGTGGTCAGAATTGGGGTTTCGTGCGCCGCGGCAAGTTCGCGAAGCCGGTAGGCGGCCGCAAGTCCCGCGATTCCGCCGCCGATAATCGCGACGTGGGGCAAATTCCTTCCCGAAGGAGGCGGATTCGATCCCATCGGGTTTCAGGCTCCGCGATGGCTTGCGACGTACGAGGCTATCATCTCGATAAACACGGGATGGTCGCCGACGGTCCCCGCGCGCTCCATCACGATGCCGGCCTCGACCGCGATTTCGCGCGCCGCAACGTCGAGGTCGTAGAGCACTTCGAGGTGGTCGCAGAGAAATCCGATCGGGATGACCACGACCGCGTTTTGGCCGAGCGCGCGCAAGGCCGGCGCGATATCGGGTTCAAGCCATCGCTCGCGCGGGCTCCCGCTCCGGCTCTGGAAGGCGAGCGACCACTTTTCGCGCCAGAGCGCCTTCGCGACCAGACGCGCCGACTCGGCGACCTCGTCCGCGTAGGCGCACTTCTCGGCCATCGCAACCGGTATACTGTGCGCCGTGAAGAGCAGATGGGCTCGGGCGGCGTCGGCGGGAGCGAGACGGGCGAGCGCGTCTCGCGTGCGCGCCGCGACGGCTTCGATGAATTTCGGATGGGTATGCCAGGGCTCGGGATAAACGAACTCGGGCGCGTCGGAGCCGAGTTGCTCCTGCGCGGCGCGCACGGTTTCCAGATAGCGCTCCCAGCTCGCTTCGCATCGATGGGCCGAAAGGACGAAGCCGAGAACGCGGCGCGCGCCGGCGCGCGAAAGCTCGCGCATCGCGTCGATTACATACGGCTCCCAGTTGCGCATCCCGACCGCGACGGGAATTTCGATTCCGTCGCGCGCGAGCCTATTGCGCAGCGCATTCGCCTGCCGCCTCGTCAACTCGTTGTAGGGCGAGCCGCCGCCGACCGCTTCGTAATGGCGCACGACTTCCTCGTAGCGCTCCCGGGGAACGGGACGTCCGCGCAGCAGGTTGTCGAGGAACGGGCGAATATCGCCGGGACGGGTCGGCGCGCCGAACCCGACGAGCATCACGGCGTCGATACGCGCGCTCATCGTGCCGGCGTCCTCGCGCTCATCTCATGGACCGCATCGACCAGCGCAATCGCATGATCGACGGGCGTCTCGGGCAGGATACCGTGACCGAGATTGAAGATATGCCCGGGGCGCCCGGCGGCCTTGTCGAGAATTGCGCGCGCCCGCGCGCGGATTTCGTTGATGTCGGCGAAGAGCACGATCGGATCGAGATTGCCCTGTACCGCGACGTCGTAGCCGAGCCGGGCCCATGCTTCGGCGAGATCGACGCGCCAGTCGAGTCCGATGACGTCGCCTCCGGCGGCGCGCATCTCGGTGAGCAGGCTGCCGGTTATCGTGCCGAAGTGAATCACGGGAACTCCAGGCTTGATTGCCGCGATCAGCGCGGCGGTATGCGGCAGGACGAAGCGGCGGTAGTCGTCGGGGCCGAGGCTTCCGACCCAACTGTCGAAAATCTGCACCAGGTCGGCGCCCGCCGCGGCCTGCATGTTGAGATAGTCGGCCGTGACCCGGACGAGAGTTTCCATCAGGCGATGCCACGTCTCGGGCTGGGTGTACATGAGAGTCTTGGTCGCCTGGTACTGGCGCGACGCACCGCCCTCGATCAGGTACGAGGCGAGCGTGAACGGCGCGCCGGCGAATCCTATCACTGGCGTCTTTCCGCCAAGCTCCGAATGGACCATCTTTATCGCCTCGCCGATGAAGCCAAGCTCCGCTACGTCAACGGGCGGAATGCGTTCGACGTCGGCGGCGGAGCGAATCGGGCGATCGATAAGCGGGCCGTCGCCCTTTTCGTAATGAAGCCCGACGCGCATCGGCACCAGCGGCAACAGTATATCGGCGAAGATAATCGCCGCGTCCACGCCGAGGCGCTGGACGGCGAACGTGGTTACTTCGGCGGAGATTTCCGGGTTCGAGCACATCTCCAGGAAGCCGTGCTTTTCGCGGATGCGGCGATACTCGGGCATGTAACGCCCCGCCTGCCGCATCAGCCAGATGGGAGTGTACGGCACGGGCTCGCGCCGGCACGCCTTCATCATCGGATGGTCCCACCTCGGCGAGCGCGGCTCGCTCTGCGAAAGCGCCGCGCGTCGTGAGACCGGCTCGGCCGTAAGCACGATAACTGCGCCGCCCGCGCGTTTTCGCGCGAGGATTTCGCGGCTTCGCTCTGCGGCTTCCTTTATCAGATGGCCGAGTTTCGGATGCGCCGGCTCGAAGTCCGGCTCGATACCGTGCGAGCGGAGTTCCTCGGAGCAGACCGGGCCGACCGAGCCGACCGCGATTGCGCCGAGGCCGCGGCGGACTTCTTCGCCGATTCCCTCGGCCTCGGCGACCTGCATCACGTTGGCTACCTGGCTTGCGCTGGTAAAGATGGCGACGTCGGCCTCGCCGCGGGCGAGCGCCTGAAGGGCGGCCTTGAGCGGCCCGCGATCCGTGGGCAGCGTCCAGCGATAGACTGGAATCGTCGTGACGTTGGCGCCGCGCGCTTCCAGTCCGGCGAGGAGATCGCGGTTTGGAACGCCGTACTCCTGCACCGCGACGCGTTTTCCTTCGAGCTTCACGTGAGCGGTCAGAGCGCCGAGCAGCTCGCGCCAGGTGCTCGGATCGCGCGCGACGACGGTTGGTTCGACGCCCAGATCGCGAAGCGCCTTGGCCGGTTTCGGCCCGCGCGCGACGGTGACCGCGCGGCTGAGCGCGGCGACGAGCACGGCCTGCGGATGGCGCGCCTCCATTACGTGGAACATCGCGCGCACGCCGACTCCGGTCAGCAGGATTACCACGTCGAATTCGCCCGCGACCAGCCGGTCGGCCGCATCGAGCGCCGAACGATTGTCTTCCAGCGGCACTTCGCGCATCGCGGGCGCAACGGTCGCCGACGCGCCGCGCGCTTCGAGCATCCTGGCCACTTCCACGGCCATCCGGCTTTCGAACGCGATAACGCGAAGCCCGGCGAGGCCGGTTTGCGCGGACGAAGGATACGATGAGGTCTCAGATTCCATCAGGCACGGCGCAAGGCGCGCATCGGTTATCTTGCCCTTGCCCCGAGGGCTAAGTCTATCCGATAGGGATTCGCTTTACCGCAGGGTCCGAACGTCCCTGGCACTTCCTTCAAACGTCTTTCACCGGCAAAGCCGGTTGGCGTTTTGCCGACGATGCGTGCGCTGTGTTAGCAAGACCGTTCAGGGAGAGAAGACAAATGAAGATTGGACTGTTTGCGCTTGGGATCGGGCCGGGAACCTATCCCGAAAACATCCGCGCGGCGTCCGAGAGCGCCGAGCGCGCCGGTTTCGCAACGCTATGGGCGCCCGAGCACGTCGTGCTCTTCGATCGCAGAGACTCGAAATATCCTTACGCGGAGAACGGCCAGTTTCCGCTCGGCGCCGACGCCGACTGGACCGACCCGTTCATCACGCTGACCTACGCCGCCGCCTGCACCAGGCAGATTCGCCTCGCCACGGGAATCTGTCTCGTCCCGGAGCACAATCCGCTGATTCTTGCCAAGGAGATCGCGACGCTGGACCGCCTCGCGGGCGGACGGTTCGCGCTCGGGGTGGGAATCGGATGGTCGAAGGAGGAGTTCGACGCGCTCGGGATTCCGTTCGAGCGCCGCGCCCAGCGGACGCGCGAGTACATCGCCGCGATGCGCAAGCTGTGGGCCGAGGGCGTCGCATCGTTTCACGGGGAGTTCGTCAACTTCGACAACGCGGGCAGCTATCCGCGCCCGCCGCAGGGCGGAAAGCTTCCGATAATTTTCGGCGGCGAGAGCACGCCCGCGCTCAGGCGATGCGCCGAGTACGGCGACGGATGGTACGGCTTCAACCTGAATCCCGCCGAGGCGAAGGAGAAGATCGCGAAACTAAAGTCGCTGCTTGAACAGAATGGGCGCAGACTCTCCGACGTCGAGATTATTGTTTCGCCCTACACGCAGCGAATCACCGCCGACGATCTGAAGCGCTACCATGAGCTTGGCGTGAACGAACTCGTGATGCTCTCGAACCTGCCCGAGAAGGCCTCGGAGGTGGCCGGGCACGTTGAACGGCTCGCTCGCGAATGGGTCGAGGCAGCGGCGCGCCTCGGCTAGGCGGCGGCCAGAATTTTCTTGACGTTGTCCACGTCGAACGCGATCTGCCTGGCCAGTTCCTCGGCGGAGTCGAACTTGCGCTCGCCGCGAACGCGCTCGACGATCTCGAGCTTGACGCGCTGGCCGTAAAGGTCGCGATTGACGTCAAAGATATGCGACTCGATTGAACGGGTGGTCTCGTTGAACGTCGGACGCATCCCGATATTGGTAATCGAGGGGTAAGTCCCGTCGGGCAGGACCATCCGCGCCGCGTAAACTCCGTCGGGCGGGACGCATTCGGTTTCGCTTTCCAGATTGGCGGTGGGAAAACCGATTTTCCGTCCGCGCTCGCGTCCGTGAACCACCACGCCGCGCAGAAAATGGTATCGCCCGAGCAGGCGTGCCGCGCCGCGGAGATCGGCGTCGGCTATGAGCTGCCTTATCTTGGTCGAGCTGACTTCCATCCCGGCGACCTTGACCGGCCCGACCACCGTCGCGTCGAATCCGAATTCGCCTCCGAGTTCGACCATCACGCTCGCGTTGCCGGCGCGGTTGTGGCCGAAGTTCACGCTATGGCCGACCACCACCTCGCGCACGCCGAGCTTGCCGACCAGGTACTCGCGCACGAACTCGCGCGGAGTGAGCAGGCTCAGTTCGCGCGTGAAGTCGAGCACGATAACCCCGTCAAGTCCCGATACGCGGAGCGCCTCTATCTTGTCCTCCGAAGTCATCAGGAGCGGCGGAGCCTTGTCGGGCGAAAGCAGCTTGGCCGGCAAAGGATCGAAGGTGAGCGCGAACGAGGTTCCACCCGCCGCGCGCGCCCGTTCCATCGCGGTCTTGAGAATCGCGCGATGACCAAGATGGACGCCGTCGAAGTTGCCCAACGCCACCACCGGACAGGGATGGCGCTGGAAGCCTTCCAGATTGCGGATTATCTCCATCGACGGTTCAGTCGGCGCTCGCCGCAAGCTGCTTCATCAGGGTGTTCGCGGCGGTCGCCTGCGGGGTTCCGGGATGGTCGGAGAGCAGCTTCTGCAGGGTGAGGCGCGCGTCGATCTTGTCGTTGAGCTTCATGAAAGCCTGCGCTTCGCGCAGCAGCGACTGACTTGCGTACTTGCCGCTCGGAAAGCGCATCACGAGGTCGTTGAACTGAAGGATCGAGCGGTCGAACTTGCCTTCTTCGTAAAGGGCGTTGGCGGCGAAGTATTCCGCAGGCTCTGAAAGCGGCGACTTGGGATACTTGCGCTGGAATTGCGCGAACTTGAGCACCGCCGCCGGATAGCGTCCGCTCTTCATGTCGGTGAGCCCTGCGCGAAACAGCGCCACGCCCGCGCCGCGCTGGTCCTTGGCCGCCGCCAGTTCCTGTTCGAGCTCGCTCGGCCAGGTCGGCTGAAGTTCCGAAGGCGCTGCGGAAGGAGTCGGCGGCGCGACGCCCGCGGTTGTCGCGCCCGTAGTCGCCGCCCCGGTTGTGGTGCCCGGGGTCGTTCCGGGTGCCGGCGGAATCGTCGGCATCGCGGCCTGCAGCGCGCCGACCTCGGACTCGAGCTTCGCGATGCGCTTGTTGAGCGCGGCAATCTGCCCGCCGCTTGCGCCGACACCCGCTCCGGTGTGCTGAATCTGGGCTATTTCACCCTGAAGACTGCGCACCTGCTGCTGGAGCGCGTCGATTTGCTGGCGGTCGCTGGCGATCATCCCGCGCAGGACAAACTGGTTCTGGTTGAGCTGCTGAAGGTCATTGGAACTCGGAGCGCACCCGGAGAGCGCTCCGAGTCCGGCCATCAGCGTCGCGCCAAGTATCAGAGAGCGTATGCGCACGGGCATCTCCTATTGAGAGACCACGAAATGGTCGCGCCGGTTGCGCGCCCAGCACTCCTCGGTATGCTCGGTACAGAGCGGAAGCTCCTTGCCGTAGCTTATCGTGGAGATTCGGCTCGGGGCGATTCCGAGCGTTACCAGGTAATCCTTGGCCGACTGGGCGCGCTTTGCACCGAGTGCGATGTTGTATTCCTCGGAGCCGCGCTCGTCGCAATGTCCTTCGACCTGGACGTTGGTGTTGGGATGGGCTTCGAGCCACTGGGCGTTCGCCTTCAGCACGGAGTCGTCCTGGGGCTCAATCGTGTACTGGTTGAACGCGAAATGGATATCGCTGAGCGGTCCGCCCTCGCCGGCGCCGAGCTCTCCCTTCTTGAACTGTGCAAGCGAGCCCTTGTTGCCGAGGTTGCTTTCGCCCATTCCGGCGCCCGCGCCGGCGCCCGCACCGAGGCCCGGGGTCTTCTTCACCGAAGACGAGCATCCCGAGGCGGCAAACGCCGCGCATACCAGAATCAGCGCCGCGAACCTGAGAACGCCATTGGTCCTAATCTCCCAGCCACCACGACCACGCGGGACAGGAATCATTACCGTTACCCTCCGTCAAAGCAGAAATGACCGTTTGAGTTGCAACCTGCAATAGATAGATGTGCGAGTTTCCGTTCCTGGTCGAACTGAAAGCTATGTATCGTCCGTCGGGCGACCACGCCGGATACTGGCTCGAGCCGACTCCGTGGGTCAGATTGATCGGGTCGCTGCCGTCCACGCCCACGATCCAGACGTCGAAGTGCCCGCCGTCGCGGCTTTCGTAGGCGATAAACTTACCGTCGGGGGAAAAGGCCGGCGTGGTGTTGTAATTGCCCTTGTAGGTGACGCGGCGCGCGCCGCCGCCCGCGACCGACATCACGTAAATCTGCGGAGTGCCCGAGCGGTCCGAGGTGAACGCGAGCATCCGGCCGTCGCTTGAAAAAGCCGGGCTGACATTAATGCCGTTGGTATCGGTGAGCCGACGCAACTCCTGTCCGCCGCGGTCGAGCAGGAAGAGATTGGTCGCGCCAGCGTGCTCGATCGCGGCCGCGATCAGGTGCCCGTCGGGCGAGATCGCCCCGCCCACCATCTTGCCGCGCGTTGACACGATACGCACTTCGCGCCGGGTGGCCGGATTGGCCAGGTAAAGCGCGGGCATCATCGTCTTGTACGACAGATAGAGCACCTCGTGCCTGCGGTCGAAGGCGGGAAACAGGTTGATCGTCGGGTTGTCGGTGAGGCGGAAAAGCCCATGGCCGTCGATCGACTGGAGATAGATTTCCTTGAAACGTCCGCCGCGGGTCGATACGAAGGCGAGTCTCGAATCGAACGGGCCTTCGATGCCGGTGGTGGCTTTGAGCAGCGCGTCGGCGAAGCGACGCGCCATCCTGGGCACCTCCGAGAGCTGGCCGGTGAAGCTCTTTCCCATCATCCGGCGCTGCTGCGCGACGTCGAACAAGAGCGCGGTCAACTGGACCTGATTGCCGTCAATTTTGACCGCGCCCTTGACCAGGAAATCGGCGTTGATCGAACGCCAATCGGCGAAGTTGAACTGCCCGAGATCGTAGCCCGAGGTCTGCGCATCCTCGATAAAGGCCTTGGGGCTTATCAGGCGGAAGTAACCCGAGAGTTCGAGATCGTGCGACAGGATACTGTCGAACTCGCTGGAGACGCCGTGCCGATCGTCACCGCCCAGGTTTTTCAGCGCCGAGACCGCGATCGGCGAAAGATGTGAGCCCGGTCCGATGATCTGCATCTTGATCTGCGCCCGGGCGGTGAACGGCGTCGCGGTTATCGCCACGAACGCGGCAAGCAGGAGCAAAAGAGATGAGCGCCTCATCATCACCTTACCGTTCGAAGCCGCGGCGACGAGGTCCGGGGCCAACCGGCCTCGAATTGCGCGGAGCTTCGCCAATCCCACATCTCAGGATTTGAGTTCGCCGAGCTTGAACAACGCTTCCACGCCGTGCGCAAACTCGGAGCGATATTTTTCCGGCGGCGCCGGAAACGGCGCCGCCCGCTTGATTGCGCGAATCACCGATTGATCGTAGGCCGGGTCGTTCGAACTCTTCGCGATCGTCACCCCGGTCAGGCTTCCGTCGGGTCCAATCGAAAAATCGACCGTCGTGGTCAGGTCGCCGGAGCCTCCCGAGAAGCTCCATGCCTGCTTAATCCTCTGCTGCACAGTCCGATAGTAGAGCAGAAATGCGAGGTCCTGTTGAATCCCCATGCTTCCGGTACCGGAACCGATGCCCATTCCCAAACCCGCGGTATCCTTGTCGGCGAGTACCGGCCCGCTTGCGGACTGGTTGTGCGTGCGTTCCTTTTTCTCCTCGCGGAGATGCTGTGCAAGGAGCTCCTCGCGAATCTTTGCGAGTTGCTCCTGGATGCTCGCCGTGGGTCGCGGTTTGGCGCTCGCGACTTCGGTTTGGCGCCGCTTATGCTCGTGAGTGCGATGATGCTCGGGCTTGGGAGTCGAGCGCGTGTGGGCGAGCTTCCTTTCCGGCGTCGGCTTGGGAGCCGGCTTGTGCGCGGCCTCGTGGCGCTTCCTGGGCCTGGGCGTGGGGCTGGCGGTCGCCTCGCGAGTCGGCGTGGGCGTAGGAGTCGGTGTCGGCGTAGGGGTCGCGAGCTTTCTGGTGTTGAGCGCGATTGCGTTTTTGTCGGGCTCGTGCGGAAGCCTGGGCGGCACAGGCTTGGGTTTTTCGGGCCTGGGTTTTTCCGCTTCGGCGCGTCTGGCCGGTCGCGGCCGACGCCTGGGCGCCAGTGGCGGCAGATGGGTCCCGAGGTCGCCGGCGGGCAGGCTGTCGACTATCTTGACCGTGTAAGAAGGTGGAGGACTTTCGTCCGGATGGAACAGGCGCGGCATCACGAGGAACACGATGGCCAGCAGGCCCGCGTGCCCGAGTGCGGAGACCACGATGGCCGCTATATATCCCCACGGGGCCGGCCTTTCGTCGTTATGGCGCGGACTTCCCACGATCGTGTCTGACCGCCGCTCCTCGCCCGCCGCGGCCCGGCGCCGGCATTTCCGTCACCATCCCGACGTTTTCGATTCCGGCAGCCTTTATCGCCGCCATCGTGCGGATAACCTCGCCGTAGGGAACCTGCTCGTCGGCGCGAACAAAAACCTCGCGGTCGGGCCGTTCGCGCGAGATCGCCGCGAGCTTTTGAGTAAGCTCGTCGGGGGAGAGCTTGCGATCGTTCAGATAGATCTCGCCGCCGCGCGTGATCGAAACCACGAACTGAAGCTCCTTGCCCGGCAGCGCGGCCGCCTTGACCTTTGGCAGCGTGACCTGCACGCCCTGCTGGATAATCGGCGCGGTGACCATGAAAATGATCAGCAGCACCAGCATCACGTCCACCAGCGGCGTGACGTTTATCTGCGAAACATATTTGCCTCGCTGTCCGGCTTCAAAGGCCACGATTGAGTCTCCGATGATCCTCAGGAAAGGAAATGACGCTCGGCGATATTAAGGAACTCGGCGGTAAAGTTGTCGATCTCGGTGGCGAGCACGTGAACCCGCGCGGTCAGGTAGTTGTAGAAAACCTGCGCGGGAATCGCGGCGACCAGTCCGATCGCGGTGGTGATAAGCGCTTCGGCGATACCGGGGGCGACCGCCTGGATATTGGACGAGTGAGCTGCCGACAGGCCCAAAAAGGCCGTCATTATTCCCCACACTGTTCCGAAAAGACCCACAAACGGGCAAGTCGAGCCGGTAGTTGCGAGGAACGTGATCCCATATTCGAGCTTGGTCAACTCGACATTGCCCTGCTTCTTCATCGCGCGCATCACGTTAGCCGCGCCGCCGAAGTCGGCCGAAAAGGCGTTCTCGGCGCCGACCGCCTGGCGCTTGGCGCGGGTAAGCTGCAGCACTTCCTGGTAGCCGGCGCGGAACACCTGCGCGATCGGGCTTCGGACCAGGCCGACACTGGCGTTGTGGATAGTGGCGAGGTTGCGCGATTCCCAAAATATGGAAATGAAACGTTCGGATTCCCGGCGCGCGCGCGAAGTCTGAACCAGCTTGTAGAGGATTATTCCCCAGCTCCCGACCGAAAACGCAACAAGTGTCCAGATAACTACCTGAACAACCGGCCCCGTTCCGAGGAGCAGATCGACGACGCTCAAACCGCCGGCGCCAGCCGTCGCAGAAGGGATCATAAGACCATCTTCCTTTGCAGTTCGACATTTTACGCTTTTTTTGCCGGTGAAAAATATGTGCGTCGGCGAAGAGCCTTTTCCGGCCGGGAATTGCCTGAATTTGGCCCGTTTTATGCTTTTACGCTCTTGCAACAGTAAAACCCAACGTCTAACTTGCGGCGATTACAAGGCAGGCGCCGCAAGAGGCATCCCGGGAGGATTCACGCCGTGGCTACCAAGATCGCCATTAATGGATTTGGACGAATCGGCAGGCTCTTTCTGCGCGCCGCACTGACGCGAAAAGACCTCGAAACCGTCGCCGTCAACGACATTACCGACGCGCACACGCTTGGCCATCTGCTCAAGTACGACTCGGTCCACGGAACGCTCGCTCATGACGTGAGAGCCGAGGGCGACACGATCCTCATCGACGGCAAGCCGGTCAAAGTGCTTGCCGAGCGCGATCCGTCGAAGCTTCCGTGGAAATCCCTCGGCGTTCAGGTCGTGGTCGAGTCTTCGGGGCTTTTCACTTCGAAGGAAAAAGCCTCGGCCCATCTCGCCGCCGGTGCAAAAAAGGTCGTGATCAGCGCGCCTGGTGAAGGCGTGGACGCGACCGTCTGCATGGGCGTCAATCCCGAAGCCTACGACCCGGCCAGGCATCACATCATCTCCAACGCTTCCTGCACCACCAATTGCCTGGCCCCGGTTGCGAAGGTGCTGCACGAGAACTTCGGGATCGTGCACGGCCTGATGACGACGGTGCACGCCTATACGGCCGATCAGAATCTCCAGGACGGACCGCATCGCGATCTGAGGCGCGCCCGTGCGGCGGGGCTCTCGATGGTGCCGACGTCGACCGGAGCGGCGCGCGCGATAGGGCTGGTCCTGCCGGCGCTCAAGGGCAAGCTCGACGGCGTCGCGGTGAGGGTTCCAACCGCCAACGTCTCGCTGGTCGATCTGGCCGCAATCGTGGAGCGTGACGCCGACGAAAAGGCGGTCAACGCCGCGATGAAGAAGGCTGCCGAGGGCGAACTGAAGGGAATCCTCGCCTATTGCGAGGACCCGCTGGTTTCGATCGACTTCAACGGAAATCCGCACTCGTCGATCTTCGACGCGCCGCTTACTAAGGTGATGGGCAAGCGGCTGGTCAAAATATTTTCGTGGTACGACAACGAATGGGGTTACTCGTGCCGCCTTGTCGACGTCACCGCTCACGTGGCGGCACGACTCTGATTATCGGCGGTAAACAGTCATGCCAATTCGACCCATTACGAGCCTGAAGCTGGCGGGCAAACGGGTGCTCGTTCGATGCGATTTCAACGTGCCGATCCACGACGGCCGCATCGCCGACCCAACCCGCATCGAGGCCACCCTTGAGACCATCCGTTACGTCCTCAAGGAGGGCGGGTCGGCGGTGATGTGCTCGCATCTCGGCCGTCCCAAGGAGCGCACTCCGGAATTCAGCCTTAAGCCTGTGGCCGAGCGGTTGAGCGCCGAGCTTGGAATAAAGGTGCCGCTTGCGCCCGATTGTATCGGCGACGTGACCGGCAGGATGGTCTCGGCGCTCAAGCCCGGCGAGGCGCTGCTGCTCGAGAACCTGCGTTTTCATGCCGAAGAAGAGGCCAACAACCGCGACTTCGCCCACGAACTCGCGCGCGGCAAGGACGTCTACGTCAACGACGCTTTCGGCGCGGCCCATCGCGCACACGCCTCGACCGCCGGCGTGGCGCAGTTCTTCAGCGAGCGCGCGGCGGGCTTCCTGATGATGCGCGAGATCGAGGCCCTGAGTTCCGTGGTCAACGATCCGCCGCGTCCGGCGGTCGCGATCCTCGGTGGGGCCAAGGTCTCGGACAAAATCGGCGTGATCAGGCATCTGCTGCCCAAGCTCGACAGATTCCTTATCGGCGGCGCGATGGCCTACACGTTTCTGAAAGCGCGCGGCACGCCGGTAGGGCGCTCGCGGGTCGAAGAGGACAAGCTCGGGCTTGCGAACGAGCTGCTTGAGGCGGCGAAGAAGCAGGGCGTGGATTTCGTGCTGCCCGTCGATCACGTCGTCGCGGAAGCTCTCGACAAGCCGGAGACCGCAACCGTGGTCTCCGAGATTCCGGCCGGGATGATGGGTCTCGACATCGGGCCCAGGACCGCCGACGACTTTATCGCGCGCCTGGCCGGGGCCAAAACCGTGGTCTGGAATGGCCCGCTCGGAGTTTTCGAGAACGAGGCGTTCGCGAAGGGCACGCTCAAGGTCGGTGAAGCGCTTGCCGGCCTGAGCGGCGTCAAAAGCGTAATCGGCGGCGGAGACACGGCCGCCGCGGTCGCCCATCAGCCGTGGTCGAGGGGTTTCACCCATATCTCGACCGGCGGCGGCGCCACGCTCGAATATCTTGAGGGGCGCGAGCTTCCCGGCGTGAAAGCGCTCGATTACTAGGGTACCTGCGCGGCCGATGCGTCGCGGCGCGCGCCGAACCGCAGCCGGTCCGGAAGATTTCCCATGCGTAGCAAGCTTGTCGCGGCAAACTGGAAGATGAACTTCACCGCGAACGAGGCGCGCGCGATGCTCGCGGCGCTTCGCGCCGAACTCGATCCCGAGTCTTCGACCCTGGCGAAGGATCGCGAGGTCCTGATCGCGCCGCCGGCGGTACTGATTCCCGCAGTTTCGCAGGCGCTCGCCGGCTCGTCGCTCCTGCTCGGCGCGCAGAACATGCACTTCGAGGACAAGGGCGCCTTCACTGGTGAAATATCGGCTCCGATGTTGAAGCCGTTCGGCGTGACGCACGTAATCCTGGGGCACTCCGAGCGACGCCACATCTTCGGCGAGACCGACGAAGCCATAAACAAGAAAGTGCTCGCCGCCCTGCGCCATCGCCTCGTCCCGATTCTGTGCGTGGGCGAAACCCTGATGCAGCACGACGCGGGCAACGCGCTCGAAGTGGTGGTCAAGCAGCTCGAAAACGGGCTCGATGGCGTAAGCAGCGAGGACATCGAGCGGGTCGTGGTCGCCTACGAGCCGGTATGGGCCATCGGCACGGGCAAGAACGCCACGCCCGAGCAGGCGGGAACGATTCACGGCGCGGTGCGCGAAATTATCGAGCAGCGATGGGGCCGGGAGGCCGCAGTCAAGGCCCGAATCATCTATGGCGGAAGCGTCACGCCCGAAAACGTTGACTCGCTCGTCTCCAGGCCTGATATTGACGGCGCTCTGGTCGGCGGGGCAAGCTTAAGGGCTGACTCCTTCGCGCGTATAGTAAGGGCGCGCGTCGGTTGAGGCGGAAACTTTAGTGATCACGGTCGTTCTGACGATTCACGTAATCGTATGCGTTT
Source organism: Deltaproteobacteria bacterium (assembly GCA_021817345.1). Lineage (GTDB taxonomy): Bacteria > Desulfobacterota > Binatia > Binatales > Binataceae > DTIX01. The sequence goes on along the minus strand of JAKAVC010000134.1, from coordinate 47,556 downwards.
CGCTGGTGGTGGTGATCCTCCTCCAGCAAGGCAAGGGCGCGGAGATCGGCGCCGTGTTCGGAGGTTCGAGCCAGACGGTGTTTGGCGCAAGCGGCGCGGGTAACGTGCTCACCCGGATCACGAGCGGACTAGCGGTGGTGTTTTTCGCCACCTCGATGTATCTCGCATACGCCTCAACCCGGCGGGCGACCGGAAGCGTCTTCGGAAGCGGGACGCACAGCGTGATGCCGGCTCAGGCCGTCCCGAAAGCGAAAGCGGCCCTTCCCGCTCCGGCGCCGCATTCGGCCCCGTCATCGGCTCCAGCCAGCAAGTAGGACGGAGCGAGCGACCGGCGCGAACCGCATACCCTCTTTTCTCCGAGTGCGCGGGTGGTGGAACAGGCAGACACGCCAGTTTGAGGGGCTGGTGGCAGCGATGCCGTGCGGGTTCAAGTCCCGCCCCGCGCACCACATTCAAGATCAAGTCGTTCGTCGTCTCGGAATTGCGCCGGTCTGAACCGAGCGCAGGCTTGCGCCCGCTCCGCGCGATTCCGCGCTTGCGGATGAGCGCCCCCGCATCGGACACGGTTTCACCCGCGGGCGTGATCGAACAGGCCTGGCTGTGCGGCGGACCGTATCGCTTGCGCGTGCGGCGTCGCGAATCGTTCGCGCGAGAAATCGAAACCGTATTTCGCCTTAAGCCGTGTGAAGAGCGCTTCGAGATGCTCGTCGTAAGTCCTCGGCGGGTACGCATTGCGCCCATAGAAGGCGTCGATCCTCGATGCCAGCTTCGGAAAGCGCGCGCGGATGAAGGGGATGAAGCGGCGCGCGGCCGCCGGCCGCAGAAAGAGCGCTCTCCACCACAGGTTGCTCGCGCCCGCCGCCTTCGCCGCGCGTGTCACCGCCTCGACCGAGCATGGAGCGTCGCTCAGCCCTGGAATAACCGGCATCACCAGAACGTTGCATCGGATTCCCGCGCCCGCCAGTTCTGCGAGCGCCCTAAGCCTGAGTTCCGGACGCGTCGCGCGCGGTTCGAGCACGCGCTGGAGCCTGCGGTCGAGCGTAATCAGCGAAAAATTGACCGCGATATTCGACCGGCGGTTGAGCGCGCGGAGAACGTCGAGGTCACGGGTGATAAGCGCGGACTTGGTCGTGATTGAGATCCTAAGCCCGGACAGTTCGGCGAGAACCTTGAGCATCGAGCGCGTCAGCTCGAACCTGCGCTCGGCGGGTTGATAGGGATCGGTCGCGGTGCCGATAGCGATCGCGTCGTCGCCAACCGGCGTGCGCGAGAGCTCGCGCGAAAGCGCCGCGGCTGCCATCCGCTTCACGAAGATTCGCCGTTCGAAGTCGAGCGGGTCGCGCAGTTCGAGGAACTCGTGCGTATAACGGGCGTAACAGTACACGCATCCGAATTCGCATCCGCGATACGGATTGATCGTCCATTGAAACGGCATCCGCGGACTCGCGCATCGGTTCAGAATCCTGCGGACGGGCATCTCGTGGAACTCGACGTCTCCCCGCGTGTCCAGGCCTGTCGAAGTTTCGCTGACCAGCGGCAATTCCATCCCGACTTCGGCCATGAGCCTTCCCCTGAAGGGTTCAGTTTCGCTTTTCATTCGCTCTTCGTCAAGGGCGTACGTTGGTTTATGGATGACAGACGACTGTGTTAGGTCTATGGTGGCTCGGATGCGCATCGGTCAGGTTCTCTTCTTTCTTGCTCTGGGCATCGGGCTCATCTGGTGGGGCCTTGAGATAATTTATGAGCGTCCGATCCTGGCAGGCGTGCTTTTCCCGGTAGGCGTGTTGTTCGTCTTTCTCGGTGGCGCGTTCGTGGTCCGGGAGATACGCGGCAAAAGAGCTGAGGAGCAGGATTCAGACGCCTCGGATGAGAACTCGCAGCCGGACGACGAGTAGACACGGCTGCGGATAGCCGCATCGGGATTCCCCCGAACGCTAATCCTCGGACTCGCGCGGGGTCCCCGAGCGTGGCAGCGCGCCTTTCCCCTCAGGCCCGTGCAGCGGAATTCCTGGCCGACTATCTCAGGGAAGGATGGTCAGGTCGTAGGCTGGCGGGAGCTTTTCGACAAGCGGATGTGAGGCGTATCCGTTTCCGCTGGCTCCGTATCGGAAGACGGTTCCGGTCGTCGATACGCCGAAAAATTCTCCCGGCGCACCCGGTCTCTCGCGAAACCGCATCGGCATCCCACGCTCGGGCGCGAACCGCCGTTCGAGCAGCTCGAACGAGCGCCCGCCGTCGACGCTGCGATAGAGCGCCGAGTCCGCGCCGCGCGCCGCGACCTGCCAGCTCGGCGGCGGGCCTGCGGCGGCCGCGGTGTAGAGCACGAATTCGCCGCCTTCCTCAACGATTACCATCGGGACCGTGTAGGTGCGGTCGAGGCCCTCCTTGATGCGGCGCCACGACTGGCCGCCGTCTTCCGAGAGATGGAATCCCGCGCCGGTTGTCGCGTAAAGCCGCCGCGGATCCTTGCGATCGATTGCGACCGTGTGAACATCCTCGTAGAGGCCGTCATTCAACGCCTCGAACGACTCGCCAAGGTCGCGCGAACGATAGATTCCGCCCTCCTCGACGCCCATGTAAATCGTGTTGGGCGCGTGAGGGTCGAACGCTATCGAGCGCACGTGAGGGATATGCGGCGACGATGGAAAGGTCCATCGCTCGCGTCCCGGAATCTTGAGAAACGCGGCCATCTCGTGAAACGTCCGCCCGCCGTCGTCGCTGCGAAACAGCCTCGCGTGCGAAGTGCCGAAAAAAATCCGCCCCGGCACGGTTGGCGAGGCCGCGAGCGCCCATACTTCCTCTTCGCGCGCGGCCGGCGGCGTGATCTCGACCCAGCTCCGCCCTCCGTCGTCCGAGCGCGAGAGCGCACCGCGACCGTGCTCGATCGCGTTGGAGCCAGCGTAGAGCAGGTTCGGGTCGCGGCAGTCCTGGGCCAGGCACCATACCGGCGACGGGTCGGCCAGCACCATCCGGGGCACGCTCGGGCGCGCGGGATCGAGGATGACGATTCCCTTGGAAGTTCCGACGCAAAGCCTCACGACCCTGACCTCCCGCTCGCCCAAATCCCGAGCGCAACGCCGACGCGGTCAAAGCCGCTCGGGCCGCTCCCCTGCCTCAAAAGGGTATCCGAGCCGCCGATACGGGGCCAGAGCGCGGCGCCAACTCCGCGCGCGGGCGTCAGGCACCCGGCTTGCTCAACTTCATCCCGGCGCCGAGCACTCCCGAGGCGGCAAGCTCCGCCGGGTCGGCCTTTTTCCCGTCCGGCTCAAGCCGCACCCGCCGAATCAGTATCGACGCGTCCGCCGTCGCGACGCGCATCCCGTCCTTGTCGATCGAGAGAATCGTGCCGGGCTCGCCGCCCGGCGCGGACGCTTCGAGCCGCGGCTCGTACATCCTGAGCCGCCGTCCCGCGAGTTCCGCGAACGCACCCGGTTGCGGATCGCATCCTCGGATCAGGTTGTGAACCTCGCGCGCGGACATGCGGAAGTCCACTCCCGCATGCTCGTCGCGACAGGGCGGCTCATAGGTCGCCAGGCGCTCGTCCTGCTGTATCGCGGGCGCGGCGCCGCGCTTTATCAGTTCGACCGCCTCGATCATCGAATCGATTCCGAGCGGGAACAGTCGGCTGAAGTAAAGCGAGCCGACCGTATCCTCCTCGCCGATCGGAACCCGCCTCTGTACGAGGATCGGCCCGGTGTCGATACCCTTGTCGGGCCAGAACCATGTAACGCCAGTCTCAGAGTCGCCCTGGATTATCGCCCAGTTGATCGCGCTTGCGCCGCGATGGCGCGGCAAAATCGACGGATGGAAGCAGATCGACTTGTGTCTGGGCGCGTAGAGAATCCTCTCGGGCACGATTATCGTAACGAACGCCATCACGGCGAGATCCGCGTTGAGGGCTTTGAAATGCTCGTAGGCCGCATCGCTTTTGAACGAGCGCGGCTGGCTTAGCGGCAGCCCGAGCTCCACGGCCTTCGCCTTGAGCGGATCGGGCTTTCCCGACGGCGGATCGGGTGGAGCGAACACATGGACGATTTCCTCGCCGTGCGCGACCAGCGCCTCCAGAGCCTTTTGAGCAAACAGCGCCTGTCCTATCAATGCGATACGCAAGCGAACTTCCTCCCGGTCGGTCGGAAACTACCAAATCGCGACCGCGCTTGCACGGCCGCATCGCGGTCTTCGCCCCGCTCCGCTTGCTGTTCGATCGCGGCTTGAATTGCATCCGTCGGCCGCTACCGATTAAGTGACCGATGATATGAGACTTCGAACGGCTCTGCTCAGCGCGCTCAGCGCAATCCTGGTTCTCGCTTCGGCGACGCTCCCGGCCGCCATCGGTGCGAAAAATCAGCCGGCCCGGCTCGTAATCGTGATGGTATGGGACGGGCTTCGGCCGGATTTCGTCACGCGGGCCGAAACTCCGAACCTTTACGCGATGGAACACGAGGGCGTGGACTTCGCGCATAGCCACGCGCTCTATCCGACGGTCACGATGGTGAACGCGGCCGCCCTTGCCACGGGCGCGAGGCCCGGTCAGACGGGGATATTGGGCGACTCGATGTATCTTGCGCCGGCGCTCGCGCGCGCGGACGCGCCTATACTCTCCGCACCGCGTTTGCGCGCACTGCTGAGTCGTCCGCTCAGGCTGGAAGACGCGCCGATGCTTGCGCGGCTGAACGCGCCCAAGGGTTTCGCGGGTCGCCTGCTGGGGCTCGACACGGTTGCGCAGGAGGTCGCGCGCGAGGGCGGCTATCTGGCGGTCGTCGGCAAGCAGGGGCCGGCGTTCCTATGGGACAATCGAGTCGCCTCGGTGAAGAACGGGCGCGACTCACTGATGGCGCCGCACACGGATTACCTGTTCGCCACTGACAGCATCATCGAGCCGCAAGCGATAGCACACGAAATCAAGGCCGCGATGCCGCCGGCGGGGCGCCGCGATGGGGTTCTCTACGCGGCGCGCGACGATTATTTCACGAAAATCGTTGACGAGCGCGCGATTGCCGCCGCGCGAAGCGCCGTGCTCGCCGGACGTCCGGCGATGATCGTGCTGTGGCTCCATAATCCCGACATCACCCAGCATATTGCGGGGCTGGGCACGGCTGCCGCGCTCGCGGCGCTCAAAAACTGCGACAACAACCTCGGCCGGCTGCGCGCGGCTGTCCACGCGGCCGGGATGGACAGTCATACCGACCTGATCGTCGTCTCCGACCATGGATTTGCGACGATTCGCCTCACAATCGACCTGAACGGAATGCTCGCGGCGGCGGGAATCAAGAAATCGGTCTCAAGTGACGACGTCGTGATCGCGCGAAACGGCGGCAGCGATCTCGTCTATCTTTCGCGCGACGATTTTCCGACCCAGGCCGAGCGTCGCGCGGAACTGCAGAAAATCGTCAACTTCGCCGAGGCCCAGGAATGGTGCGGCGTTATCTTCTCGCACCTCTCCGCCCTTGGCGAGCCCGGAGTGCACGGCGTGAAGCCGTACCAGGGGTGGATCGACGGCACTTTCAGCGAGGCGTCGGCGGGAATACTGAGTCCCAACCGCGCGCCCGATCTCGTGATCTCCTTCCGCGAGCTGCCCGACGTTGACAATCGCCAGCTTACCGGGCCGCTACGGCTCGCGTTTTCAATCGGCGCGAAAGGGCAGCATACGGTCAAGAACCGCTCCGAGCCGCTGGTGCATCCTGTGGAAGGCGTCATCTACGCCGACGCACGCGGATTCACGACCGGGATGGGGATGCACGGCGCGCTAGGCCCGCGCGAGGTGCATAATTTCTGCGCGGCGCTCGGTCCCGACTTTCGCCCCCATTTTGTCGATCCGTATCCGAGCGGGAACATCGATATAGCGCCGACGGTCACGAAGCTGCTCGGGCTCATGCCCAATATCGGACCGGGCGGTCTTTACGCGGCGGGCCGTCCCCTTGTGGAAGCGATGGAGACGGGCAGGCGCGCGCCGGGCGTGGCGCGGACGGTCGTGATGACGACGCGGCTCACGCTTCAGGGCGTCGAGGCGATCAGCACGCTCCGCTTCACGCGCCTTGGCGCTCGCTACTATCTCGATGGCTCGGACCAGGAACGCAAACCACTGGGCAGTTCACCGTAGGGGAACAGGTCCGCCCCCTGTGTCTGGAGTTGCAGAGAGAAAGCACGATACCAGCCGTCGCGGTGCGGATAGCTATTGGCCTACGGGCGCTGGGCTGGCCTTACCCGTATCGAGTGGCCAGACGCATCTCCCCTGGACTTTAGAAGGCGCCCGCTATCACACCCTATTTTCCTACGCAGGTCAGCCCCGATACACGCTTGGCATGTCGGAAATTATCCCCTTTCCCTGCAAATCCTCGATCTGCGCGTCGGTCAAGCCGAGCAGCCGCCCAAGAACCTCGCGGGTATGCTGGCCGAAGCACGGCGCCGGAAGCCTGATGCCCATAGGTGTCTCACTGGCGCGGAAGACGGGCGCGCTGACCGGTTGCTTGCCGTGATCGGGATGGTTGACGAGAGGATGAAAGTTGCGCGCCTTGAAATGAGGGTCGCTCAGCAGGTCGCGCGGGCTCAGGACCACGCCGGCGGGAATTCCCGCGGCCTGGAGCCGATGCATCAGTTCATAGCGTTCAAAGCGAATCGTCCACTGCGCGATGTGCTCTTCGAGCTCGTCTTCGCGCCGCTTGCGTTCGGCCAGGGTTTTAAATTCGCGGGCCCACGGCGGATCGCCCATCAGACGGGCGAGGCGCGCGAATTCCTCGTCGTTCCGTACCGCGATCGCAATCCAATGATCGGCCCCTGCCGCGCGCCCTATCGTCGGGAACACGCCATGCGGAGACATTGAGGCATTGCGATTACCCTGGCGCTGCGGTTCGCGGCCGTAAAGAGAATAGCTGACCAGCGCCTCGCCAATCAGGGCTTCGAGTCCTTCACGCTGGGAGACATCGATCGTGACGCCCTTGCCCGTGCGGCGCCGATACAGAATCGCCGCAATGATGGCGGAGGCAGCCGAGATACCGCCAACCGGGTCGCCGTAGCTGATGCCGGTTTTCTGCGGAGTTGAATCGAGGTAGCCGGTAAACGAGGTGAGACCCGCGGTATGCTCCATCGCGGGGCCGTACACTGAATAGTCGCTCTGCGGACCACGCCCGCCATAACCCGGCATCGAGGCAATGATCATGTTCGGATTTCGCCGCCGTACAGCCGGCTCGTCGAGACCGAGGGTCTTGAGCACCCCCGGGCGCGAGTTGTCGATCATGACGTCGCAATGCTCCGCCAGCGCCAGTATCAGCTCGCGACCTTCGGGGCGTGTGAATTCGATCGCCACCCCGAGCTTGTTGCGATTGATTTCGTTGAAATAGCCGCTCGCGTTGTACGGTCGCGGCGGTGCCGTGTCCTTGTCGAAGAAATCCCGGATAAAGTCGTGATGACCGGGTGCTTCGATCTTTATTACCTCGGCGCCGAGATCGGCGAGCGTCTTGGTCGCCATTGGTCCGGCCCACGCCTGGGTCAGATCGAGAACCCGTATTCCTTCAAGCGGAAGTCCTGATTTAGCCATCGGTCAGATAATCCCTGCCTGCGAGAGTTCTTGGAGTTTTGCGTCCAGGAGGCCGAGTTCCGCGGCCAGCACCTCGGCGGTATGCTCACCGAGCAGCGGCGCCGGACCGGCGATGCGAAACTGAAGGTCGCGCTCCCCGTCATTGAGAATCCACGGAGCCGTAGGTTCAGTGTAGGTCCCGGCGCGCGGATGGGTGACACGGGCGAAGAAATTGCGCGCGGCTTCCTGCGGCGAACTCAGCGCCTCGGGTATCGAGGCGACAAAGCCCACGCATCCCCTCTGGCTGGCCGCGCGTTCGAACAATTCGAATTTGCCATGCTCGAGGAAATATCCACTGATTATCGCGACCAGCTCATCATTGGTCTGGAGCGCCGTTTGCGGATCCTTGAATCGGTCGTCTTGAAGCAGTTCCGGCTGTCCGATCAGGTCGAACACCTTGGGATACTGACGCGGCAGGTAGTACAGCCCCGCGTATCCGTCGGCGGCCTGGTAAAGCGCCCAGGTGGCCGAAATGATATTGCCGCGCCGCGTTTTCCATTGATTCGAGGTGGGCGAATCCAGAGCAACCGTGGCGGGATTGGCTGTTTCCAGCGTGCTTGCCTGGCACTCGACGATGGAAATATCCAGATGCTCGCCCTGGCCGGTCGCGCTCGCCCGCGCCAGCGCGGCAAGTGTCCCGGGCAGCGCGTGAAGCCCACCCTGATACTCGGCCTGGGACCCGCCATTTACCAGCGGCTCGCGCGAGGGCTCACCCGTCAACGCCATCTGGCCGCCCATCGCAAACTCAATCAGATTGGTCGCCTCGAAATCGCGATACGGGCCGGTCTGGCCGAATGGAGTTATCGAGGTGACGACCAGAGCGGGCTTTTGGGCTCGCAGCCGCCCCGGTTCCATGCCGAGCGCGGCCCATTCGCGCGGCAGCATATTTTCGACCACGCAGTCGGCCTTCGCCACCAGCGCCATAAGCAGATCGCGCCCGCGCTGATCGTGCAGGTCGAGCGTGACGCTCTTCTTGCCGGTGTTCAGATACAGAAACAGCGGATTGGCTTCACTGTCACATTCAGTGCCGTCGAGGTCGGGTGTGCGCCTGGCACGGTCGCCCCGTCCCGGCTGCTCGATTTTCCATACCTCAGCACCGAGGCCCGCCAGCATCCGCGTACAGAACGCGGCGCTGATCCCTTCTCCAAGCTCGACCACGCGCATCCCGTCCAAAGGCAGATTGTCGCTCATGCCACCAATTCTTCCTCCCGTGCATACGGCTTTACCAACAGCTATCGCAGCCTAACAATTACTGCGAGACCGGCTTGAGGTTTCGGCGTTTCGAATTGCCGAAAGTATCTTGAGGCGGTTGCGATCTATGCGCGCCTGGAACGTCCCTCGCCCGCCGCTCTCAATCGCGAAACCAATAGAGCATCGCGAGCCAGGAATTCGTCCTGCGCGCGCGACAGCGGCTGACCAATGGGGAACGCGGTGGGCGACACCCCGGTGGCCGGAAGGTGGCAGCGGGATCATCACAACTATAAGAAGTTTGTCCGATTGATCGAGCGAGGTACGCTACGTTCGTCTAGCTCGAACGAAGCCTAGCTGACATGCGGTGTCGATGTCGAGGTAGGGTTGTGGGGGCCAAAGCGCGCAGGATAATTATTTCTGTACGTCAGACAATCGGCAGTCCCGACGCGAGCCGGGCATTTGACTTATGAACCAGATCAAGTCGAAGAAACGCGTCGCCGACCATGGGGAGGTGTTCACTCCCCGTTGGATGGTCGAAGCGATGCTCGACCTCGTCAAGGACGAAACCGAGCGCATCGACTCCCGCTTCCTGGAGCCGGCCTGTGGGAGTGGAAACTTCCTCGTCCGCATCCTGCAGCGCAAGCTTGCCGCCGTCGAACTCAAGTTCGGGAGGTCCGACTTTGAAAGGCGGCACTACGCGCTTCTCGCTTTGATGTGCACCTACGGGATCGAGCTCCTAGAGGACAACATCGCCGAATGCCGGGCGAATATGCTGGAGATTCTCGCTGACTACCTGAACCTCAAGGAATCAGACGACCTCTATCGGGCCGCTTTTTACGTGCTCACGCAGAACCTCGTTCACGGTGACGCCTTGACGATGCGCACCAGCGACGGCAAGCCGATCACCTTTGCCGAGTGGGGCTATCTTGGTAAGGGCAAATTCCAGCGGCGCGATTTTCGCCTCGACACCCTCACCCTTTCGTCGGCCTTCAGTGCGGAGGACTCGCTATTCGCCCACCTCGGGAAGCACGAGATCTTCAAGCCGACGAAGACCTACCCGCCGGTGACCGTGAGCGAGCTGGCCGCTGCCACGCCTGGCGAGTCCTCGAAGGAGGCCGTATGAGCGCTCGGGCGGCGTTTGCGCTGCGTGGCCGCAACCCGGATGTACTAACATGCATTGCGAACCTCTCGAACGACGAGGTGTTTACGCCGCCTGAGCTCGCGAACCGAATGCTGGACACGCTGGCCGAGGCGTGGGCTGCCGACCACAGTGGCGCGAGCCTCTGGGCGGACAAGACAGTGAGGTTCCTCGATCCGTGCACAAAGTCGGGTGTGTTCCTGCGCGAAATCACCAGCCGGCTTACCAAGGGATTGGAGGCCGAGATTCCCGACCTGCAAGAGCGCGTCGATCACATTCTCACAAAGCAGGTGTTCGGCATCGGCATCACTCGGCTCACGAGTCTGCTTGCGCGGCGGAGTGTGTATTGCTCGAAGCATGCAAACGGCAAGCACTCCATTGCCAAGTCCTTCGCCAACGACAGTGGCAACGTCTGGTTCGACCGCGTCGAGCATGCGTGGATTGATGACAGGTGCGAGTATTGCGGTGCCAGCAAGAAAACCCTTGACCGCGGCGGAGGTCTCGAAACCCACGCGTATGCGTTCATCCACACCAACGACATCAAGATTCGGGTAACCGAACTGTTTGGAGACAATATGCAGTTCGATGTGATCATCGGGAACCCACCGTATCAGTTGGATGATGGCGGATTCGGCGCGAGTGCCATTCCCATCTACAACAGATTTGTGGAGCAAGCGAAGGCGCTTGAGCCGCGCTTCTTGACGATGGTTATCCCGTCTCGCTGGCTCTTTGGTGGCCGCGGCCTGGACGAGTTCCGCCAGTCGATGCTTACCGACAACCGGATTAGAAAGCTCGTTGACTACCCGGACAGCCGGCAGGTTTTCCCAAGCGTGGATGTTGCAGGCGGTGTTTGCTACTTCCTGTGGGACAGAGACAATCCTGGAGATTGCCGCATAGTTGAATTTGAGAACGGGTCAGAATCGTCAGAAACCGTGCGTCCGCTCCTAGAAGAAGGTGCTGAAGTATTCATTCGAAGCAGCCGTGCGCTTTCAATTCTCCGGAAAGTGACGGCAGTAGAGACCGGCTCAACGTCACTGTGCCTCCCCGAGGCGAAGCGCTTCGAAAGGCAGGTCAGTTCGCAGAAGCCATTTGGATTGCGCACCTTCTTTCGAGGATCTGAGAAGAGATCATCAAAGCACGACATTCTTGTCCTCCAAAATGGAGGGCGCGCTTGGACGTCCAGATCCGAAGTAACAGTCGGCCGGGATCTAGTTGATAAGTGGAAGGTCTTCACGTCCAAGTCGTCATCAGAGCACGCTGGTCAGGTTGACAGGAACGGTCAGCGGCGTGTGCTCTCACTGTCCGGTGTCATCCCACCCGGATCTGTTGTGACCGAGACATACATACTGCTGGGCGCTTACGACACTGAGACGGAAGCGCGGAACTGTTTTTCGTATGTTGTCACGAGATTCTTCCGGTTTCTCATTGCTGCGCGGTCATCTGCGCAGGACCTCTCACGCTCGGCCTACTCGTTCGTACCGCTCCAAGACTTTTCGAGGGCGTGGACGGACAAGAAGCTTTACGCGAAGTACGGGCTTACGAATGACGAGATCGCCTACATCGAGAAGTTGATTCGGCCGATGGAAGTAGATGATGAGTAAGACCATCGAGGAGATCCTTGCGCCCAAGCCGGAAGCCCGGCCGCGGATCTACGCTTACTCCATTGCCGACGACGCACACGCGGGCCTCCTCAAGGTCGGCCAGACCACGCGCGACGTGAAGCAGCGCGTAGCCGAGCAGCTCAAAACCGCCGCCATCAAGAATTATAGGATCGAGCTGGACGAACGAGCTGAGCGCAACGACGGCAGCATCTTCACTGACTACGAAGTGCGCGCGGCCCTGATTAAGAAGGGCTTTGAGAGCGGCGAGCTAGAGTGGATGCGCTGCACGGTCAAGGACGTGAAGACCGTGCTCACCGAGTTGCGCACCGGCCAGCGGTTCACCGGTACGCATCACGAGACATTCGCGATGCGCCGCGAGCAAGCGGAGGCTGTAAACAAGACGCACGCGTACTTCCACTCGATTTGGAAGGAGGATATGCACGCCGTCCCGCGCTTCCTCTGGAACGCGAAGATGCGCTTCGGAAAGACCTTCACCACCTACCAGCTAGCAAAGAAGCTTGGCGCCAAACGCGTCCTTGTGGTCACGTTCAAGCCTGCCGTCGAGGATGCGTGGCAGTCGGATATCGAAAATCACGTGGACTTCGATGGCTGGCAGTACCTCTCGCGCAACTCGGGCAGCGATCCCACCAAAATCGACGGCCACAAACCGGTTGTGTACTTCGGCTCATTTCAGGACCTCCTTGGTCGTGATGCGGCGGGAAATATCAAATCCAAGAACGAATGGTTGCACACGGTAAACTGGGACCTGGTGGTGTTTGATGAATACCATTTCGGCGCCTGGCGAGAGACCGCCAAAGAACTGTTTGAAGGCGAAGAAGAGGCCGTTGCAAAGAAAGAGGCCAATATTGAATACGCGGCCGGGCTGGAGGATGTGAACGAAGACCTCAGCGTTCTTTCGGAGAAGGAGACCGATTTTCTGCCCATCACGACCAAGGCATATCTCTACCTCTCGGGCACACCGTTCAGAGCGCTGGCCACGGGCGAATTCATCGAAGAACAGATCTTCAACTGGACCTACACCGACGAACAGCGCGCCAAGCAGGAATTCGCCGCGAAGAAGCCCGGCAAGTGGAATCCTTATGGTGCGCTGCCGCAGATGCGGTTGCTGACTTACCAGATGCCGGACGAGCTGCTGGCAATCGCGAGCGCCGGGGAGTTCGACGAGTTTGATCTCAACGAGTTCTTCGAGGCATCAGGCAGGGGCGCCAAAGCGCAATTCAAACATAAGAGCGACGTGCAGAAGTGGCTAGACATCATCCGCGGTGGGTACACGCCCCAAGTGATGGAGCATCTGAAGACGGGCACGCGGCCGCCGTTTCCGTATTCGGATGTCCGCCTGCTGCCGTACCTGCAGCACTCGTTCTGGTTCCTCCCCAACGTCGCGGCCTGCCACGCGATGTCAAACCTGCTGGCCGAGAAGCACAACACTTTCTGGCACGACTACGAAGTGGTCGTCGCCGCTGGCGCCTCGGCGGGAATTGGACTGGAGGCATTACCACCCGTGCGCAAGGCCATCGGAAGCGGTTTCGAGACCAAGAGCATCACGCTCTCGTGCGGCAAGCTCGCCACCGGCGTGACGGTGCCACAGTGGTCATCCATTCTGATGCTACGCAACCTCAAGTCGCCGGAGACGTACTTTCAGGCAGCGTTCCGCGTGCAGTCGCCGTGGTCGATCAAGAACCCCAACGGCGACAACCCGAACGAGGAGGAGATCCTCAAGCCTATCTGCTTCGTGTTTGACTTCGCGCCCACGCGCGCGCTGCGGCAGATCTCCGATTATGGGATCGGCCTGTCGCCAAACGAACAGAACCCGGAGAACGCGGTCAAGGACCTCGTTTCGTTTCTGCCCGTGCTGGCCTACGACGGCGCGAATATGACGCAGATCGACGCGGGCGGCATTCTCGACATCGCGATGGCGGGCACCTCAGCCACGCTGCTGGCACGCAAGTGGGAGAGCGCCCTGCTCGTGAACGTAGATAACGACACTCTGCGCCGCATCATGGACAACCCCGAGGCGATGGCCGCCGTTGAGCGAATTGAGGGCTGGCGCGCGCTCGGCGACAACATCATCGAGACCATTATCAACAAGAGCGAGAAGGTGAAGGAACTCAAGAGCAAGGCCAGGGACCACGATCTTACGGAGAAGGAGAAGAAACAGCTCACCGAGGAGGAGAAGGAGTACAAGTCCAAGCGGAAGCTCGCGCAGGAGAAGCTGATCAAGTTTGCCACTCGGATTCCCGCGTTCATGTACCTGACCGACTTCCGCGAGAATACGCTGCAGGACGTCATAACCAAGCTCGAACCGGACTTGTTTCTAGCCGTCACCGGCCTGACGGTGAACGACTTCCATTTGCTCGTACAGCTGAAGGTCTTCAACACCGAACAAATGAACCAGGCTGTCTTTGCCTTTCGCCGCTACGAAGACGCGTCACTACGCTATACGGGAATCGAAAGCCACGAGGGCCTAATCCACTATGGGCTCTACGATACCGTGGTAGCGAAGGAATGAAAGAGCGGCGAGGCGCTGGCGCGAACTAGGGACTCTTATCGACTCGATAGAACGAGGTCCACAGCCTACCCCGTTTGGCATGCTCCGATCAGCGAATCTCGCGGTAGCGGAAGCAGCCCACCAGGTGATCGTTCACCATCCCGACCGCCTGCATGAAGGCGTAGCAGATGGTTGAGCCGACGAAATTGAAGCCGCGGCGCTTGAGCTCCTTGCTCATCGCGTCGGACTCCGCGGTGCGTGCGGGAATCTGCTTCGCCGAGCGCCACGCGTTGCGCTTCGGACTCCCCTCGACGAACCGCCAGATGTAGGCGTCGAAGCTTCCGAACTCGTCGCGCACGCGAAGAAACGCTTCGGCGTTTCGAATCGCCGAAAGTATCTTCAGACGGTTGCGGACGATTCCCGGATCGGCGAGCAGGCGCTTCACCGCGCGCTCGTCGAACCGCGCAACCGTCTCGGGATCGAACCGGGCGAACGCCTTTCGGTAATTCTCGCGCTTTCGAAGAATCGTGTCCCAGCTAAGCCCGGCCTGCGCTCCTTCGAGCACCAGGAACTCGAACAGGCGCCGGTCGTCGTGGAGCGGAACGCCCCATTCCTCGTCATGATAGGCAAGCGCGAGATCGCCGCGCGCCCAGGCGCATCGCCGCAGGGGGCGCGCTCCCGCCGGCGGGCCGTTCTTCATTGATGCGCGGAGGCGAGGCGCGAACCGGCGGCCGCGAGCATCGCCGCCAGCGCCGTCAAATCGTTGTCGTCGTAGTAATCGAGCTCCAGGCGGCCAGGAGTTTTTCCGCGCCGGCGAACCACCCGGACCTTGCGTTTGAGCGCGCGCTGCAGCTCCTCGACAAGCGCGTTCAGATTGGGATCGGAAGCGTGACTGGCGCCGTGCGACGCGCCGCCGTTGCGCCGGCGATGGGCCGAAGCGATCTCCTCCGCGCCGCGCGCGTTGATTCCGCCTTCGACTATCCTGCGGGCCGCCGAAAGGCGCGCCTCGGCGCTCGGCAGCGCAAGCAGCGGCCGGGCCTGTCCCGCGCTCAGCCTTCCCTCGGCGATCATTTCGAGCACTGGCTCGGGCAGGTCAAGAAGCCGGATAGCGTTGCTCACGTGCGGGCGGCTTTTGCCGATTCGCGCCGCAATCTGATCGTGGCTGAGCCCGAACTCGCGGCTCAGGCGGGCGAATGCCCGCCCTTCCTCGACCGCGTTCAGTTCCTCGCGCGCGAGGTTCTCGACCAGCGACATCTCGAGCGCCGCGCGGTCGTTAAGCTCGCGCACGATGACCGGCACGGTTTCGAGTCCGGCGGCGCGGGCCGCGCGCAACCTGCGCTCACCGGCGATCAATTCGTAGCGCGGGCCGTCGGCCGCGCTTGCCGCGCGGCGGACAATCAACGGCTCGATTACTCCCTGGCTCTCGATCGCGCGGCGCAACTCCTCGAGACGCTCGGGGTTGAAACTCTGGCGCGGCTGATAGGGACCGGGAAGAATCTGCGCCACCGGCGTCATCGTAACGCCCGGGCCTGCCTCGCGCGGCCGAGCAGCGTTCTCGCCGTCGCCGCCTCCGATAAGAGCGTCCAGACCGCGGCCCAAAGGCTTACGAATCATCTCCTGTCCTCCTTAATGGATACCGACGGCGTCTTCGCGCGCCAAAATCTCCTGGGCCAGCGCCCGGTAACTTTCGGCGCCAGCCGACCTGGGTTCGTACTCGAGCACGGAAAGGCCGTGACTCGGGCTCTCCGAGAGTCTCACGTTGCGCGGTATCACGGTCTTGAAAACCTTGTGCGGAAAATGCTCCCTGACTTCGCGAGAAATCTCGTGGCTGAGGCGGTTGCGCGCGTCGAACATCGTGAGCACCAGGCCTTCGATTTCGAGGGTTGGGCGAAACCTCGACTGCACGCGCCCGATGGTTCCAAGCAAGGAAGTGAGCCCTTCGAGCGCATAGTACTCGCATTGCATCGGCACCAACACTGAGTCGGCAGCGACCAGGGCGTTCAGCGTAAGGAGGCCGAGCGACGGCGGCGTATCTAATAAAACATAGTTATATTGCCGTGCATCCGCACCTAACAACGCCAGCAGCCGTCGTTCCCGGCCTTCCATCGTGACAAGCTCTATCTCGGCGCCGACCAACTCGGGACCGGCGGCCGCAAGAACCAGGCTGGGCCGGACTTGAAGGACTATCTCGGAGAGTGGCACGTCGAGGACGAGTGCCTGATAGATACTCTTGCGTTGTCGGATTTCTTCGCGGGCCTCTGGAGATGAAACAAGACCCGAAGTGGCATTGCCTTGCGGATCGAGGTCGACGAGGAGAACGCTGCGTCCCGCCTGGGAGAGAGCGACCGCCAGATTGATCGCGGTGGTCGTCTTGCCGACGCCACCCTTCTGGTTCGCGATCGCTATTACCCGCCCCACTTCCAACCCCGCATCGAGATCCGGCGCGTGCGGTTTCACGTGAAACCGCACCGACGTGAACTTAATCTACGCGAGCCGTCCGCAAAATCAAACCTTTACCAGCGCGGGTCTGCCAATTCCGCGATCTGGTTGCACTTTTCGCGACATGCCCCTGCGGTCAGCTCTTGCGCCAGATCGCGAGCACTCTTTCGACTGTCACGCCGTCGCGCTCGACCGCGTAAAGCCGCCGCGTATATCCGCTCAGTCCGGCCACGCCTGCCGCGGCAAGGCTCAGCCGTTGCGAGGGGCTTGCGTAGAGTATCGCAAGGCCCGAGGGACGAAGCGTGCCGCCCGCGAGCGCATAGAACGCGCCCGGTTCGCCAACCGCCCGCGCAGTGACCACGTCGAACTCGGGCACGCATCGCGAGGGCGTGATATGGGCAGTTTCGATAGTGACATTGACCAGTCCCATCTCGGCGGCTGCGACCGAGAGAAAGCTCGCGCGCTTGCGCCGCGACTCTGCCAGGGTAAACGCCGCCTGCGTGGCTGCGGCGAGAATCAGGCCCGGAAACCCGGCTCCACTTCCCACGTCGAGCACCCTGCGACCGGCGTCAAACGCCGCCGCCAACAGCCCGGGCTCCGGTCCCGCCGCGATAACCGCCGGCATCAGGCTGTCAATTACATGGAAGGCTATTTCGGCCGGGTCTTCGGGACGGGCAGTGAGGCTGGTCGTTGCGCCCCAGAGTGCCAGGTTTTCGGCGAATTTGGCGATCCGTTCGGGGAATTTCTCTGGTTCGGCGGGCCTATAGCCGAATTTTACCAAGCGCTCGATCACGCGCTCGCGAACCGCGGCGCCGATTATGCACGGAGCATTCTCGGTCTGGATCTCGCGCGGCCGTTTCACGTGAAACAATCACCTATCAGCGTCCGTGCCCGGCCTTCAAATGCACCGCCAGCAGCGAAACCGCCGCAGGCGTGATTCCCGGCATCCGCGCCGCCTGCCCAAGCGATCGCGGACGCGACCTCGACAGCCGCTCTCGCGCTTCAGTCGACAGGCCCTGCACGGCGTGAAAATCGACCCAATTGGGTATCGGAGTATCCTCAAGCCGTTTGAAGCGCTCGACCGCCTCCAACTGCCGGCGCACGTATCCGTCGTATTTGATCTCGATTTCCAGCTCCGCCGCCTGGTCGAAGTCGAGGATCGGCTCAAGCCCAGCCATCCTGAGCGCGACTGCGTATGAAATTTCCGGCCGCCTGAGCAGTTCTATCGCGCGGACCGCCTGGCTTATCGGCGATGACCCACTTTGCCGCAAAATTGCGTTGTTTTCGTCGCTATTCGCAACCAGCGCCGCCCGCAAGCGCTCGATTTCCGCGCCAACCAGCTCGCTTTTTCGCCGAAGCCGCTCGCTTGCGGCCGCACCGACAAGTCCCAGCCGTTCGCCTATTGGCATGAGCCGCCGATCGGCGTTGTCTTCGCGCAGAACAAGCCGGTATTCGGCCCGCGAGGTGAACATCCGGTACGGCTCTCCGCCGATTCCGCGCGTTACCAGGTCGTCGATCATCACGCCGATATACGCCTGATCACGCCCAAGAATCAGCGCCGGCTCGTTTCTTACCGAAAGCGCCGCGTTTATTCCGGCAATAAGTCCTTGCGCAGCCGCTTCCTCGTAGCCGGTGGTGCCGTTTATCTGCCCGGCAAAGAAAAGTCCCGCGACCAGCCGGGTTTCGAGGGATGAATTCAACTGGGTGGGGTCCGCGAAATCGTATTCGATCGCATATCCCGGGCGCATCACCTCCGCTCGTTCAAGGCCCTTTATCGAGCGCACCATCGCGAGTTGCACGTCGAACGGCAGGCTGGTCGAAAGCCCGTTGGGATAGACCTCGACCGTATCGCGTCCCTCGGGTTCGAGGAAAATCTGATGCCGCTCCTTGCCCGCGAAGCGCATCACCTTGTCTTCGACCGACGGGCAATAGCGCGGTCCGCGGCTCTGGATAACGCCCGAGTACATCGGCGAGCGGCCGATATTCTCGCGGATTATCCGATGGGTTTCCGCGTTGGTAAACGTAAGATGGCAGGGAATCTGCGCCTGCTCGATACGTGCAGTGCGAAAGGAGAACGGCGGCGGCGGGTCATCGCCGGGCTGAACTTCCAGCTCCGAGTAATCGATAGTGCGCCCGTCGAGCCGCGGACAGGTTCCGGTCTTGAGCCGGCCGATTCTGAAGCCGAGTTCGCGCAGATGCTCGCTCAGCCCCATCGCGGCGAAATCGCCCGCTCGTCCGGCGGGATAATTGCGCTCGCCCACGTGAATCAGTCCCTTCAGGAACGTTCCGGTAGTGAGCACAACCGAACGGGCCATGAAGGTCTCGCCGATTTGCGACTCAACACCGACAACGTGTCGGTTTTCGACTATCAACCGTTCGATACTGGCCTGGCGTATTTGCAAATTGGGTGTGGACTCGAGCACGCGCTTCATCCGGGCGCGGTAGGCGGCCTTGTCGGCCTGGGCCCTGCGCGCGCGCACGGCGGGTCCCTTGCGGGTATTGAGGAAGCGGAACTGGATACCGGTCTCGTCGATCGCGACGCCCATCTCCCCGCCGAGTGCGTCGATCTCCCGAACCAAGTGCCCTTTGCCGATCCCGCCTATCGCCGGGTTGCACGACATCTGGCCGATATGGTCGAGGTTGAGCGTGAGCATCAGCGTTCGCGCGCCCATCCGGGAGGCGGCGAGCGACGCCTCGATCCCGGCGTGTCCGGCGCCGACCACGATAACGTCGTAAGTCATAGGGAGAAGGCCCAGATTATTACGGGCCGCAGGCACCCGGCAAGCTTGACCATACTATAAGTAGAATAATATATCTATCTTGTTATACTTCGGTGATTTCTCGCGTAATTTCCGTTCATTTTCCGATGCAGAATTCGCGGAAAATCGCGTCCAAGATGTCCTCGCGATGGATCTCCCCGGTGATTTCGCCGAGTGCGTCGGCGGCCGCCGCGACGTCGACCGCGACGATCTCGGGCGGCATCGCGGACCGAAGGCTCTCTTGCGCCGCCGAAAGCGCCTTTAGCGCGCGGTCAAGCGAGGCGCGATGGCGTTCGCGGGAGATTGCGACGCCCGAGGCAAGCCCCGGCGCGGCCATCTCCTCGACCAGCCGTGCGATCTCCGTGCGTAGCGATTCAAGTCCCTCGCCACGAAGCGCCGAGAACGGAACTATCGGCATCGCGAGCCCAGCCGAGCGGAGATTCTCCGCGCTTGTGACGGGCGGCAGGTCGCGCTTGTTAAGCAGAGCGACGCCGCTTCGCCCGCGGCATCGCTCGATAACCATAGCGTCCTCGGCGTCGAGCGGACGGGCCGAGTCGAACACGGCGAGGACCAGGTCGGCCTCGGCGAGCGAGCTGAAAGTCCGCGAAATTCCGATACTTTCGACCTCATCGGCCCTTTCGCGAACGCCGGCGGTGTCCTGCAGGACGAGCTGCAAGGGACCGAGCTGAATCGAGTCCTCGATCACGTCGCGGGTGGTGCCGGGGACGGCGGTGACGATCGCACGCTCGACTCCGAGAATCAGGTTGAGCACGCTGGACTTGCCGACGTTGGGCTTTCCCAGGATGACGGCGCGCGCGCCCTCGCGCGTGATCCGGCCGACCACGAAGCTCTGATGCAAAATCGCTACATCGTCGGCGAGCCTCCCAATCGATGATGCAATTTCGCCACGGGACGGGAGATCCAGGTCCTCGTCGGCGAAATCTATCTCGGCCTCGAGATGCGCGCGGATGGAGACGAGCTGATCCCTGAGCTTTGCTATTTTTCCGCTGAGAGCACCGGCCATCTGGCCGAGAGCCAGCCTTAGCGCGCCTTCGCTGCGGGCGGCCACGAGGTCCGCGATCGCTTCGGCTTCGGTCAGATCGATACGCCCATTCAGAAACGCGCGGCGGGTGAACTCGCCCGGCTCGGCCATCCGCGCCCCGGCCGCCATCGCGGCTGCGAGGATTCGCCGAACGAGGTACATGCCGCCGTGGCAATGAAGCTCCGCGACATCCTCGCCGGTGAAGGTGCGAGGAGCGGGCATGCGGACGGCTATCGCGCGATCGAGGATGGCGCCCGTCGCCGGATCGATAATCTCACCCAGGACCATCTTCCGCGGCTCGGGTTTGATGCCGGAGCGAAGCGGCTTCCATAGCGAGTCGAGAATCGCGAGCGCACGTGGTCCTGAAAGGCGGACGATCGCGACGGCGCCCTGGCCGGGCGCGGTTGCGGGCGCGACGATCGTGTCCTGGACGTACACGGCGGAGCACCTATGAGGTTATCATCGCACGCCCTCTTCGGGGAGTGGCCGACAAGTCGGCACGGGACAGGAATTGCGGCGGTCGGAGAAGGCGACAGGGGCACGCACTAGGTTATGCGTGCGTCTGTCGTTGCGCGCTGGCGGGTTCAGGCGAAATCGGCGAAAAGAACGCGGGCGGAGGCGTGTTACCTCCGCCCGACTGCCGCTCCCGTTCGGTCAGCCCAGGATGATTGGGTTGAACTCGATTAGCCTCGTGGAGTTGAAAGTTTCCGTCTACTGGTGTTTTCGGTACGAATTGCCGCCGTTTCAGGCCAGCCGGGCCTCGGGGCCACGCCCGGGATTCACTGCCCGCAACTATGGGCTTTGATGTTTCCTTCCGCGTAGCCGAAATTGAGGATCGAGCCACTACTGCTGCTGCCGAACGGCGGCTGCGCTCCGATCAGCACAAAATCGTCACCGGTGGCGGTGCCTCCCTGCCCATTGTCGATCGCGCAAACAAGCGCTTCGGGTGCCGGGGTCGGAGTTTCAACCGCCGGATTCATCGAAGCATAGTCAAACAATACCGCGTACATCGGGGGCGGCGTGGCGGGCGGCGCAACGCTTACGCCAACCGATTCGAGCGCCGAACTACATAATGAGCACGCCCCGCTAAAAGTTCCTGAGGTTGATCCATTGCACAATTTTGCCTCAAGAATCTGCGTGCTCCTCATCATGATTCCGCCACTAAGGCCTGGGACGTTGGCGTTCTTATCGACGTAGGTTATGTGCCCCGTCGTCTGCCCATCGCATGAATCTCCGTTGAAGCCGAAAACCGCCTTTTGACCCGGCGTTCCAGAGGCAGACGGCATCCATCCGCCGCCGCTCACCTTGCCCGGCACGGCGTAGCAGCCGCAAAGTCCCGAAGCGGCCAAAAAGAGCGAAACCGGCCCTAACGAAAATCTTTTCTTGTTCATTGTTTGCCCCTGTGCTTCCCAGAAGGTCCGAAGGCCTCCTCAGGTTATTCCTTGACAGATGCAGCGAGAGCGCTGTTCGGATGCCTGGTGGGGGGCCGCGTTCCCGTATTTGTTTGTGGTAGGCCGTTGCCTTGACTCCCCTAGTGGAGGGCAACTTCCCCCGCTTCATCTGAACCTGAAAAAATGGCTTGTCAGCGTCCGGCGGCGAGCGGCGTGGCAGCGCTGGTCAGGATGCCTTATCCCAGCTT
This sequence comes from Deltaproteobacteria bacterium, assembly GCA_021817345.1. Lineage (GTDB taxonomy): Bacteria > Desulfobacterota > Binatia > Binatales > Binataceae > DTIX01. Next base: position 25,665 of record JAKAVC010000134.1, on the reverse strand, counting down.
CCTTTGGCTTCTTTAGCCGTGTTTCGTGCAGAAACCTACCCCGACCTCCTATCTTGTTGCAAATGTTCAACGGCTACCTTTAATGCGCTTTGATGTCAGCCGTTGACATCGAGTTGGCGATGGGAGGCGCGAGCACGAGAACGCGCGGCGGGCCTTGAGCGAGCCTGATGGCCTCGCCTCGGGGACCCAGAGTCTGCCGCCAAGAGTGATCCTCGGGCTCGCGCTCGACGCTGCATCCTCGCGTACGATGCTTCGCGGGGTTCGGATTTGTCGGGGCGCGAGCGCTTGCCCCGGCGTGCGCCGTGTGGTTCGATAGCTAGTTCGAAACTTGAAAAAGCCTGCGGCGCATAGAATTTCTGATTTCGACCGTGGCCCGGTACCGGGCCCGGCAGTCGTTTACCTTGGTCAAGACCGATGAAAAGGACCTTCCAGCCTCACAACCGCCGACGAAAACGGACCCACGGCTTCATGGCGCGGATGGCGACGACGAGCGGACGCAACGTTCTCAAGCGTCGGCGCGCCAAGGGACGCCATCGCCTCACCGTCACGATTCCACCCAAGCAGCCCGGCTGAGAAATCCTGTCCGCAAGGCGCAGAGCTTCTCGGCCGCCGACCGGCTCCATCGCAGCTCCGAGTTCCGCCGTCTGCAACGCGTCGGTGTGCGCGTTCAAAGCGCGCACTTCGTGGTATACGCCGGTCGGCTCGATGACGACGACCGTTCGCGCCTCGGGGTCACCGTCTCGCGCCGGATAGGAAACGCCGTGGTGCGCAATCGACTCAAGCGCCGGGTGCGCGAGTGCTTCCGGCTGACGCTCCGGCCGACGCTTCCAGCGCGAACTTCCATGGTAGTGATAGCGCGGCCCGGAGCGGGCGGACTCGCAATGCCTCAGGTACTCGCCGAGCTTGCTGCGGCAACGCACAATATTGTGAGAAAATTATCGGGGAGCTAGCCGATGGCTGGTGGTTTGCGTCATGGAACACGATTGGCCGGAGCAGTGCCGCGAGCGCTCGCGCTCGGCGCGCTATGGAGCTATCGCAGGTTCCTGTCGCCGCTGATAGTCGCGCTGTTCGGAAATGCGTGCCGCTTTCAACCGAGCTGTTCGGCTTACGCGGCAGAGGCGATCCGCGAGCACGGCGCATTGAAGGGTATCGTGATGGCTGGGGCGCGGCTTGCGCGATGCCATCCGATGGGCGGTCACGGCTACGATCCGGTGCCGAAGCGCGCACCGGCAGGACACGGCTCCTGATTCCAAGGAAATCACGGGTTTGGATACCAGTAGAGTTCTAATCGCTATTGTCCTGTCGTTGGGACTGGTTTTCGCCTACCAGGAACTCGTCCTCAAGCGTTTGTACCCGCCGCATCCGGAGCAGGAGGCCCGTGTCGCACGCACGCCTTCGCAGAGCGCGACGCCGGGCGCGAAATCACTGGCGCCTTCCGCAGCGGGCGCGCCCGGTGTGACGACGCTCGCGCCTGCGCCTTCGGCCGCCCCCAAACGGCTTATCGAGGTCAACACCGATCTATTCAGAGCGGTCTTCACCACCGACGGTGCGCGGCTCAAAAGCTTTCAACTGACCAGGTATAGACAGACCGCTGCACCCAACAGCCCTCCGTATCAGATGATACGGCCGGCAGGCGGCGGCATTTTCCCGCTCGCGGCGCTGGTCCAAACCGACGACCATGTGGCAAGCGACCACGGGCTTGCCTATACGACCGACGCGCCGGCGACGGTCGATCTCAAAGGCTCGGAACGCGCCACGCTCACCTTCACCGCCGAGACCGGCACCGGGATGCGCCTGGTCAAGACGTTCGTCGTGAGCGGTTCGAGTTACGTAATCGACATGACGGTGAGCGCGAGCGGAGGCCAGCGATCTATCAAGGCGGTTGGCGTCTCAATGACGCAACCGATGACCGAGCGGACGGGCGGCTATTACGATATCCCGGAAATCCAGGCGGACGTCTCGTCGAAAGTGGTGGCCGACGCGCAAGCCGCGTTGAAAAAGGGATTCCAGGCGATGGCCGGCGAGATTACCTACGCCGGCTTCGGCGACCGTTATTTCCTTGCGGTCTTCCTGCCCGAAACTCCCGCTCACGGAGTCCTTTCGAGCAGGCTTTCGGGCAACGACGCGACCGCCGAACTGTTGTTTCCCGGCGCGAGCACGCTCAGAACCCGCGTGTTTTTCGGGCCAAAGGCTCTCGAAGTGCTGGACGCGATAAGTCCGAAGCTGCACGAGGCGATCAACTTCGGATGGTTCGGCTTCCTGTCGCTCCCGTTCCTGAGAGTGCTCAAGCTGTTCCATGATTTCGCCCCGAACTGGGGGTGGGACATAATCCTGCTGACGCTGGCGGTGCGGATGCTGATGCTTCCGATGTCGATCAAGGGAACGCGGTCGATGATGAAGATGCAGAGGCTCGCCCCGCAGATGGAAAAGATACGGGCGCAGTTCAAGGACGAGCCGGAGCGGATGCAGCGGGAGATGGTGGATCTGTACAAGCGCAACCACGTCAACCCGCTCGGGGGATGCGCGCCGATGCTGATCCAGTTCCCGATCTTCATCGGGCTTTACGAGGCGCTGCTCAACGCCGTGGAATTGCGCCATGCGCCGTTTATCTGGTGGATAAGGGACCTCTCGGCGCCGGACTGTTACCCGGTGTCCTGGATGCCGCGGATCCCGTACATGCACTGCCACGGAATCCCGGTGCTCGTCCTGTTGATGGGAATTAGCACCTTCCTGCAGCAGTGGATGACGCCGACCTCGCCCGATCCGAACCAGCAGAAGATGATGATGCTGATGCCGGTGGTGTTCACGGTTATTCTGGTGAACTTTCCGGCCGGACTCTCGCTCTACTATTTCGCTTCCAACATACTCGGTATTATCCAGCAGATTTTTCTCAACCGGGAATTCAGGCAGACGGCTCCTGCGACATGAGCAACAGTGATTCTATCGAAGTAACTGCATCGACGGTTGAACAGGCGATAAGCGAGGCCCTGGAAAAGCTCGGCGCGGCCGAAGACGACGTCGCGATCGAGATCCTGGCGATTCCGCGCGCGGGCGTGCTCGGCCTCGGCGCCCGCGACGCGCGCGTCCGCGTAGTCCGCAAGGCGCCGTCCGAGGCCCGAAGCGGCGTGGCTGAACCGCCTCCGGCGCCGCCCGCGCCGCCGCGGCCCTCGCGACCTGCCGGGTCCGAGGCCAAACCCGCGCCGCCGCCGCGCGCTCCAAAGCCCGCAACCAGCCCCGAGCCCGCGCGCCCGCGCGAACCCGCGCCGCCGCGTCGCGCGCCAGAACCGCGCGCCGCCGAGCCAGCCGAGGAAGAAACCGCCGAGGGCGCGCGCCAGGCCGCCGACGTCAACGAGCAGGTGCGCGAGGCTACCGCGATCCTGAAACAGATTCTCGAACTTATGGGCGAGAAGGCCGAGGTCGAGCGGATCGGCTCCGATCCCGAGTCGATCGAGCTCGAAATCAAGGGCGACGGCTCGGGAATCCTCATCGGACGCCACGGCCAGACCCTCGACGCGCTCGAGTACCTCGTCAACCGCGTGGCCGCCCGCAGGATCAAGGACGGGATGCCGATCGTGCTCGACACCGAATCCTACCGGGCGCGCCGACGTCAGCAGTTGGAACGGATGGCGCTCTCGATGGGCGAGCGGGCCAAGCGCGAGCATCAGCCGGTAAAGCTCGACCCGATGCCGCCGCGCGACCGGCGCATCATCCATCTTGCGCTAAAGGACGATCCGCTGGTGAGTACCCGCTCGTCGGGCGAAGGCTTCCTGCGCTCGGTGGAAATAGTGCCGACCGAAACCCGCCCGCGCGAACGCTCGGGACGGGGCAGAAAGCCGGAACGCGAACGGCCCGGAGCGATCGGCGAGCAGGGCGGTTTCAAGCACGGGCAGAAGAAACTGCTCTGAGCGCGAGCGAGCGCTCCCGTTGCCCTTTATCCTGAACCCATTGAAGCGTCGCGCGCGCTGACGAAACTGCACGCGCGCCGTTGCGCGCGGATGCTTCGCTTTTCGGGTGGAAAAGCGCGGAAACCGGCGCCGATCGCGGCGGATCAAGCGCGAAAAAACGGCGCCGGCGAATCGAGCGCTTTACTCTCAACCTGCCGGCGCCGGAACATTACGGGCGGGGCAAAATCACGCGTCGGGATCGAGTCCCCATTTGCGCTTGTTTTCAGCAATCTGCTCGGGCGTGGGATGCTCCTTCTGCTCGAAGGTCTTCACCTTGAAGTCGTCCTTCGCGTCGAGCATCGCGTGGTTCAGATCCACGTCGTCCTTGAAGACGTCCGGCACGGCGGGCTCCTCGAAGATTGCCTGCCACGGGCATTCCGGCTCGCACGCCCCGCAATCGATACATTCGTCGGGATTTATGTAGAGCTGGTTCGGAAACTTCTGCTTGTCCGGACCCACATACTCGTAGATGCAATCGACCGGGCAAACGCTCACACATCCGGTGTCGAGACAATCGCGGCACAGACGGGTTATCGTCCAAGGCATGACCTATCTTCCTCTCCTGCTGCGAAGGGTGACTTCCTAATCTATGTCTATATTGGGCGGGCGACGCCGGAAAGTCCGCGCGCTAAATCTGGGCCTCCGCCGCCATGCACGCGCCCCTCGATCGCCGTCCCATAGGGGACGGCAGCGCAAGCATCGTAGATGGACTGGCACGTTCAACTCAACAGCGCCGACGGGTGGCGTATAATGCTTTGCGGCAAAATGGCCGTCGACGGAGCGCGCCATCGCGTTCGCCGCGCGAACATGCGCGGGCCGGTCGTCGCACCCGGGAGCTTGAAAGATTATGACATCATCGAAGAAGACTCGCACCGAAACCGACAGCATGGGCGCGATAGAAGTGCCCGCCGATCATTACTGGGGCGCGCAGACCCAGCGCTCGCTGCTCCATTTCGCGATCGGACGCGACACGATGCCGCGCCCGGTAATCCGCGCGCTCGGGATCCTGAAAAAGGCCGCCGCCGAGGTTAATCGCGACCTCGGCAGACTCTCGGCCGAGCACGCCCGGCTCATCCTCCAGGCCGCCGACGAAGTGATCGCCGGCAAGCTCGACAGCGAGTTCCCGCTGCGCGTCTGGCAGACCGGCAGCGGCACGCAAACCAACATGAACGCCAACGAGGTCATCTCGAACCGCGCCATCGAGCTCGCCGGCGGCGAGATGGGCTCGAAGAAACCGATCCATCCCAACGACCACGTCAACATGTCGCAGTCCTCGAACGACACGTTTCCGACCGCGATGCATATAGCGGCGGCCGAGCAGCTCGTCCACGAGCTGCTCCCGGCGGTCGGACGGCTGCGCAACGCGCTGCTCAACAAATCGATGGAATTCGCCGACCTGATCAAGATCGGACGGACCCATCTGATGGACGCGGTGCCGCTCACGCTCGGCCAGGAGTTCTCCGGCTACGTCGAGCAGCTCGACCAGGACATCCGGCGCATCGAGTCGGTCCTGCCCGACATCTATGAGCTTGCGATCGGCGGCACCGCGGTTGGCACCGGGCTCAACACCCATCCGCAATTCGCCGGGCGGGTCGCGGCCAATATCGCGCGGCATACGGGCCTGCCGTTCACCTCGGCGCACAATAAGTTCGCCGCGCTCGCCGCGCATGACGCGCTGGTGATGGCTTCGGGAGCGCTCAAGACGCTCGCCTGCTCGCTGATGAAGATCGCCAACGATGTGCGCTGGATGGGCTCGGGGCCGCGGTGCGGGCTTGGCGAACTGTCGCTGCCCGAGAACGAGCCGGGCTCGTCGATCATGCCGGGCAAGGTGAATCCGACCCAGAGCGAGGCGATGACGATGGTGTGCGTGCAGGTTATCGGCAACGATACCGCGATCAGCGTCGCCGGCACGCAGGGCAATTTCGAGCTCAACGTCTTCAAGCCGCTCATCATCCACAACCTGATGCATTCGATCCTGCTGCTGACTAACGCATGCGACTCGTTCCGCAAGTATTGCGTGGAGGGGATGCAGGCGAATCGGCAGAAGCTCGCCGAGTACGTGACGCGCTCTCTCATGCTGGTCACGGCGCTCAGCCCTCATATCGGCTACGACAAGGCCGCCCAAGCCGCCAAGAAAGCGCACCACGAAAACCTCACGCTTCGCGAGGCGTGCCTTGCTCTCGGTTTCCTGTCGGGCGAGGAGTTCGACCGCCTCGTGCGGCCCGAAAAGATGCTAGGCCCCGAGCAGTAGGCCGGAACACCAATCATAGCTCGCGCGATACGCACGGGTGCGTCTGGTCCGGTTGGATCGCCGCCGATGCGCCGTTCGCGCCCGTGTATCACACGCAGTCCCGCGCGAGAATCAGTCGAAAAGCGCAGACTTACCCGCCTGGAGTAAGTACCGGTCTGTTTAAGTTAGCAGGATTGACAAAAACGCCGGACCGGCGATAGAGAACGCTTTCGTTCGCACCCGAAGGGAGCGCAATTCAACCGGATGCGGACGGGAGGAGCCTATGCCGCGTTACATGGCGCCCGTCGTAACCGCGACCATGAGTGTGCTCGCGATGCTGGCAGCAGTTCCTGCGCACGCGGACGGAAACCTGCACAACGTCAAGCACATCATTATCATCATGCAGGAGAACCACTCTTTCGATAACTACTTCGGCGCGCTGCCCTATGCGCCCGACGGGCCGTATCATTCGGGTCCGTGCGCGGCGAACGACCACTCATGCGTCGACGGCCTTACCTGCACGGTCGGCAGCGGCGGCGCGCTCACCTGCAGCAACTCCAACCTCGATGACGACGGGAGCACGGTTTACTCCTTCCACGACAGCGATTACTGCCCGGCGCCCGACCTCCAGCACAACTGGTCCGGAAGTCATCACGAGGCCAACTGGTCGGATCCCAGCGAGGCACTCTTCGAGACCCTGAACAACGGTTTCGTGCTGGAAAACGACCTGACCGAGCAGAAGGATACGGCCGAGAGCGCCACCGACGACGACACGATGGGCTTTTACGACCAGGCCGATCTGCCGTTTTATTACCAACTGGCCCAGACGTTCGCGATCGACGATCGCTACTTCTGTCCGGTCGTCGGACCGACATTTCCGAATCGTTCCTACGAGATGGCGGCGACCTCGTTCGGCCATTTAACGACCAACGAGATTTTTCCGCCGAGGGGCGGTTACAAGCCGATCACGGGAACGATTTTCGACCTGTTGAACGAGTATGGCGTTTCGTGGACGAACTTCTACCAGGATCTTCCGACTTCGTTCATCTTCTATCCGCAATCCTACTCGAATATCGCGCCGATATCGGCGTTCCTTGCCGAGGCTAAGGAGGGCACACTGCCCGAAGTTTCATTCGTCGATCCGTCGTTCTACCCGGATCAAATTATCAACGACGAACTGTTCGAGACCGACGAGCATCCCCCGTTCGACATCCGCGCCGGCGAATATCGCGTGTGGCAACTGGTGAACGCGGTGCGTAACGGTCCGGACTGGAAGAACACGATCATTTTCATCACCTACGACGAGCACGGCGGTTTCTACGATCACGTGCCGCCTCCGCCCGCGAGCCAGGGCGGCGCGCTATCGCCAGACGGCATCAATCCCGGCCAGTGCGAGGATCTTTCCGATCCGCCCGCCAGCGAACAGCCGGGCGGCGGCGTGCAGTGCACGATAAGCGCCTCCGACGCGGCAAGCATCTGCTCGGGCTTCACGGCGACCGGTCCCTATCCGGCCTCGTGCGCGAACTTCAACCAGGAGGGTTTCCGTGTGCCGTTTATCGCGGTCTCACCGTTCTCGAAGCCGCACTACGTTTCGCACACGGTCGCGGACCACACCGCGATGCTCGCGCTTATCGAGAAGCGATTCTTCAGCTTAAGCGGCGCGACCAGCGAGCGGCCCCATCTGACGGCGCGCGATCTCCACGCGCCGACGCTCGAAGATATGTTCGACTTCAACCATTCGCCGTCGCTGCACGCGACGTTCAACGAGGCGCCCGCACCGGTTGCGGGCGAGCACGGCTGCCCGGTGCTGACACCTCCGTAACTCACCGTTCTTTTGAGACAAGAGGCGCCGCGCGGCTTCCAATGCCACGCGGCGCATTTAGTCTTTTGAATTTGCGCGGTTGCCGGGAAAGCACGCCGGCTCCAACGCAAGGGTCACATCCGGAACACGCCGAAGCCCGACGGCTGCGGCACGGGCGCGTTGAGCGACGCCGCGATTGCGAGCGCGAGCGTCGCGCGGGTCTCAACCGGATCGATCACGCCGTCGTCCCACAGCCGCGCGCTCGAGTAGTAGCAGCTCGATTCGTGCTCGTACTTCTCCAGCGTCGGACGCAGGAACTCGGCCTGCTCCTCGGCGGTCATCGTTTTGCCTTCGCGCGCGAGCTGGTCGAGCTTGACGGTGAGAAGCGTGTTGGCGGCCTGCTCGCCGCCCATCACGGAGATTCGCGCGTTCGGCCACATGAACAGGAAGCGTGGCGAGTATGCGCGCCCGCACATCCCGTAATTTCCGGCACCGTTCGACGCGCCGATTATCACCGTGAATTTCGGCACCTGCGCATTGGCGACCGCGTTGACCATCTTGGCGCCGTCCTTGGCGATTCCGCCCTGCTCGTAGCGTTTGCCGACCATAAAGCCGGTGATGTTCTGGAGAAAGATGAGCGGAATGCGCCGCGCGCAGCATAGTTCGATGAAGTGCGTCGCCTTGAGCGCGGATTCGCTGAACAGCACACCATTGTTCGCGACGATTCCGACCGGATAACCCCAGATGCGCGCGAAGCCCGTCACCACGGTGGTCGCGTAGCGCGGCTTGAACTCGTGCATCCGGCTCCCGTCAACGATACGCGCGATCACCTCGTGCACGTCGTACGGCTTGCGATTGTCGGCCGGGATGATGCCGTACAATTCGGCCGGATCGTAATAGGGGTCCTCGGGCTCGTCCTGCGAAATGTCGGGAACCGGGCGCGGGCCGAGGTTTTCCAGGATCGAGCGCGCGATCTGGAGCGCGTCGCGATCGTCCTCGGCAAGGTTGTCGCTGACGCCCGAGATACGGGTGTGAACGTCGCCGCCGCCGAGTTCCTCCGCCGTCACTTCCTCGCCGGTCGCGGCGCGAACCAGCGGCGGGCCGCCAAGGAAGATGGTTCCCTGCTCTTTCACGATAATGTTCTCGTCGCACATCGCGGGCACGTACGCACCGCCCGCCGTGCACGAGCCCATCACGACGGCAACCTGCGCGATTCCCATCGCGGACATCCGTGCCTGGTTGTAAAAGATTCGCCCGAAGTGCTCGCGATCGGGAAAGACCTCGGCCTGAAGCGGCAGGAACGCGCCGCCGGAATCGACCAGGTAGATGCAGGGCAGGCGATTCTCCATCGCGATTTCCTGAGCGCGCAGATGCTTCTTGACCGTGATGGGATAATAGGTGCCGCCTTTGACGGTTGCGTCGTTCGCGACGACGATGACCTCGCGCCCGTGAACCCGTCCGATTCCGGTGATAATTCCAGCCGCAGGCGCCTCGGAGCCGTACATCCCATGCGCCGCGAGCGCCGAAAGTTCCAGAAACGGGCTGTCGGGGTCGAGCAGATTGCGCACCCGGTCGCGCGCGAGCAGCTTTCCGCGCTCGACGTGGCGTTTGCGCGCATGGGCGGGTCCGCCCTGGCGGATGCGCTCGATTTCGGCGCGCAGCTTCTTCACCTCTCCTTCATGCACCTCGCGATTGCTCCGAAACTCCTCGGAGTTTGCGCGGACGTGCGATTCGATTCGTTCCATCGGGCGTCTCCCTGATGCCTGTAGGTCGAAGATGGGCTAGATATTAACGTCATCGCCGCACAAAGACAGATGGCGAGTCCAGGATGCGCGAACGGGATTTGCGATCGCTCGAATTCGACAAGGTGGTGGACCTTGTCGCGGGATTCGCCGTCTCGGAGCCGGGACGCGAGCGGGCGCTTTCGCTCAGGCCGTCGACCGAGCCCGAGGTGGTGCGCGAAAGGCTTCGCGCGAGCGCCGAGATGGTCGATCTGCGCGGGCACGCGGGCGCGCTGCCGATAGCGGAGTTTCCCGAGATGCGCGCGCTATTGCTCGCGGCCGCGCGCGAGGGCGCGGTGCTCGACGGCGAGTCGCTGCTCAAAATCCGCGGCTTTGTGCTCGGCTCGCGCCATGTCGCGAGCTTCCTTCGCTCGCGCGTCGAGCCGTTCCCGCGCGTGGCCGCGCTCGCCGCCAATCTGCTCGCGCCCAAGGAGCTGGCCGACGCCCTGCTTAAGGCGATCGCCGATGACGGCAGCCTGCTCGACGACGCAAGCCCCGAACTGAAACGGCTTCGCAACCGGCTGCGCGAGGAGCGCGTCGAACTCGAAGCGCGCCTGATGCGCTCGCTGAGCCAGCCCGGGATGGAGCCCTTCGTCTCCGATTACCTGGTCACGATGCGCAATCGCCGCTTCGTCCTGCCGCTCAAGCTGAATTACGCCGAGCGGCTCGAAGGCATCGTGCAGGACCGCTCCGTGTCGGGCGAGACGCTGTTCGTTGAACCGATGTGGGCGGTGGAACTCAACAACCGCCTGATGATGCTCGAAAGCGAGGTCGAGGCCGAAGAGCATCGGATTTTCGCGCAGCTCAGTGCGATGGTGCGCGGGTACGCGACCGAACTCGGGATAACGTTCGACGCGATGGTCGCGCTGGACGCGCTGAACGCGCGCGCTATTTTCGCCGAGCGTTTCCGATGCGTCGAGCCCGACACGAGCCAGGGAATAACCGAACTCCTCGAAGCGCGCCATCCGCTACTCGTCACCAGCGGGCGCGAAGTCGTACCGATCGACCTCGTGATTCCGGCCGAGCGCAAGGGAATCGTGATTTCGGGTCCGAACACGGGCGGCAAGACGGTCGCGCTCAAGACCCTCGGGTTGCTCTCCCTGATGGCACAGGCGGGGCTTCTGATCCCGGCGCGCGAGGGGAGCCGCACCGCGATCTTCAAAAGCGTCTTCGCCGACATCGGGGACGAGCAGTCAATCGAAACCAGTCTTTCGACGTTTTCGGCCCATGTCACCAATCTTTCCGAGGTGCTTCGCTCGCTCGCCGAGCCGGCCTTGGTGATCCTGGACGAACCGGGCGCGGGAACCGATCCGGCCGAAGGCGCGGCGCTCGCCATTGGAATCATGAAATACCTGGCGGCGCGAAAATGCACCGTCGCGGTCGCTACCCATTCGACCGCGGTCAAACTCCACGCCTATTCGGGCCATGACTTCGACGTTGCCGCGGTGGATTTCGACCCCGAGCACTCTATTCCCCTGTATCGGCTGAAGCCCGGAACCATCGGCCAAAGCTACGGGCTCGCGGTGGCCGAGCGGCTCGGGCTGCCCGGCGAGGTGATCGACGCGGCGCGCGGCACGATGGGCGAAAGCGCGCTCGAAGTGGAACGCGCCCTGGAGCGGCTTGAAGCCGAGCGCGCGCGGCTCGACGACGAGGCCGCCAGGCTTCGCGAGCGCGAGCGAGACTTCAGGCGGCGCGAACGCGAAGCCCTGGAAGCGGCCGAAAAGGCGCGCGAGCGCGCCGCCGCCGAGCGCACCCGGCTTCGCGAGGAAGTGCGTGCGCTTATCGTGGAGCTGAAACGCGAAGGCGAGGACCTGCTTCGCGAAATCAAGACCCACGCCAAATCGCGCCGCGACCTGGGGCACTTTCTGGAAGGCGCCGCCGAGCGCCTGGAGCAGGTCACGCCCGCGCTCGACGCGCTCGAAGAGGCTGAGCAGGCTCCGCTCAAGGTCGGCGACCAGGTGGAATTCGGCGGTATCCGTGGCGAACTGCTGGTGCTGGAGTCGGCGCGCGCGGTTATCGGACGCGGCGGCCTTCGAATCGAGGTCGCGCCGGAGCGGCTTCGCTCGGCACGGAAGGTATCCGGCCCGGCGCCGCGCGGAAAACCGGAGCCGATGCCGACGGTGACGGTCAGTGCCGCCGGAGAGGAACGCGAGCAGCTTAACCTTATCGGGATGCGCGCGTCGGAGGCGCTTCGCAAAGTCGAGGAATTTCTCGATCAGGCCTACCTTGCCAACCGTCAGGAAGTGACGATTGTGCATGGAATCGGCTCGGGCGCGCTCAAGAAGGCCATCCAGGAGTACCTTGCCTCATCGCCCTATTGCGCGGAATTTCGCGACGCCGAGCCGCGTCGCGGCGGCCCAGGCGCAACGATCGTCAAGCTCAACCTCTGACGCGCGAGGGATTCTCAGCACCCGCAGGCGGGTCTCAGAATAGTTTTCGGAACTGCTCAACCGGATTTGGCGTCGGACTCGCGCCGGGAGTCGCAGCACCGCCCGACGGACCGCCCAGGATGCCACCCAGTCCTTTCTTGCCGAGGAATTTCTCGACCGCCTGGGTTCCCTTCTGCTCGACCGCTCGCTTCCCGGCGCGCTGAGCCAGTTCCGTGACATCCGGAAGCACCGTCGGCTTGGGCAGCGCCCCGGTTATCTGGAGCGGTACATCGATCTCGCCCTGATTGTTCGCCAGGTAGGCGACGTTCTTCTTTGCCGCGATTATCTCGTTGCTGAATGGCTTGCTCAGAAGGATATGCGCTAGGAGATTGACGTTCTTGTCCAGATCGAACCATCCGTCGCCCTTGAGCGAGTAATCCTGCGTCTTTACGAGCAGGTCGTGCGTGGTGATTCGCGGTCCCTCGAGCGTGAATGTCAGGCTCATGTCCTGGATGTCGGTGTTAGGATTCTTGAACAGTTCGGGATGGCGCTGGACGATCGAAGCGGGAATCAGAGCGCCGATCGCCGGCAGGTTCTGGACCTTCCCGAGCGCGTCGGCCGCCACGTTCACGCCGATCAGCTTCCCGTCCTTGACGTGTGCGGCACCCGAGCCGTCAAGCGTGGGTTTGATCTCGTTGAAACTCGAACCAGCGCCTGAGACCTTGGCCTGCGCGGTCAGGATTCCCCGCACCATGCCGGCAGCCTTGGACTTCCGCGATTCAAGCAGCTTCTGCAGGTTCACCGAGTCGGCGTTCATCGTCAGGTTGAAACTCGGCTTGGAAGCCAGGGTTGCCTGGCCGCTTGCGGCAATCCGGCCTCCGAAGACGCCGAGCTTGAGCGACTTCAAGTCGAGTGTCTTGTTCACCATCGCGGCGGTGACGTCGAGCGACTGGTAGGCGACGTTCTGCACCAGACCATCGCTGGATGTCACCTTGGCGGTGACGGAATACGCGCCGCCGCTCGCCGACGCGACCGTACCCGCGACCGAGAGCTTGTTCAGGTGCTCGTCGGTGGGGCGCTTGGGAACCAGGTCCGCCAGATGAACTGAATCTGCGCTGAGACTGTAGGCGGCGTTAAGCGGCTGTAACGAGTTCGCGTGGACCGTAGCGGTCGCGCGGGTGGAACCAAGCGAGAATGTGAGCGGTCCAACGTCGGCCGCGTTGCCGTTGAGCCGAATATCGCCGGAAAGCCCGCTCACCATCGGCTTGCTATCGCCCAAACGGGTCACCGAGACGTTCGCCAGCGTGACGGTGCCTTTGCCAGACGGCTTTCCCGCGGCCATCGCCACGTCGGCATGGATCTGGGCGTCGCCGGCTGGTCCGTATTTATCGAGCGCCGGAACCATTTTCGCAAGCGGGGCGAGCGCGAAGCGATTCGTGTCGATCCGCGCGCTCATCGCGCCGCCCTGGCCGAGTTGAACGCGGGTCGCCTTGGCGTCGAGTGAGCCGAGCTTAATCGTCGCTTGCGAAATCGCAAGCTTTCCCGCCTGGCGCGAGCCGTCGAGCGCAACCGCGAACGGAACGCCGGCAGGCTTCTTGAAGACATCGCCCCATCCGAGCTGATTCGCCCCGAGATCGCTTCCGGCGCTGAAGCCGAGTGCATTAAGCGACCCTTTCGCGCTCAAATCGAGTGTGACCGGCCCGGAGAGCGCGAGCTTGGCGGGAATCTTCTGGCCAATCGGTCCGATACCCTTCAGGTCGGAAAGCAGCAGCGGCCCCACCTTTCCTATGAGCTGAAGCGGGACGTTGGCGAAATCGATCTTGCCCTCGCCGAGCGGTCCCACGATAGCCCGAAGGCTCAGGTTCTGTTTCTGGCCGAAAGCCGCAAGCCCGAGCCGAAGGTGGAACGGACGCCGGAAGGCAAAATCGGTCATCGTCAGATCGACGTCATTTATCGTGAGCGGCGGCTGACGGGTTGATTGGTCCTCGTATGTGATCCGGCCGTTGTCGATCTCGAAGCTTCTCACGTAGATGCCGGTTACGAGCGAGGAAGCCGCTGACGAAGCCGGTGGTTTTGCCGCGGTAACCGGCGCGCCCTGGAGCGGTTTCACCGGTTTCCGCCGGGGTTTCGCCGCATTGCCTGGAGAAGCGGCGGGAGTGCCCGGCCCGGCCGGGTTATCATGCTTGCCGATCGTCGAGATATTAAGCTCGCCCGAGGCGGTCCGGATGATTCGGACCTGCGGCTGCGCGAGTACAACCTTGCTGATGTGAAGCGCTTTCGAGAGCAGCGGCAGAAATTCGACGTCTGCGTAAACGTCACGCGCCTTTACAAAGGGCTGCGTTGAGATCGCGGGGTCGTCGGCGATCGTGACGTCCTTCAAGTCGGCCGCGACACCCCATCCGAGCTTCACCTTGATCGTGGCAACCTCGACCTTGCGCCCGAGCGAATCGCTGACCTTGCCGAGCAGGTAGTCGCGGTTCTGCGCGATAATCGAGTTCAGGTTGGTCGCGGCGTAAAACAGCAATCCGCCAATGGCCAGTATCAGGACCAAGAGCAGTACGCCGACGATCAGTAGAACTTTGCGCATGATGAGACCCGGGGGGAGCGGCTGCGCTCTCGGCAGGAATTATCTGTGCAGTATAACCGAGAACAGAGCTAATCGCACATGGTTTCAGCTACAATAATGCCGCGCTCACGCTATCGCGGTTACAGGGTTCTTTCACATGCGCAGGAAAAAGAAGAACGCCGGCATCACGCGCGGAAAGCGGCAGTCCGCCGCCGAGCCCAAAGGCGCTTTTTCATCGCCGTTCAAGGACCTGAAAAAGATGCTCGCCGAGCGCGCCAGCCTGAACCCTCCCGAGCCGAAAGTCGAAATAACGGCGAAACTTCCCCCGCGTGACGACCGGCCCGCCGCAACTCCCGTCCAAACTCCGCTCGACGACGAGGCCGCGCTGCTCGAAGCCTATCGCGGGGTTAGACCGCTCGAAGGCGGCGGTCGCGTGCCGGTCAAACCCGAAGTGGGGCGCGCGGTGGTCAGCGAGGACTCGGAGGTCCTTGCGGCGCTCTACGATCTGGTTTCGGGCCACGGAGGGTTCGACCTCACGGAGACCGACGAATACGTCGAAGGCGCGCGCGTCGGAATCGATCCCCGACTGGTGACCAGGCTAAGACGCGGCGAATTTGCAACGCAGGCTCATCTTGACCTTCATGGGATGACTCAGGCGGCCGCGCGCGAGGCGCTCAGCTCATTTATCGTGGAAAGTGTGAGAAGCGGGCTGCGTTCAGTGCTTGTGGTTCACGGGCGCGGGCTGCGATCTCCGGGCGGCCATCCGGTGCTCAAACATGCGACGGCGCATTGGCTCTCACACGGCACGATCGGCGGACACGTGCTCGCCTTCACCACCGCGCGTCCCTCCGACGGCGGCATGGGCGCGATGTACGTCCTGCTCAGACGCGACCGCAAGCGTGGCGCATTCGACGTTCTCAAGGGAACGAAACGTTACGAATGACCGCTGCTCGCGGCGCTGCTTGGGATGTGGCGTTTCCGCAACGCGGCAAAAGAAAAAACGGGGCTTCGCAATCGAAGCCCCGTTTGCCATTGAAGGCGGTTTCAAAATCGGATGCTTACATCTTGGCCTGAAGAACGAAAGCCATGACAAGGCTGTACAGGGTCAGCGCTTCGATAAACGCAAGCCCGACGATCATCGGAACGAAGATACGGCCCGCGCTGTTCGGGTTGCGCCCGATCGACTCCATCGCCGAAGCGCCGAGCTTGCCCTGGCCAAGACCGCATCCCGCAGCCGCCACACCGATGCCGATATTGGCCGCAAGCGCGATAAGCCCGGCGCGCAGCGCGCTCGGATGGCCCGCTGCGGCGGCGCCGGCCGCCTCCTGCGCCATCGCAAGCAGGGGCGAGGCGAGCACGAGCGCGGTAGCCGCGCTCAGGATGGTTGAAAGACGACGAATCATTGAAGTTCCTCCTCGTTTTCCCGCGCGCGTCCTAATCCAGCCCAAGCCCTCGCCTCTATCCTCTTTCACCGCCGGCGCCTCGGCGAAGATTGGCTTGCGCGCGAATATAACCTGGTTAAATACCCGGCTCGATCGACTCTCCGATGGCCTGGTGTGGCGTCCCATTAATAATTTTATAGCGGACGCCAGTGGCATGAGATTCTTCGCTTCGGCAGCCTTCGCTCAGAATGACCCACAACAGCCTGCGCACCTGTCATTCTGAGCGAAGCGAAGAATCTCATCCCACCGAGCGACATCTCAACAACTTATCTGCGGGACATCCTGCTAGTGCTCGTGGCTCGCCGCGAGCCGCACGTAAGCCATCGAGAGCACCACGAAAATGATCGCCTGGATTATGCAGACGATGGTTCCGAGCGCATAGAAAAGAAGCGGTACTATCAGTTTCGTGAGCCCGGTGAAGATGCTCAGCACCTGATGGTCGGCGAACATGTTCGCGAAAAGACGAAGCCCGAGCGAGAACGGCCGGAAGACATTGTCCGCAATCTCGATCGGCAGCATCAGGGGCGCGAGCAGCGGCAGGGGCCCGAGAAAACTCGCCAGATAACCGAATCCGTTCTTTCGAAAACCCCAGAACAGAAAATAAAAAAAGCTGATCGTACCCAGCGCGAAGGTCAGATCAGAGTCGGCCGTGGGCGGTTCCATCCCCGGTATCAGGCCGAGGAAGTTCGCCGCCAGGATGAAAACGAACAGGCTTCCGAAGAACGGCACCAGCTTGCGGTATTCGTGCAACTGCACGACGTCGTTGGTAAAACCGTCCATCCATTCGACGAAAACCTCGGCGAGCGAGCCCGCGCCAATCTTCTCCTGCGGAACAACGTTTTCACCGGCCCGCTTCAGGGCGCGCCCGGCAAAAAAGCCGAACACGAGCAGGATGCCCATCACGAGCCACGTGCCGACCAAGACCTCGGGGATTTTTCCGTCCCCGATCATCTCGAGGAAATTAATGTTCGCCTGCAAACCGTCCTCCGGAAGACGGGCGCCTTAATTGACGGCGCCGCGGAGCGAAGCTCGACCCGTCTCAATAACTATCGCAAGGAACTGAGTCAATACGCCCAGTCCGAAGCCGATCCCGAAACGCGCCGGCTCGACCTTCGCCCAACGCAGCGCCAGGTAGATCAGCCCCGCGTAAATCAGAAGCTTGAGCGGGAGCACCAGGACGCCGGCTCTTGAGTGGGAACCGCCGCTCGCACCGGCCGCCGCGATAAGCATCCTGCCAAGGATCGTCAGCAGATAGAGATTCAGGATTACGATCGCGCCGCCCAGAACGCATCCGAACGCAATATCGCGCATTCCGGCAGCCGCAAGGACGGCGGCCGACGCGGCGGCCACAACGGCATTGGTGCGCTGGATCGCGCCAATACTCGGGATTCCGAACGAGAGAGTCATCTACGAGTCTTGCTGCATGTCCTTGGCGGTTCGTATCAACTCGACGAATCCGGCGACCACTCCGAGAAGGCAAAAGGTCAGGGTGAGGATCGGGTCGGTGCCGAAGTGCTGGTCGACGTAATGACCGAGCAGCGCGCCTGCCGCCGGCATCATCGCCATGTCCACCGCGACGGCCAACCAGCGAGCCCAGGTGCCGCGTTGCGACCCCATCGCGACCGAATCTCCTTCAGCCTTCAGGCTGCGGCGAGCGCCTCACGCGCCGCCTCGACGGTCTGGTCGATATCCGCCTCCGAGTGCGCTAGCGATACGAACATGGCCTCGAACTGCGACGGTGGAAGATATATTCCACGCTGGAGCATTTGATGGAAGTAGGCGGCGAAGGCCTCACTGTCGCCACGGCGCGCGTCGTCGGCATCGGAAACATTGTTTACGCCGAGGAACAGCGTCACCAGCGAGCCGACCCGGTTCACACATCCGGATTTGTCTGAGCGCACCAGCGCATCGGTAAGCCCATGCGCCAGACGCGCGCCCATCGCCTCCAGGCGCTCGTAGGTCCCGGGCTGCGAAAGCAGAGATAATGTTTCCAATCCGGCACGCACGGAAAGCGGACTGCCGGACAGTGTTCCAGCCTGATAAACCGGTCCTGCCGGAGCGAGCAGGTCGAGAAGATCCGCGCGTCCCGCGACGGCCCCTATCGGCATCCCGCCTCCGATCACTTTGCCCAATACGAGGAGGTCGGGAGTGATTCCGTAGCTTTCCGCGATCGAGCCGTAGCAAAGCCGAAACCCGGTTATTACTTCGTCGCAAATAAGCATCGCGCCATGACGGCGCGCGGTCGCGGCAAGCTCCTTCAGAAAACCCGGCATCGGGACGACCACGCCCATGTTCGCTGCGACCGGCTCGATGATTACCGCGGCGACGCTTCCAGGATTGGCCTCGAAACATCCCTCGACGCTTTCAAGGGAATTGAATCTCGCGACACTGGTCATCGCGGCAAGGGGTTGCGGAACACCCGCGCTGTTCGGGATCGCCAGCGTCATGCCGCCCGAACCGGCCCGAACCAACAGACCGTCGCTATGACCATGGTAGCAGCCATCGAATTTTATGATGGCGGAACGTCCGGTGGCGGCGCGCGCGATCCGAATAGCGGTCATCGCCGCCTCGGTGCCGGAGCTCACCAGGCGCACCTTCTCGGCCGAGGCAATCGCGGCGCCGAGCTTCTCGGCAAGCTGGATTTCGAGTTCGGTGGTCGCGCCGTAACCAAGGCCTTTCCGCGCCTGCTCGGCGATCGCCGCAACGACCTGTGGATGGGCATGGCCGAGGATCGCCGGTCCGTAGGAGCCGACATAGTCGATGAAAGCGTTTCCATCGGCGTCGACGAGGCGCGCGCCGAAGGCGGAATCGACGAAGATGGGAGTGCCGCCGACCGCCGACCATGCGCGCACGGGCGAGTTAACGCCGCCGGGAATTTTTCGCAACGCGCGTTTTGAGAGCTGGAGCGATTTGTCGTTGCTGAGCATGGCTTGCCTATGGACTGCCGTCGCTAACATCGTAACCGATCGCAGTCAAACCGCGACGCGATCACGGGAAATTCGCGGGCGCCCGCGATCGCGCGCGATGGCTTCCAGAGCCAACGAGAACGATCGCGTAACGCGATGGTAAAAAATCGCGATCGGTCAGCGGGTGGAGCGCGCGAGATCCGGATCGGATTTCCTTAGCGATTTCGCGAACTTGAATGAAATCAGACTGCGCTCCCTTGAGACGAACTTGCAAAGAGTTTATCACCTTCCCTTGGCCGCAGAGTTTGTCTCGCCGCTGATAACGCGTTGCGTGGAAGGTCTGCGGAGCATTTTCGATGGCTTTGAAAGCCGCGATTTTACCGGCGCCGAGTATCCTGAAATTTTTCTCGCTCAACGACCATGGAGGGAAGCTCCGAGTGGATAGCTGCCCGCTTGCGATATCGCAACTACCGATTCTGGCAACGAAAAAGTCGCTTATCCACATCTGTGGACAAGCCTGTGAGTAATTGGGGCCGTTTTCTGATCCTGGCAATCGGGGACCAGTCCGGCATTCGGGAGGGGATTACCAGATGAACGGCTTGTGGGAACGAGCCGCTGGTCGTATTCGCGACCAGTTGGGTCAGATTGGTTTTGAGACCTGGATTGGGCCGCTCAACTTTGTCGGTGTCAGCAGTGGCACCGTAACAATAGAGGCACCCAACCGTTTTTTCCGTGACTGGGTGAGTGAGCGTTACATGGGCCTGCTCAAGGATTCGCTGACGGAAGTCGCGGGCGAGCCGGTCGACGTGAAGCTCACGCTAGGCGAGGAAGCCCGGACCAGGGTTAAACGCCCGTCGGCGCACAGCAATGGGGCGGCTGAGGACGCGGTGCCGGCTTCCAACGCGCCGACGGCGCGCAACGGCGCCGGCGATTCGCGCGATTGCCATCCGCATCTAAATCCTCGCTACACGTTCGCGGAATTCGTGGTCGGTTCGGGCAACCAGTTTGCGCACGCGGCGGCTCTGGCGGTAGCGGGACAGCCGGGTGAAAAATACAACCCCCTGTTCATCTACGGCGGTGTCGGACTCGGCAAGACGCATCTCGTCACCGCGATCGGGCATCACATCTGGGCGAGCGGAAATCGCGCGCGAAAGGTGCTGTTCATGCCGTCGGAAGTTTTCATGAACGAACTCATCAACTCGCTCCGGCGCGACCGGATGGGCGAGTTCAAGGAAAAGTTCCGGCGGGTGGACGCGCTGATCCTTGACGACGTGCAGTTTCTGGCCGGCCGCGAGCGAACCCAGGAAGAATTCTTCCACACGTTCAACTCGCTGCACGGCGAGCGTCATCAGATCGTGCTGACCTCGGACAAGGTGCCAAAAGATATTCCCGGCCTCGAGGAACGGCTGCGAAACCGGTTTGAGTCGGGGCTTATCGCGGATATCGCGCCACCCGACCTGGAGACCAGGATCGCGATCGTGCAGAAGAAGGCGCTCAGGGAGAATCTTCGTCTCTCGCCCGACGTTCTGATGTACATCGCGCAGAATGTGTCGTCGAACGTGCGCGAGCTGGAGGGATGCCTGACGCGGCTCGCGGCGCTGGCTTCGTTGAACAAGTCCGAGATAACCCTTGAGTTCGCAAAGCAGGCGCTTCATGACCTGATTCGCAATACCGCCGAAGTGACGCCGGACATCGAGGCGATCCAGCGCACCGTCGCGGATTTCTTCCATATTCGGCTGGCGGATTTGAAATCGAAGCGGCGCACTCAACATATCGCATTCTGCCGGCAGGTGGCGATGTACCTGTGCCGCAAGCTGACCCAGTGTTCCTTTCCGACTATCGGCGAGAACTTCGGCCGCGATCACTCGACGGTAATCCACGCGTACAATCTGATCGCGCGCCGGGTCAGCAATGACTCCGCGTTCAGGATGTCTATCGAGAAAATCGAGCGGGAACTAAAGTCGGTAAGAGCCAACGCGGCTTGACGACAACCTTGTTGGGATTCTGTGGAAAAGTTCATCGCAATCAACAGGCTTTTGGCAGGTGGCGCGCTGGCGGTTTTAAAGGGGTCGCCAAGCCACACCCTTGCCAACTCTGATTTCCGTTTGTTTCCGGAGAGTTGCGCCAATCGTCAACACGTCCACAATCCCTACGGTTACTGCTAAAGTTTTTTCTTCATTGGAAAGAACATAAGAAGAATCAGGACCTGAAGATCCATGGGAATAGTCGTCGATCGCGAAGCGTTTCTGAACAGCCTTTCGCTCGTCCAGGGAATCGTCGAGCGGCGCAACACGGTGCCGATTCTTGGCCACGTACTGATCGAGCCCGTCGATGGCAGCATCAAGCTGAGCGCAACCGATCTCGAAGTGGGAATCAGCACGGAAGTCGCGTGCAAATCCGCCGGCGACAAAAGCCTGACGCTCAATGCCCGCAAGCTTTTCGAAATCGTGCGCGAAACCGAGAGCGAGCAGGTTTCCATCGCGCCGCTTGAGAAAGACTGGATCGAGCTCAAATGCGGACGCGCGCGGTTCAAGATGATGGGCCTCGACCCGCGCAGCTTCCCGGCGATGCCGAGCCAGTCGGCGCGAAAGGGAACCGAGGCAGCGCCCAAGCGAGGCGGGATCAAGGTTTCGCTCACGATCGCGGCCGGCGTTCTGGCCGGCATGATCGACAAGACCATCTTTGCAGTCAGTCCCGATGAGGCGCGCTACAACCTGAGCGGGGTTTACCTGGAAGCGTGCGAGCCGGGCAAGGCGCGGATGGTCGCGACCGACGGCCATCGGCTCTCGATGATCGATCGCCAGGTTTCAGGTTTTGCAATGGAAGGCGGGGTGATTATCCCGCGCAAAGGGCTCGGCGAGCTCAGAAAGCTGCTCGACCAGGGCGGCGACGCCGAAGTCACCCTGCTGCTCGATGGCCAACTTGCCTCGCTAAAGCGCGGCGCTACCGAAGTCTCGATGCGCCTGGTGGAAGGTGAATTTCCCGACTATCGCGGCGTTATTCCGAAGCAGAGCAAGTACGCGATTACGGTCAAGCGCGACGAACTGCTCGCGGCGATAAAGCGGGCTGAGATTTTTTCCAACGAGCGCTATCACGGCGTAAAGCTTGCGCTGGCGAGCGGCACGCTCACCATCTCCTCGACCAGTCCCGAGATGGGCGAGGCGACTGAAACGCTGGATGTCGATTACAGCGGCGACGAGTTCGCCATCGGCTTCAACGCCTCCTACATTCTGCAAGTCCTGGGTGTTATTCCACCCGAGACCGATGTAACGCTGGAATTGAGCGACGAAGTAAGTCCAGGCGTGATTCAGATCCCGTCCGACACCGCGTTTACGTACGTCGTGATGCCGATGCGGTTGTAGTTATCGATCGTTCAGGCCGGAGGTGAGCCGGGCGTCATCTGATGGTTCCTTCGCTCGGGTAAAACTCGCGCCAGGACGACCTTGTTTCCCTGATCATGGCGGCTTTCCCACGGATACGACTGCTCGGCCACTAAAATTCTGGTCGGAACGCCGACTGTGGCAAGGTCCTTGCGGCGCACGATGATCCACTTGACGTTTCCCGCCCGAATCGCACGCATCAAATCCTTCTCTCGTACGAATTCAGGAACCGGCCTCGGCGGATCGATGTAGAAGAGGCTTTCCTGAGTCTTGTAAAACGCGAGTCCCGGAGGATTGCGTCCGAAGCGCTTGACCACAACCGCGGCAAACGGTTTTTCCGGGCGCCACGCGTCGGATGCGGGCATCATTACCAGGAAGATGTAAGTCATCGCGAGATACGCGCTTAGAGCCATGGAAAAGAAAACCCGGCCCGGACGCATCCTGGCAATCGCGTAGACAACGGTGCCGGCGCTGAGCGCCCAGAAAATTCCGAACAATACCCGGTCCGGAGCGTCGGGCAATTTCGCGAGCGCGCCCGGAAGAATCCATGACGGCGGAAGCATAATCACGAATCCGAACACGACGATGACGGCGAAGAGCGCATATCCGGTCGTGAACATCCGCCGCGTCCACGCCGACAACTCGCTGAGGGATTCAACCGTCAACAGCCGTGCGACCAGGATCGCGCCGGCGGGCAGTATCGGCAGGATGTAGTAGCTGCGGCGCGAACCCGACAGTGTGAAGAAAATGAACGTCGACCAGAAAAATACCAACAGGAAGCGATCGGCACGCGCATGGTCCGGAAGATCGATGTGGCGCCGATGATGAGTATGAACCAGCGCCGCCGGCAGCATCAGCGACCACGGCGCCATCAGCGCGAACGTCACATAGAAATAAATGTAAATCGGACCGCGATGGTCGAATGGATGGAAAAACCGGATGACGTTCTCGCGGAAAACCATGTATAGGCCCGCGTCCGAATGCATTATCTCGTGCGAGATTTGAAACGGGATGACATAGACTGCGAGGCCGAGCGCCATTGCAAGCGGCGTGCGCCAATTAAACAGCCATCGGTTGCGTTCGGTGACCCATCTAACGCGCGAGCCGAGCGAACCCTCAAGGAAGCCGCGCCCGAATTCGGTCCATCCGTCCGCAAGCGTCGCATACGTGCCGATCACCATGATCGGCAAGACGAAGCCAAGCAGCCCTTTCATCTGCGACGTAACCGCCATCACCAGCCATAGCGCCACCACCCACCATCCGTCGGGCTTGCGCTCGTGCCTGAAAAAGAGCGCGAGTGCGGCCAGTTCGCCGGTTATCGTCTCAACGTCGGCCGACGCGGTGCGTGAGAAGAAGACAAAACTGAAGCTGGTGGCGAGAATGAGGCCGGCGATAACGGCGGTGCGCAGGTCGTAAAGGCGCTTGACGAGAACAATCAGAAGCGCGACACCGAGCAGTCCCGCGATCGCGCACGGCAGCCGCGCGGCGGCTTCGTTCATCCCGCCGGTTACCCACGTCGATGCGACCACCAGCCAGTAGCTGCCGAGCGGTTTGTCGTAGTAGAGGCGTCCGTCGAGAGTGGGCCAGAAGTAATTGCCAGTTCTGAGCATCTCGCGCGCAATCTCGGCCCATCGATACTCCGAGGACCAGAGAGCGCGCGCGCCGAGGCGAACGAAGAAAAGAATCGCACTGAGCCCGAGCACGGCCCCCGCTCCGATTCGCCAGATTGAAGCTTGTTCGTGATTGTCCGCCTGGGACGGTGAAGTCGATTCGATCCGCTCCGCACTCATCGATACGCGGCCTTTCGGGAAGCGACGAGAGTTGGGAATTCTTCCGCCAGCCGCCGGCCATAAGTGTCTGTGTTAAGGTTGGCGCTTGCAAGCCGCATGGAAGCCCGCCATCGCGCGTGCTAGCGTCAATCCCGTCCGATAGCGCGGCGTCTTTCGTCACGCGCCGGGCTGCTCCACCAACGGCGAATCGGCGTTTCAATGAGCGAGCACGATACACGTAACGAGCGCAAACCCAACCGTCTCATCAACGAGCAGAGCCCATACCTGCGCCAGCACGCCTACAACCCAGTGGACTGGTATCCGTGGGGCGAGGAAGCGCTCGCTCGCGCCCGTGCGGAGAACAAGCCCATCCTGATCTCGATCGGCTACTCGGCCTGCCATTGGTGCCATGTGATGGAGCGCGAATCGTTCGAGGATACGGCGATCGCGCGCCTTATCAACGAGAACTTCGTGCCGATCAAGGTTGATCGCGAGGAGCGCCCGGACCTCGACCAGATTTACATGGAAGCGGTTCAAATGATGACCGGGCGGGGCGGGTGGCCGCTCAACATGTTTCTGACGCCCGAGGGAAAGCCGTTCTGGGGCGGCACCTACTTTCCTCCGACGGATCGGCAGGGGATGCCAGGATTCGCGCGGGTGCTCACCGCGGTTGCCGACGCGTATCGGCGCGGCGCGCATGAAGTGCAGCATAATGCGGAGCGGATGGCCGAAGCGCTCGGTTCGCTGGCGGATTTCACGCCGCTTGCGGGAGAGCTTGCGCGCGATTTGCCGGTGGACGCGGCGCGCGCTCTCGCACGCGCCTACGACAGCGTTCACGGCGGGCTCGGCCAGGCGCCGAAATTCCCGAACAGTTTCGTTTTCTCACTGTTCCTGCGCGCCTACGACGCCGACGACGACATCAGCTTTGCCGACATGGTGCGCGACACGCTGGTCAAGATGGCCAAGGGCGGAATCTACGATCAGCTCGGCGGCGGGTTCCATCGCTACAGCGTGGACGAGCGATGGCTGGTGCCGCACTTCGAGAAGATGCTCTACGATAACGCCCTGCTTGCCCGGCTTTACCTCGACGCGGCCCGCGCGCTCGGCGAACCGGAATTTCTCAGGGTCGCGGGCGAGACGCTCGACTACGTGCTGCGCGAGATGACCAGTCCCGAGGGCGGCTTCTATTCGACGCAGGATGCGGACAGCGAGGGCGAAGAAGGAAAGTTTTTCGTCTGGACGCCCGCTGAAGTGCGCGAAGTGCTCGGCGACGACCTCGCCGCGATAGCGGAGCGCTACTTCGACGTGACCGAGCAAGGCAACTTCGACGGCAAGAGCATCCTGCATCGCACGATTGACACCGGTGAGGCGGCGCGGATGTTCAACCGCTCGCCCGAACAGCTTGGTGACGCGCTGGCGGCGATTCGCTCGAAGCTCTTCGCCGCGCGCGAGCGGCGGGTCCATCCGGCGCGCGATG
>JAKAVC010000104.1 GCA_021817345.1 Deltaproteobacteria bacterium | reverse complement strand
CTCCGGCAGTGGCAGATAACATCATCAGCGTATCGCTCGAACGGGATGTCGGGGTGTTCCCGTTGCATCCAACAGTCGAACGCATAGTGAAGAAAAAGGCTAGTGTAGTGTCTCCTAAATAAGTGCAGCACTCGCCCTGCCGTTGAACTGACGATTGGTGCACAGATTCCGCGCTTTTCAGGCACACTTCGGCTTGTGCCTCTATAGATATTTGCGAGACAGGACACTAGGCCGGTTTTGGCTGCTCCGCGCGATGGCTCAATTGGGCTCCGATGATTCAGGCGTTCTTTATCGCCGGCAGCACCTCTTTGGCGAACCGTTCCATCGAGCGGCGCGCCTTCCTTGGGTCGAGCCCCGGAAGCTGCATCACCGCGATAAGCTCGGTCATCGGCGTGGTGTCCAGTATCTCCGCGACGCGCTCGCGCACCATCGCGGCGGGACCGAGGATACTGGTGCGGCGCAGCCGGTCAGGGTCGGGGCGAATCAGCACGTCGCCCTTGCCGCCGCCGAGCGCCTGCGCAGCCTTGAGCCACTGGCCGTAAAGCTCCGCTTGGTACATCAGTCCGTCTCGTGTGTCGCGCCACGCCTCTTCCTCGCTGTCGGCGATGTAGATCACGCGGCTGTTGACGATACTGTAGCGTACCGGGTCCTTGCCTTCGGCCTTGAGCGCGTCGAGGTAGGTGTTTATTTCCTTGCGCCCGCCCACGCATGCAAAGGACAGATCGAGCCGCGCCGCGCGCTGGATAGCCTTGGGCGCGCCGGCGCCCCATAGAAGCTCGGGATACGGACGGCTCGCGGGCGTTGGCAGCACGCGCACGTTGCGAAAGGAGAAATATTTTCCCTGGTAATCGAAGCGCTCGCCTGTCCATGCGCGCTTGAGAATCTCGATCGTCTCCAGCGTCCGGCCCATCCGCTCGGCGCGCGGCACGCCGAAGCCCTCGAACTCTTCGGCCCGGTAGCCGAGTCCGATTCCGAGCCGCAAGCGCCCGTTCGAGATTACGTCAACAACCGCCGTGTCCTCGGCGAGTTTGAGCGGATGCTGGAACGGGGCGAGCAGCACGTAGGTGCCGATCGCGACCTTTTTCGTGCGCGCCGCGACTGCGGCGGCCGCCGGCATCATCGAAGGCAGATAGCCGTCGTCGGTGAAATGATGCTCGGTCAGCCAGATGGAGTCGAAGCCAAGCGCCTCGCACGCTTCGGCCTGCGATAGCATCTCGGCGTAAAGCTCGGGGAATCCGATCCGCGAACCGGGAGGGTTTCGGAAATCGAACTGATAGCCGACTTTCACTTTTCTCATCGTCGGATCCTTCCTTTGACAAGGGCGCTTTCAGCGTGCGCTCAGCCCGCCGTCAACGACCAGCTCCGTTGCGGTGATATAAGAGGCCTCGTCGGAGAGCAAAAAGACGATCGCATTCGCAACCTCCCAGGGCGTGCCCTGCCGCCGCATCGGGATTCTCGGCGCGACCTGAGCTTCGCGATCTCCCACCTGCCGGCGCACCATCGAGGAGTTGATCAATCCCGGCAGCACCGTGTTGACGCGGATTTTGTCCCGCGCATGGCTCATCGCCGCCGAGCGCGAAAGTCCAAGCAGCGCCGCCTTGGTCGCCTCATACGGCAGCATCTGGTTGCTGCGCAGCGCGGCGAGCGAGGAGACGTTGACGATCGAGCCGCCGCCGGCCTTCGCGATTTCCGGCACCGCGTATTTCATCGTAAGGAAATGGCCGCGCAGGTTGACCGCGACCATCCGGTCGAACTGCTCGGCGCTGGTTTCGAGAAGCCGTCCTCCGATCGCGATTCCGACGTTGTTGACCAGCAGATGAAGCGCGCCGAAGGCTTTAACGGTCGCTTCGACCGCGCGCCGGCAGTCCTCCTCGCGCGAGATGTCCATTTCGACCGTTTCGGCTCGTCCGCCTTCGTCGCGGATGGCCTGCGCGGTCTCCTTGGCAAGAGCGAGCGAGCGGTCCGCGACCATCACCGAGGCTCCTTCGCGCGCGCACATGATAGCGGTCGCCCGTCCGTTGCCGATCGAGAGTTTCTCGCCCTCGCGGGGCGGACCGTCCGCGCCGCCGCCGACGATAAGTGCAATTTTGCCCGCAAGACGCGCCATCGTAATAGCTCCTCCTCGCAGCGCTGCTGCGCCAGAGATACCGCAACCGGCCGGGCCTTGCACAGAGCCCGCGCGCAATCTCGTTGCGCGACTTGTAACGATTCCCAATTGGTGGATTTTCGGACTCACGATGCCCTCCTCGACGGAAGGCTTCCTGGGAGACGCTTGCGCTCGTCTTGTGTGGGCGGCGTTCGTGAGCGCACTGTTCAGGCGTCTCAGGCAGTCTAGCTCCGGTCGGGTGCCCGCTCGGCGAACTCTCCCCGGGCCGGCCCTGGGTGTCGCGGCCCGGTCGGACACACATGAAGTCGTCCTCCGGGCTCGCTACAATCGGGACTGATCGCGCGGACGCAGCCGCGACGGCAACGTGCTCGTGGCAGGGACGGAGGCAATGGGTCTCAGAATCGAGGATTACGCGCTTATCGGCAACACGCGAACCGCGGCGCTGGTCGGGCGCGACGGCTCTATAGACTGGCTGTGCATGCCGCGCTTCGACTCGGGCGCGTGCTTCGCCGCGCTGTTGGGTGACCGCGAAAACGGGCGATGGCTGCTCGCGCCGCGGGGCAAAATCCGCAAAGTCAGGCGCCACTACCGGGAGAGCACATTGGTGCTCGAAACCGAGTTTGAAACCTCCGAGGGCGTCGTCGCGATTTCCGACTTCATGCCAATACAGGAGTCGGGCTACCAGGTGGACCTGGTGCGCGTCGTCGAAGGCCGCAAGGGAACCGTCTCGATGCGGATGGAGGCGGTGTTCCGCTTCGATTACGGAAGTATTGTTCCGTGGGTCAGGCGCCGCGACCATGGCCTCAGCGCGATCGCCGGTCCGGACGCGCTTAGATTGCGCTCTCCGGTCAGGATGTTCGGCCAGGACTTTCGTACGCTTGCCGAATTCACCGTCGGCGAGCGCCAGACTATCCCGTTTACCCTGACCTGGTTTCCGTCCCACGAGCAGGAGCCCGGCCACAAGCACCCGATTCATATGCTCGCCGAGACGGAATCATGGTGGCGTAAGTGGGCCGCACAATGTTCGATCGCTGCCGGCCCATGGCGCGACGCTGTGGTTCGTTCGCTGATCACGCTGAAGGCGCTGACCTACGGGCCGACCGGCGGAATCGTCGCCGCGCCGACCACCTCGCTTCCCGAATCCATGGGCGGAAGCCGCAACTGGGACTACCGTTATTGCTGGCTCCGCGACGCAACCTTTACGCTCTACGCACTGCTTGTCGCCGGCTACACCGAAGAAGCGCAAGCATGGCGCGAATGGCTTCTGAGGGCGGTCGCAGGCGAACCGCAAAAGCTTCAGATCATGTATGGGCTCGCCGGCGAGCGCCGCCTTTCGGAGATGGAGATTCCGTGGCTCAAGGGTTACGAGGCAAGCACGCCCGTAAGAATCGGCAACGCGGCGCATGGTCAGTTCCAGCTCGACGTTTATGGCGAAGTGATGGACGCGATGCATACCGCGCGCGCCCATGGCATCGAAGCCGACGCCGACGCCTGGGAAGTCCTCAAGGTGATCATGGATTTCCTCGAAACGGGATGGCGCGAACCGGACAACGGAATCTGGGAGGTTCGCGGGCCGCACCGTCATTTCACCTTTTCCAAAGTGATGGCGTGGGTGGCCGCCGATCGCGCCGTAAAGGCCGTGGAACGCCATGGCCATCGCGGACCGATCGAAAAATGGCGCGCGCTTCGCGAGCAGATCCGCAAGGATGTCATGGCCCACGCCTTCAATCGCGAGCTCAACGCCTTCGTGCAGTACTACGGCGGGGAAACCCTCGACGCCTCGACGCTCCTGATCCCACTGGTCGGATTTCTTCCCGCCTCCGACCCGCGCGTTGTCGGCACCCTCGAAGCGATCGAACGCAACCTGATGCGCGACGGGCTGGTAATGCGGTACGGGTCGAATTCCGAAGTGGACGGACTGCCGGAGGGCGAAGGCGCTTTCCTTGCCTGCTCGTTCTGGTATGCCGACAACCTGGTTCTGATGGGGCGCTATGACGACGCGCGTGGAGTGTTCGAGCGACTTCTTTCACTGCGAAACGACGTCGGCTTGCTTTCCGAGGAATACGACACCCGCGCAAAACGGATGCTCGGGAATTTTCCGCAGGCGTTCTCCCACGTCGCGCTGATCAATACCGCCCACAATCTGACGACCGTTGCCCGCGGACCCGCGCACACCCGCTCGACCGCCTGAGACACCCTAGGATCGCCGCATCTGAGCGTCCGCGAAGATGCGGCTGCCTGGACTCTTGAGACGCCCCTTGACCCGGGTTCGAGTCCATCCCTTAAGCTGTATCCACTCGCGGCGCGAGTGACAGGCCGCCGCGCAAATCGTTGCGAAAAGCAAGGCACGCCGGGCGAAAACGACAGAGACAGAAGGATTCCGATCGCGCCATGTGACGCGGATCGAAGCACGCCACGGGAACCTCGGAATACCATTAGAGTGCGTCCGCGAACTGTGCGCCTGTCTTATTTCGTTCGGTTATTTGATTCGTCCGCTGAAAGCGGACGGCACGAATGATGCACGACTATCAGCGTAAATTCGCAGGGGGCGAGGTTCATGAAGGAACCGGATTTCGATATAGCCGAGCGCGCCGCGTTTTACCTGGGCAAAGGCTTCCACTGAAGCCAGGCTGTCCTGCACGTGGTGCAGGATCTGAAGGGCGAATCCGACGATCGCGCAATCCGGATGATGGGTGGATTCGGCGGCGGAATCGGAGGGATGGGGTCGGTGTGCGGCGCGATAGTTGGCGCGGTCGCCGCGCTGGGCGTTGATCACGGCAAAGGCACGCTGGAAGAAAAAGAGAACGCTCGACTGTTTCCGCTGACTGCGGAGATGTACCGCCGCTTTGCCGCGGAAATCGAGGTCAGTCCCCTTTGCCGCGACATTACCGGAATCGATTTCACCAAACCCGAGCAGGTGAAGGCATACCGGAGCTCGCCGGAGAAGATGGGGCGATGCGTCGGGCTGGTCGGCAAGACCGCCGCGATGGTTTACGAGATGATCCGGCGCGAAGAGCGGAAGACTTCGTCCTGACGGCCGGATGCCGCGCCGGCGCTCGCTAAAAGTCGCCGCGCCTGATTCGGTCCATAAGCGCCCGGCCCTCGGCGCTCAGGTACACGATTTCCATTACCGAGCCGATTGCCGCTTCCGTGTCGAAGTAAGTGTATTCGCTCTCGCCGAGCTTGCCGCTCATCAGTTGCTCGTAACCAGAGCCGCCCAACGCCTGCAGCGCGCGATCGTACTTGGCCCGCTCGTAGAGGAAAAAGCCGAGATGATGCAGCCCCTCGCCCCTGCGATCGAGGAACTCCTTGTAGCAAGTCTCGCCGGAGATGTGCTGGATGAGTTCAATCTGCGTGTCGGCCGAATACGCGATCGACAGGCGCACTTTCTGTTCAACCGGACGCCCGCGCAGCCGTTTGTCCGTCACTTGTTCGCTGAAATTGTCGAAGAGGTAAAAACGTGCCACCCCCATCGCTTTGTTGAAGAAGTTCTGCGCGGCTTCCAGGTCGCGCACCACAAACGCAACCTGGTGGAGGCTGCTGCCGACATAGGCCAAGGGCGAGACATCCATCGCGATTCTCCCTGCTCTCCGCGTCGCGCGGAGGAAACGGCGGGCGGCCCAATGAACCATAGTGCCGATAGGGTCTCGCCGCAACGGCGCGACGCCCGGATTCGGGACATGAATCCATCCCTGCTATTATGGGTGCGTGATTAGCAGGGCAATCGCCAAAGCGGCGCTCTGGGAATGCGGGCGATGTGGCGCCTCGACTCAGGGCGGCCGTCTGTACCTCGTCAGTTCCCCGCAAGCGAGCGTCGCCACGGAACAGGCGGATGCCCTGACGCTGGATACCGCGAGCCCATCAGAATTCGTCGATGAGCGGCTGCTCAGATGCCCGTCCTGCGGCTCGGGCGAAATCGAAATCCCGTTCGAAATTCTCGACGGCAAGCGTCTGCGCTGAATTCCGTCACCAATCTGCCGGACTCGAAATCATGTAGTGCATGAACGTGTCGCTGGTATGCTGAAGTCCGCTCAGCGCGGTATGGAGGGCGCGCTTCGAGTGGCAACCGCGCCGCACGGAGGACGAACGATGCCTGATGACCACAGCTTTACCAGCACCGGCCGGGTTCACGGCGAGGCGAAGTACATTGCGCCGCTTCTTCATGATATTGCCGCGCAGGCCTCGCAAGCCGATCGGACACGCTCGCTCTCCGCGGACCTCGTTGCGGCAATCAAAAATAACGACATCATGCGGATCTCCGCCGCGCGCGAACTCTTAGGCCTCGAGGAGCCGATCGTCGCGATCGCAAATGAACTGCGCGCGATCGCTCCGCGATGTGGCTCGACGGCGTGGTGCCTATGGAATCACCTGTGCGTCTTTCATCATTTCGCCGGACTGCTCGGTCCCGCGAACGCCGCCTTTCTGGCCGAGGCTGTCAAAAAACGCGAGTGGTTCTGCTTCCCCGCCGGCGCCGGGTCCCGGGTGACCGGGGTCGATTCGGCCGGCAAGACCATCATATCCGGAGTTGCGACATTCGGTTCCGGCTGTCGATATGCTGAATGGGCCGGCGTCGTCTTTATCAAGCGGGGCGTCGAAGTGCCGCAATTCACGCTCGTCGATCTCAGGCATCCCAACGTGCGGATCGAGCCGACGTGGGACGGAAGCGCCGTGCGGGCGTCGGCCACCGACCACATCCACTATGAGAACGTCGAGGTGCCGAGCGAGCGCGTCGTTCCGGCGCCTGCGAGATACCGCGCACTCTTTCGACGGCCCGACCACCCGATGATCCACCATCGCTACCGCGAAGACTGGGTCGCTATCTCAGTGATGTGGCTGGGTGCGATGGCGACGGGACTGGCCGAGGCGTCGCTCGACGAAACCGCGCTCAGCATCAGGAACCGCGTCGCTATCCTTGGAACTAGGATGGTTGAGCGGCCCACCATCCATGTGAACCTCGGGCGCGCCCGCGCACTCATCAACGCGGCGACCGATACCGTGTACGCCGCGATGGCGGAGACGGACGCGCGAATCGCAGCCCGCGTGACGCCGACCGAGGGCGATTACTTTCGGCAGACCTCGGCCGGGATGCAGGCCGTGCTGCTGTGCGACGAAGCCATGAGGCTCATTCTCCGCGTGCTCGGCGGCAACGGACTGCGCGAGGGCGCGGACTTCGAGCGCCGCTATCGCGATTTTCAGGCGATGCCGCTTCATATCAACGGGCACGTCGATCGCGTAACCGAGCAGCTCGGACGGATCACTCTCGGACTCGATTCAGAGAATCCGTTCTAGCCGCCGGGTCGCCTGTCTCGGCTCAGATCGAGCGGCCGAGTTCCGACCGTCGTGCCCGAGCTTCTCGAAATTGCGCTAATATCCTCTCGGAAAATGAAGAAAATCGAACTTAACCGCGTCACGGAGAAGAACAGCGCGCAATGCGCGTAAAGGATCGAACCATGAGTGAATTAGCGGGCCGGGTCGCAATCATCACCGGCGGGGCAAGCGGTATCGGGGCGTCAACCGCCCGTCTATTTGTCGAAAACGGCGCACGCGTCGTGATCGCCGACATGCAAGGCGAACGCGGAGAGGCGCTCGCGCGCGAACTGGCGCCAAACGCCGTGTTCCAGCGGACCGATGTCACGCGCGAGGAAGAGGTGCGCGCGGCAGTGGCTCGTGCTGAAAGCTCTTTCGGAAGGTTGGATTGTATTTTTAACAACGCCGGCTTCGGGGGCGCTTTGGGCGGGATCGCGGAAACGCCCCCGGAAGAATGGGACATGACCTTCGACGTGCTGGTGCGCGGAGTATTTCTGGGCATGAAGTATGCCGCCCCGATTCTTCGCCGCCAGGGCGGCAGCATCATCTCCACCGCAAGCGTTGCAGGAATGGTCGCGGGATACTCACCTCACGCCTACGCGGCAGCGAAGGCCGCCGTTATCCAACTGACCAAGTCGGTCGCCTTGGAACTTGCCGAAGCACGAGTGCGCGTCAATTGCATCTGCCCCGGATTCATCGCCACTCCTCTTGCGCTGAACACGGTTGGGAAACCCGACGCGGAGATGGAGTCGCGAAAAGCGTGGATGTCCGACGCGCAACCGATCGAGCGTCCCGGCGAACCCCGCGACATTGCGGAAATGGCGCTATTTCTGGCCAGCGAACGCTCGAGTTTCATCACCGGCCAGGCGTTCGTGGTGGATGGGGGCTTTCAGGCCGGGCGGCCGTGGCGAAAACAGCCTGAATGGATCCGCTCCGCGCGGCCCTTCACGGTCTATCGCCCGCGATGACGGAGCGGCTAAAGCCTCGCGCCGGGATTCGCCAGCGCTTCCACGGTAAGGCCTCGGGTTATGAGGTCGTAAGCCTCATCGACGGAATCGGTCCGATGGAAGAGTTCGACGTCGCCGGGGCTGATCGTGCCGTATTTTACAAGCGCGTCGAAGTTCAACACCTCGTTCCAGTACTTCGCCCCGAACAGCACGATCGGCATGCGCTTTTTCATCTTGCGGGTCTGCACCAGCGTGAGCATCTCGAAGAACTCGTCGAGCGTGCCGAAGCCTCCCGGAAACAGCACCACCGCTTTGGCGAGATAAACGAACCAGAACTTGCGCATGAAGAAATAGTGAAAGTGAAACTGCAGTTCGTGGCTGACGTAGGGATTGTTGAACTCGTTGCTGGGAATCGAGATGGTCAGGCCAATGTTGAGCCCCTTCGCTTCCGAGGCGCCGCGGTTTGCCGCCTCCATGATGCCTGGACCGCCGCCCGTGCACACAACGAAGCGGCGCCCGCCGTGGTCAAGCTTCTTGGACCAGGTCGTCAGCCGATACGAGAGTTCGCGCGCCGCTTCATAATAGGCCGAGAGTTCCAGGGCGGTGCGCGCTGATGCCACACCTCTGCCGCTCTTTTCCGCCCGGGCTAGCGCGGCCTCGGCGGCCTCGCGAGACAGGATGCGCGCCGAGCCCATAAACACGATCGTGTCCTGAATTCCAAAGCGCTCGAAGCGCGAGAGCGGCTCCAGATACTCGGCAAGAATGCGCACCGCGCGCGCATCCTTGCTCTCCAGGAAGCGCAGGTTTTCATAGGCCTTGACCTGCCGATGGAGCTGTTTGGTTTCGTGGCGTTTGTCCAAGATTCACCTCTTCGGCGAGAGCGGCATTAGCAGCAGGCTGTTCACAGCCTCCTCCCGCCGTGGGCGTGGCCGGCGGATTCGACATCGCCGCGCGGCTCAACCGATGCTCCCGTCAACAAGGCATTAGACCGTTTGCGCGAATGCGAGCGCGCGAAAGCGCTAAACCGGGAGGCCTTCAGGGGCGGGGACGATTCCTTGAGGAAAGCCTTCGAGTCCGCCCAAGGCATCGCGACGTTCCCTTCCCCGGCCGGATTGAGCGCCCCGTTGTTCTAGGCGGTTGGTCCTTCGCCCTCGGGTAGAGGAGTGGTGTCCCGGTTCGGCGCGCCCACGGCGCCGTGCGACTTGCCCGGCACCGGCCGCAGCACCGGCACCTTCGGCTGCATTTGCTCGCCGCGAAGCAGCAGGAGCGGTCCCGAAAGCACGTAACAGGTCGACAGCACGAACGCCGTGAACTGCGGCATCGCGAACAGGAACGCAAGCCCGATCAGCACTCCGACGATCAACTCGATCGGTGCGCGATGGCGCAAATCGATCGTCTTGAAGCTCGGATACGGCACCCGCGAGATCATCAGGCCGCCCAGCGCAAGCGTAAGCGGTGTCATCACCGCGCTCAGCGCGTGCGGCGAGCTCAACTGGAAATAACTGTACGCAAGCGCGACCCCGGCCAGCATCGCGGCCGCCCCCGGCACCGGCAGCCCGACGAAACGGCTCTTGTCGACGCTTGCGACCTGCACATTGAAGCGCGCCAGCCGAAGCGCCGCGCATACCACGTAAAGGCCCGCGGCCACGATCCCGAGACTGCCGAGCGGCTTAAGCGCCCAGCAATAGGCGAGCGCCGCCGGAGCGACGCCGAACGCCACCACATCCGACAGGCTATCGTACTCGACGCCGAATTCGCTCGAGGTCTTCGAAAGCCGCGCGACCCGGCCGTCCAGTCCGTCGCAGATGAACGCGATCATGATCATCACGGCCGCCAGTTCGAAGCGTCCGCCTATCGAAGAGAGGAGCGAATAAAAGCCCGACAACAGGCCGAGCGAGGTGATCGTGACCGGCACAAGGAACACGCCGCGGCGAAGTGGCGCGACGACTTTGCTGCGATGCTCCTTCAAGCGGCCGGAGATCAGGCGCATCCGCGCCTGTTCAGGGCCTCGCACCCCGCGCTTTCCCTTCATTCCTGGATTTCTCCAATTACCGTTTCGCCGGCGCGAACGCGCTCGCCGATCGTCACCGTGACCCGGTATTCAGGGGGGACAAAATGATCTACCCGGCTTCCGAACATGATAAGGCCGATTCGCTGGCCAGGCTCTATTCTATCATGCGCGCGCACCCGGCATACGATCCGCCGCGCCAGATAGCCCGCCACCTGCATCATGCCGTGGCGGCGGCCCGCGTCGTCGCGGATGACGATCAGGTTGCGCTCGTTGTGCTGGCTCGAATGGTCGTGGTAGGCGGCGCGGAATTCGCCCGGCGTATGCTCGACCGTGACGACTTCTCCGCCCACCGGAGCGCGGTTCACATGCACGTTGAGCGGTGACATGAAGACCGAAACCCGATGGTAGCGCGCGCTTTCCTCGCCCGGGATGCGGGATTCGCAGATGTCGGTCACGCGGCCGTCGGCGCCCGAGATGACGACGCCCGCGGTGCGGGCCGGAAAGCGCTCCGGATCGCGGAAGAATGAGGCAACCGCGAGCCCGAGCGCGATCGCAATCCCGCCCGCGACCGGGAATCGGAACCCGAGGGCAACGATTCCGGCCAGAAGAATCGCGAACGAAAGTTTGGCTCCTTCAGGGGCCAGTTTCATCGCCTTGGCTAGCCTGCCTATCATCCTCGCAACCGAATCCTTCGCGCGTGTACCCTGTATCGAGGACAATCGAGCAATCAACCTGACGGGGTGCTCGTGTGAACGGACACGCACCGGACTCAGAGCTGGCCGGGTCCGCCCGTCGGCGCAGTATCGCATAAGCACCGGACTTGCGCGAGGGGCCCGCTTCGTCCGACACAATGTTGTCCAAGTGGCAGCTTATGGGCGAAGTCCGCCATGGATGTGTGAGTTTGCCCAAAATTGATGAGAATCCTGTGCACCGCCAAAGACTGTTGTTTCGCTAACCGGCGGCGTGCGGGAATCCATGGAAAAGAAAGGAAGATAAATGAAACTTTTGAATCGAGTCGTAGTGGTGACGGGAGCGGCAAGCGGAATCGGACGGGCGCTCGCGATCCGTTTCGCTCGGGAAGGCGCAAAACGCGTGATTTGCGCGGACCTCAATGGCGACGGGGCGCGCGAGGTCGCCGCGGGAATAGGCGGAGTTGCGATCGAAACGAACGTTGCGCGCGAAGCTGACATTCAGCGGCTAATCGAGCGCACCGAGTCCGAGCACGGACCGATCGCTCTCTACTGTTCCAACGCCGGTATCGGCATCGGGGGCGGTCCCGAGGTCGCCAACGACGAGTGGCAGCGCATCTGGGACATCAACGTGATGGCGCACGTTTGGGCCGCAAGGCATCTCGTCCCACGCATGATCCCGCGCGGCGGCGGCTATCTGCTCAATACCGCTTCGGCCGCGGGCCTGCTTTCGCAGATCGGCTCGGCGCCCTATGCGGTTACCAAGCACGCGGCGGTCGGGTTCGCCGAATGGCTCGCAATCACGTACGGCGACCAAGGGATCAGGGTCTCGGTGCTTTGTCCGCAGGCCGTGCGTACCGCGATGACTGCTGGGAATCCGGATGGGGTTGCCAGCGTGAACGGCATGCTTGAGCCCGATGAGGTCGCCGGAGCCTGCGTGGATGCGATCGAGAACGAAAGATTTTTGATTCTGCCGCATCCCCAGGTGCTCAAATACATGCGCAACAAGGCCAACGATTACGATCGCTGGCTCGCCGGCATGCGCAAGCTGAACCGCATCTACAAGGGCTGACCCGTCCGACGTAAAAATGCCGCGCCGACGAGGAGCTGTCGTCCCGCGATTGGTCGTGTGAAGACCTCACGCTCCTCGCCGGCGCGAGACGCGACGCCACGAGTGGAGGCCATAGCGCAGATGTGCGCCCCGATGGCAAGAGCTGTCCGCGACTCCAACTTTCGCCAAGACAATCCATCTCTCCACGCAAGAGAACTTTCGCGTCCGACCTCGCCTGGATATCCGACATCGATCAGGAAAATTCGCTCGGCGAAGCGAAGGCCGATGGCAGACCTCAAAGAGAGCTCCTGGATGTAGCTTTCTTAAGGCACCAGAAAAGATACCGTGAAGAATTTCTGTTCGCGCCCGCTCTTCGGCGGCGTCGCGCGACGTCCAGGCGCGTCAAATGAGCTGCGTGAGTGGCTGACCTGTTGAGCGGGCGGCTTCGCCAGCGGCGAGCGCCCGAAATGGAGGACGCCAGAATGGAGGGGGACCGCAATCCGCTAAGGTCTGTGGCGGGTCTTTTCGTGGCGTTGATCGCGTTTGGAACCGTTTTTCTGAGTTCGCCAATTCGCGCGATTGCCGCAAACGCCCCTGCTTCCCAGGCCACGCCGGAGATCATCTTTCCGGCTGGGTACGTCAAGAATTCGACCTGCACGAGCTGTCACA
Organism: Deltaproteobacteria bacterium; assembly: GCA_021817345.1. GTDB lineage: Bacteria > Desulfobacterota > Binatia > Binatales > Binataceae > DTIX01. The sequence continues at coordinate 3,408 of JAKAVC010000104.1, read as the reverse complement.
GGGTACAGGTCAAGTCCTTCGGCAAGACCATGATGGGCCATCTGATGCTGGGTGGGCCGCGCGATGAGAAGGAAGCGCTTGCCTGTCAGTCCTGCCACGGAGCCGGCCGCGACCATCTGCGTCATCCGCATAAGCCTTCGCCCGGTTTTCTGAGCTTCAAGGAGACCGATTTCAAGGACATAAAGATCGAGAATCAGCGCTGTCTGCAATGCCATGAGAACGGTGAGCGTGCGTTCTGGAATGCGAGTACCCATGCCATCCGCGGCGTGCGATGCGTTGATTGCCACGCCGTGATGTGTCCGGTGACAAAGACCGCGCTGCCCGATCCGCAGCTAAGGAAGACGCCGCTCGCAAATGAATTCATCACCCCATTCGTGGTGACGCGCCGGGAAACGCAGGTGTGCTTTCGCTGTCATCTCGACGTGAAGATGGAAATCAACCTGCCGTCGCACATGCCGGTGCGCGAAGGGCTGATGACATGCGTCGATTGCCATAATCCGCATGGCGGCCCCTATCCGCATCAACTGCGCGCGGCGACGGTCAATGAGGTGTGTTATCGGTGCCACGCCGAAAAGCGGGGGCCGTTCCTTTGGATGCATGCGCCGGTGGCGATGAACTGCCTCAACTGCCATCTGCCCCACGGCAGCATCAACCAGCACATGCTGGTGATTGCCATGCCGATGCTCTGCCAGCGCTGCCACATCGGCACGTTTCATCCCAGTGAACCGCATAGGGCAGGTCAGATTTTCGTAATCAACCAGCAATGCGCCAATTGTCATGCGCAGATACACGGCTCCAATTCGCCGGGTGGGAGATATTTCACGCGCTGAAGCCAAGAGAGTAAATGCGCGGCATTGCCGCTAGCCCGCACCACGTTTTTGTTGCCGATCGGGGAGGAGAAGGCAATGAATCTCAAGCGGTTGTTCGCAGGATTTGGAACGATAGCGCTTGTGCTCTTGATGGTTGAATCCGCGATGGCACAAGTCGACCTGGGGAACTATACGATGCAAGGCTCGGTTCAGGCGGGCGCCATTCCCCAGCCCGTGCCATACGACGAGGCGCCCGCGAGATACCAGGAATATAGAGACCTGGCGCAGCAGTTCATTGTGCCCCATCTCCAGGCTCTGCTGGGCGACAAGGAGGACAAGTACTACGCTCGATTCGACGCGGTGAACGTCGCCCAGAAGAACCAGATGTATTCGCTGCGCTTCGGCAAGTACGGTCTGCTCGACGTTCGGGTCAAATACTTCGAGATTCCCCACTTCTTCAGCGACCACGTCGCGAGCACGCCGTATGATGAAAACGGCGGCGACTTCACGCTCTCCACGAAGCCCACTTCGGAAAAGGACCTCGGGCCCTGGCTCACGGACAACAAAAAATATTTCGACATGAGCCTGCTCGAAGGGATCGCGGACATCGACGTGCGCGTCACGCCCACGCCGTCGTGGACTTTCAGCGCCGACCTGGATTATCAGAATCCGACCGGCCAGCAGCCTTTCGGCGGGAGCTTTATGTTCGGCCCCAACCCGGGCACTTACAAGGTGAACGAGCTCTGGGTTCCGACTCAATACTACATCTATAACTTCGGCACAGGGGCGGAGTATGCGAAGGATGGATGGGTGGTTGGCTTCAAGTACCAGGGATCCTTCTTCGTGGATGACTATTCGACTCTCACTTGGGACAATCCAGCCACCTGGGCCAACCCGATCGGGCCGAGCGGCGCATGCGTAAGTTCCAGCGTCTTCACTTCCGCCGGAGGGACCGGCCCCTGCCGGGGGCGGGCGGCGATGTACCCGGACAATCAGGCGCACAACTTCATTGTGAATGGGAACGGACAGCTTCCGTTCAACACCCAGGTGATGGGCAGCCTCGAATATGGATTCTGGCTCCAGGATTCTCCCTTCATCCCGCTCACGAGCAACAGCCCGCTCAGCCAGTCATTAAGCTCGGTCGGGGCGCCGAACAGCCTCGGTGGCGACGTGCGTCCGTTCTTCACCAACCTGACGATCGACAGCAACCCGATCGAACAACTGGACATCAAGGCGACCTATGAGTATTTCGATTATGACAACCAGACGCCCGCGATCACATTCACGGGCGTCAAATCGCTGAATGACGTGGCGGATTTGCAGACGCCCTTCACCGCCTATCCGTTCTCGTTCTCGCAGCAAAACGTCATTTTCGAGCCGACCTATCGCTTGACCAATACCATCGCCACGCACTTCCTTTTCAACTGGCAGCGAAATCACAACGGCGGGTTGGAGGTGCTGCAGCAGGACCAGACCAGCTTTGGACCCGCGATCGACTGGAATCCATACCAGTGGATGACTTTCCAGGCGAACTATCAGTACGCGCATCGCGACTCGCCCGGATACAACAACAACCGCGCATCGCTGCTGGGAGTGCTTGGCGCGGTGCCGCCGCAAATCGAGGAGTTGCAGGCCCTCAGGCGCTTCGACGAGGCCACTCTCGACGTGAATCAGACGACTCTCTATGCCGCCGTGCAACCGGTGGAAAACCTCACGATGTTCGCCGCATTCTACTACGACGACTATAACTATCCCAACAGCGACTTCGGACTGCAGCACACTTCGAACTATACTCCGGCTGTGGGCGTGAGTTGGGATCCCTTGCCGCATGTGCACTTCTTCAGCGATTACTCAGGGCAGGCCTACGACTGGAACTCGCAATCACTCGACGAGACGAGGATTCCCGCGCCGAAACCTCCGCCCGGAAAAACGAACGTGTGGACGGCGACCGGACGCAACCAGGCCAACGATGTGGAGGTCGGCATGGACGTCGCGATACCGGCGAATCGCATTCTTCCGAATCCGTCGCACCTGAAAGTGCAGTACACGTACACGGTCGGCAACAGCAGTGTTCACCAGGCGGGAGATACGGCGTCCGCGACGCCGGCGGTCGACTATCCTGACGTCGGGAACCGGCAGGATGAGCTAATCGTTCAGTACGAATACGAGCTGCGCAAGAACTTCCTGGTCGACATCGGATACTATTTCAATAATTTTGGCGAGTACGATTTCATGGTGGACCAGATGCAAAACTTCATGCCGGCCGCGAGCCCCAACTCCACGTTTCTCGGCAACACGGTGTGGGCGCCATATACGGTCAATATCGGGTATATAACCTTCAGATACACATTTTAGTCCGAGGTGGGTATAATCGCGGGCTTCGACCAGCACGTTCAAACAGCAACTGATCTCCGTTCCACCGGCCATCGGGACTCAGCCCGCAACCCCGCGGGCCGGCAAGGAGCGGCGCGAATCGGAGGAACCATGAGGGAAAGGACGACAACGAAGATTGGAGCGCGTGTGTGGATGTGGACTGCGGCCGCCGTGCCGGCGCTTGCGGGGCTCGCGCTGATCGCGACTATCGCCCGCGCTGCGGGCG
>JAKAVC010000149.1 GCA_021817345.1 Deltaproteobacteria bacterium | reverse complement strand
CGGGTCGTTCGGTGGACACCTCGATGGGTCTTACGCCGCTTGAAGGGCTCGTAATGGCGACGCGCTCGGGCGACCTTGATCCGGCGATCGTCACCTATCTTGCCGCGAATGAAGGAATAGCGCCGGATGAAATCGAACGAGTCCTGAATCACAAGTCCGGGATGCTCGGCGTGTCGGGCCTTTCGGACGATCTGCGCGAACTCAAGCGAGCGGCCGATTCCGGAAACGCGGATGCCGCGCTCGCGATCGAGGTTTTCTGCCATCGCGCGCGCAAGTACGTGGGCGCCTATGTGGCGATTGCCGGACGGCCCGACGCGATAATCTTTGGCGGCGGAATCGGCGAGAACGCCGACTGGATTCGCGCGCGGATTCTCGGGGGGCTCCAATGGCTCGGTATCGAGCTCGACCCCGAACGCAACCGCGCCGCCGTCGGACGCGAGGGCCGAATCTCCTCCGACGCATCAAAAATCGCGGTCCACGTGATCCCGCTCGACGAAGAACTCTATATCGCCCGCGCCGCACTCCGCCTCGTAAGCCGACCGGAGCGCGGCTGACCGCCTCGAATCCTCACGGTTCCCTGCCCATGAAGAGGCCCGCGCGAGCCTTGCAGGCTGCTGGCGTGGTTTCGAAATCCATTTCTGGCCCTCGCCCGATTGTCAGGAGAGGGCAAGCCGCGAAGCTGCGAGGGTGAGGTACCGCAGAGAGAAAAATCTCTTTGCCGGCGCGATGCCCAGCGGCGCAAAACAACGCGAAGCATCGCACCCGGCCGCTCACGTCTGGCACGGCGAAGAGGAACCGCGAGGTCGGCGAGCTTACGCCCGTTTCGTCCGCTCGCAGCTTTCGCCGCGTCTCGTCACACGGTTCTCAAGTGCGTGCGGCATGCGCTATATGGCTCGCAAGGCTCATGAGCACAGACGAATTCACGGTCAAAGACAAGGTCGCGATCGTCGGGATCGGCGAGACGAAGTATTACAAGCGCGGGCAGGCTCCGGTCAGCGAATTCCGGCTCGCCTGCGAGGCGATAAAGAAGGCGGCCGACGACGCCGGAATCGCCGTAACAGATATCGACGGCTTCGCCTCTTACAGCAACGAGCGCAACGACGCCTCGCGAGTCGCCGCCGCACTCGGATTGCCCGCGCTCCGTTACTCGAACATGTTCTGGGGCGGAGGCGGGGGCGGCGGCTCCGGCGCGGTCGGAAACGCGGCCGCCGCGCTGGTCGCCGGATACGCGAAGTACGTATGCGTGTTCCGGGCGCTTGCGCAGGGCCAGTTCGTCCGCTTCGGACAGGCGCCCGCGGTCAGAGCGCTCTCGGGACCGGCGGCGTACACGATGCCGTACGGGATGTCGGTGCCTGCTCATTGGGTCGCGCTTCGCACGCGGCGCTTCATGTACGAGCACAACATCACGCAGGACGCGCTCGCCGCCGTCTCGCTCGCCGGCTATCATCACGCGCAGTTCAATCCGCGCGCCGTGATGTACGGACGTCCGCTCACCCGCGAGCAGTACGACAAGTCGCGATGGATCGTCGAACCGTTCCATCTCTACGACTGCTGCATGGAAAACGACGGCGCCGCAGCGGTGATTCTGACCACCGCCGATCGCGCCCGCGATCTGAGGAACAAGCCCGCTTACGTGATGGCCGCCGCGCAGGGCTCGGGTTATCGGCAGGGCGCAAGCGTCGAGAACGCGCCCGATTACGCGTCGTCGAATTTCAAATCGCTCGCGCCGCGGCTGTTTGCGATGGCCGGCATCACGCCGCGCGACGTTGACGTCGCCCAGATCTACGAGCACTTCAGCGGCGCGGTGATCCTGAGCGCGGTCGAACACGGACTCTGCACGGCCGACGAGGTGATGGATTTCTTCACCTTCGAGAACATCACCTGGCCCAACGGAAAGCTTCCCATCAACACGAGCGGTGGCAATCTCGCCGAGTGCTACATGCACGGGCTCGAACTGGTGAACGAAGCCGTGCGCCAGGTGCGCGGAACCTCGACCTGCCAGGTCAAGAACGCTGAAATATCGCTCGTCGTTTCGGGACCGATGGTGTCGCCCGTGAGCGATCTGATTCTGCACGGATAGGTGACTTCGATGGCCCACGAAGACGTGAAATCGCCTTACTATCTGCCACCCGGGATGCCCGCGCCCAAGCCCGCTCCCGACGGCCTCGACACGGAATTCTGGGACGCCGCGCGCCGCCATGAACTGCTCGTCCAGCGATGTCGCCGATGCGACGCGTTCCAGTTTGGCCCCGAATGGATATGCCATCGATGCCACGGCGAGGACCTCGGATGGCATCGCGTGTCCGGCCGCGGGCGAATCTACAGTTGGGAGCGCGTATGGCATCCGGCACATCCCGCCCTCAAGGACGCGTACCCATATATCGTCGTGCTGGTCGAGCTGCCCGACGCCGACAACGTGAGAATGATCGGCAATCTGCTCGGCGACCCGATGCGCGACATCGCCTTCGACGCGCCGGTCGAAGCCGTCTTCGAGGATCACGACGAAGGCTTCACGCTGGTTCAGTGGAAGCTCACCGGCTAGTCGAGCCGCTGATGTCGATCGGAAAAAAAATCGGGCGGCAAGGAGTTTATCGCCGCCCGATTTCGTGGAGAGAGATTCGTTAGAGCCTGTGCCGTGATTTAGTCGCCATCGCCATCGCCATGATGATACCAGTTGCCCGGCCCGTAATAACCCTGGCTGGCCCAATTGCCCGGCCCGTAGTAGCCGCCGAGGAACGGGAACCCGTAGCCGCCATTGTTATAGTATCCTTCGTTACCCTGGTCGTCGTCTCCGTAGCCCTGATAACCGGCGTAGCCGGGGCCCCAATATCGGTTCTGCCAGTTGTTGCGCGCCCAATACCGCGCTCCAGGGTTTCCGTGGAAATAGGGATGTTGGCGCAGGAAGTTCATCCGTCGCCGCATCATCGCAAAGCGTTGCGCCTTGAATGGCTGGTGCATCGCCCAGTGCGGCCCTTTCCATCCGCCGCCTTTCCATCCATGTGCGTATACCGGTACCGCCATTGTCCCGACGGCTAGGAAAAACCCCATTGCGACCACGATTCTCTTCAGATTCGGCACTCGCATCGTAGTGCCTCCTTTCTCTGGACCCGCGCCCGCCGCTCGCGCGGCGACCCTTTGGTCCTGTCGCCTGTCCGGGCGAGGAGTTACCGCAAGTCCCGTTAGAGTTTCGTTGCCTGTCCACATCATATTCGACGTTGACCAAGGCGAATCGTTACAAAAGACTTGACGAAATTTTGTGCAAAATGATGGCGTCGGTTCGACTGATATTTGCTTCGCCTTCAATCGGGCGGCTCCGCGACTCGGCAGCCCTCTTTTGTGCTTGCGTCTTCCCTCGCTTAGCCGCATAAAGCCAAGAGGACGACTCTGATGGCACCTGTCGAATTCGAAGTCGAGGGCGAAATCGCCGTCGTTACGATAAACCGTCCCGAGGTCAAAAATGCCGTCAACCGCCCAACCGCCGAGGCGCTCGCGGCGGCGTTTCGCCGTTTCGACGCCGACGAATCACTCGCCGTCGCGGTCCTGACCGGCGCGGGCGGCACCTTCTGCGCGGGCGCCGATCTGAAAGCGGTCGCGACCGGACAGGGAAACCGCGTAACTCCGGACGGCGACGGTCCGCTCGGATGCACCCGGATGTTGCTCTCGAAACCGGTAATCGCGGCGGTCGAAGGCTACGCCGTCGCGGGCGGAATCGAACTCGCCTTATGGTGCGATCTGCGGGTCGCCGCGCGCAACGCCACTTTCGGCGTGTATTGCCGCCGCTTCGGCGTTCCGCTCGTGGACGGCGGCACGATTCGGCTGCCGCGGCTTATCGGGATGAGCCGCGCGCTCGACATGATCCTGACCGGGCGCGGCGTCTCGGGCGAAGAAGCGTTCGCGATTGGACTCGCCAATCGCGTCGTCGAGCCGGGCAAGGCGCTTCAAGCGGCGAAAGAACTCGCGCGCCAGCTCGCGGCGTTCCCGCAGCGATGCCTGCGCTCGGACCGGATGTCCGCCTACGAGGGATTTACGATGCCGCTCGCCGACGCGCTTTCCAATGAATATCGCCACGGCATCGCGACGATCGAGTCGGGCGAGACGCGCGCCGGCGCCCAACGCTTCGCCTCGGGCGTCGGCCGCCACGGCAAATTCTAGCTGCACGCGCCCTGAACGCGCGCCGTCAGCGAGCGGTTTGATTCACTCTTTCGGCAGCGGACCGGTCAGCGAAGCGCGCTGTGAGATCTCGATCCAGTTGCCGTCGGGGTCGCGGATGAAGCAGATTCGCGCGACTTCGCCCAGCGTCATCGGCGGCGCGCCTTCCCAGGCCCCCATCGACATGAACCGCTTGTATTCCGCGTTGCAATCGCGCACCTGCACCGTCACATAGCGGATTCCTAGCGCACGCATCGCCCCGACCGCGCCCGCGGCGTCTTTCGCGCTGGTCCGCTCCGCACGGCGCGCCGCCGGATCGCGCTCGAAGGTGAAGAGCGTCTGGCCGAGCCGGTACTTGCGCTCGCCGAGCCGCTCGCATCCGAGCACCTCGCCGTAAAACCGCTCAAACTCGCCCTCGTCGGTCACCCCGAGATGAATTCCGATTTGATTGATCCCGTAATGGCCGGTCGGAACGAGGCGAATCTCGTTGCCGTCGGGATCGGCGAGCTGAAACGGCATCGGAGTGCGCCGGTCGGCTATTGTGAGATGCCGGTATCCGCCGGGCACGCGCGGCGCAAGCGCCTCGCGCACATGGTTTATCTTGAGCACCGAGCCCAGCATCCCGTAGCGATACTGGCGCACGCCCGCGCCCACCGGGAGCATCTCCTCGTAGGCGAGCCGGATGCGCTCGGCGTAAAACTCGCGCATCTCGTCGATTCGATTTGTGAACAGGCCGACGTCAACGCATTCCTTCGCAAGCTGCATGAGCGCTCAGCTAGCAGAATCCGGACCTAAAGGTAAGCGCTTCGGCGCGGCTCGCGGCGCCAATCGAAACCGCATCCGCCGCCCGGATCTTCTATTAATCGAAAGACTCGGCTATGAAATCGCACATAAGTCAGACTAACCAGCGAGGACCGAAATGGAGTTTCAGCTCAGCCCGAAAGCCGAAGAACTTCGCAAACGCGTCGCGGAGTTCATGGAGCAAAACGTCATCCCCAACGAGAAAAAAATCGAGGAAGAGGTCGAGAAATCCGGCAACCCCCACGCCGAAGCCCCGACCATGAAGGAGATCCGCAAAAAAGCCAAGGCCGCGGGACTCTGGAACCTCTTTCTCCCCGACAAGGAATACGGCGCGGGACTCACCAACTTCGAGTACGCGCATCTGTGCGAACTGATGGGCCGGAGCTTCTATGGCGCGCGCGCCTTCAACTGCATGGCGCCCGATACCGGCAACATGGAAATCCTCGCCGAGTTCGGCACTCCCGAGCAGAAGGAGAAGTGGCTCAAGCCCTGCCTTGAGGGCGAGATGCGCACCTGCTTCTCGATGACCGAGCCGGAGACTCCCGGCTCCGACCCGACCCAGCTCAAGACCCGCGCGGTGCGCGAGGGCGATTATTACGTTATCAACGGGCACAAGTGGTTCACCTCCAACGCGATCGGCTCGAGCTTCGCAATCGCGATGGTGGTGACCGATCCCGACGCCGAACCGCATCGGCGCGCCAGCCAGATAATCGTCCCGACGGATACCCCCGGGTTCAACCTCGTGCGTCCCGTCCCCGTGATGGGTCACGCGGGCGGCGGCGGCCACTGCGAAATCATCTACAAGGACTGCCGCGTCCCCGTGACCAACGTGCTCGGGCGCGAGGGCGACGGGTTTGCGATTTCCCAGGCGCGCCTCGGCCCTGGCCGAATCCATCACTGCATGCGCACGATCGGCGTCGCCGAGCGCGCGCTCGAACTGATGTGCAAGCGCGCCAACACGCGATGGACCCACGGCAGCTACCTCGCCGACAAGGCCAATATCCAGGATTGGATCGCCGACTCGCGCATGGAGATCGACTCGACCCGCCTGATGGTGCTGTATGCGGCGTGGAAGATGGACACCGAGGGCAAGAAACAGGCGCGCAACGAGATCTCAATGATCAAGGTGATGGCGGCGAACATGGTGATGCGGGTGTGCGACCGCGCAATCCAGGTTTACGGCGCCGCCGGCGTCAGCGACGACTTCCCGATCGCCCGGATGTGGCGCGAGAGCCGCTCGCTCCGTATCGCCGACGGTCCCGACGAAGTGCATCGGATGGTCGTCGCGCGGCGCGAACTCCGCAAGTGGAAGTAAGCCAACCCGATTGCAGACCGTAAGCGGCGAGCGGCGGCGCATTCCCGCGCCGCCGCTCGTGTATTATTGCTTAAGCCATGGCGCACAGCGAAGAAATCACCCCCGAATTCGGCGAAGTACGCGAAGAGGAAGAGTTCGATCACGCGCGGCTCCAGGCCTACCTGCGCGACAAGGTCCCCGGCGCCGAGTTGCCGATGCAGGTGCTGCAGTTCCGCGGCGGCCATTCCAACCTGACCTACCTGCTGCGCTTCGGTGAGCGCGAATGGGTCGCGCGCCGCCCTCCGCTCGGGCCGCTGCCCAAGGGCGGCCACGACATGAGCCGCGAATACCGCGTGCTGTCGCGCCTGTGGCAGGCTTTTCCGCCCGCACCGCGCGCGGTGCTCTTCTGCGACGACTCGTCGATCCTGGGCGCGCCGTTTTTCGTGATGGAGCGGCGCGCGGGAATCCTCATCCGGATGCGCCGGCCGCTTCCGCCCGAACTCGGCGATTCGCCCGCGACCTTTCGCCGCGTCTCCGAAGGCTTTATCGACACGCTCGCGGATTTGCACGCGGTGGATTACGAAGCGATTGGACTCGGCACGCTCGGCCGTCCCGAAGGGTTCCTGAAGCGCCAGATCGTCGGATGGATGGAGCGATGGGAGCGGGCCAAGACCCGCGAAGTGCCGATGATGGAGAAGCTTGGTGCGTGGTTTCTCGACCACATGCCGCCCGCGCAGCCGCCCGCCCTGCTCCACAACGATTTCTACCTGCACAACCTGATGCTCGACTTCAAAGATCCGGGGCGCGTCGTCGGAGTCTTCGACTGGGAGATGTCAACGCTCGGCGATCCGATGATCGATCTGGGAATCGCGATGGGCTATTGGCGCGAGAAGGGCGACCATGAGCTGCTGGAGATCGCCGAGGTCGAACCGCACACGATGAAGCCCGGGTTTCTCGGCCGCGAAGAACTGGTGCATCGCTACGCGCTCAGGAGCGGGCGCGACATGAGCCACTTCCAGTTCTACTGGGCGTGGGCGCACTGGAAGAACGCGACCGTCGCCGAGCAAATCTACGTGCGTTACGTGCGCGGGCAGACCACCGATCCGCGTTTCGCCGAGATGGGCGTTCAGGCGCCGGCGCTGGCCGCCGCCGCCGCGCGCGTCGCAAGCAGAATCGGCTTCCCCGGCTGACGGGCATCTCACCGGCTCGCCCGCGACCGCCTCAGGCGGGCGCACGCGGGAACGGCGCAAACAACCTGTTTCATTGGCGGACCCGATGGCGAGCGCGGCGTGACACAAGGTTTTCAGTGTTGAAAATAGGTTGAGTGACTCGGCAGCGGATCATCTGCGTCTCGGCGATCGCTTTGGCAAGCCTGATCGTTTTCGCCGCCACCGCGCGCAGTCCCGGTCTGAACAACTTTGACGAGGGCGTTTACGCCGAGGTGGCACGGGAGATGGCGGTCACGGGCGATCCGCTGACGCCGCGCCTGAACGGGGTTCCCTACCTGGAAAAGCCGCCGCTGGTTTACTGGCTATGTGCGGCGACTCTGCGCTCAGTCGGACAAACGGTTCTGGCCGTGCGGTTGCCCGTGGTCCTGTTTGGAGTTCTTGGGGTGGTGGCCGTGTTTTACGCGGTCTTGCTATGGAATGACGAACGGGCCGCGGTTTTTGCCAGCGTCAGCCTGGCGAGCTCGTTCGGTTACGCCATTTACGCGCGAACCCTGCTTCTCGACATTCCTCTTACGGCGCTTTTCGCGGCCGCGATGCTGACGTTTTTCGCGGCGTGGCGATATCCGCGCAGGGCCGGGCCCCTGATGCTGGCGACGGTGGGGTTGCTCGCGCTTGCCGTGATAGTGAAAGGCCTGATGGGGCTGGCCGTGCCGGCTCTTGCCCTCTTGATTGCTGCGATTTTTTCCCGCGAGTACCGAGGATTCGTAAAGACGATGCCGTGGGTGCGGATGGCGGTCGTGGTCGTCGCAATTGCCGCTCCGTGGCATGTGCTGGTCGAGCTTAAGTATCCGGGCGCGATGGAGCATTACCTCTTTGGGGGGCAGGTATTGCGCTTTCTGATGACCCGAAAGCTCGACGTCGCGACGCTCGGAGTGGGCGAATATCTCGCGGTAACCGCGGTCTGGTTCCTGCCGTGGTCGTTTTTCCTGCCGCCCGCGCTTCAGACCGCGGTGCGCGACTCTCGCGCGGGCGTACCGGAGAGGCGGTTGCTGATCGGCGCGATGGCGTGGACGGGCACGACCGTTGGCTTCTTCGCCGTGTCACCGGCGAGGCTCGAATATTACTCGTTGCCGGCATTGCCCGGGATGGCGATTATTGTCGGTTACTGGTGGTCGCGCGCCACCTTTCCCTCGCGGGCGGCGCGCAATTCGTTCATCTCCATCCTGGGACTTGCTGCGCTCGGATGGCTGTTCGCGCTGGTTTATGTCCCGGCGCGGTTCGTCGAGCACCTGTACGCGCTCCTCAACGAGCATTATCGCAACCTGGCCGCGGTGGCCGGACCAGCCATTATCCATCCGGGCATTCGCGTTCCCGTATACCTGGTCTGGGCTTATCTCACTTCCCTGTCCGCAGCCGGCGTGATCGGGATCATCGCCCAGCATCGAGGCCGCAAGGAAATCGCTTTTGCGGCGGTGGTTATTCCAGCGCTCGTATCCATCTGGATCGCGCATCGAGGCCTGGCGATGGCGCATCCATTCATGTCGGTCGCCCCGCTTGCGCGAGAGACCGCCGCCCTGACGAGCGACGGCGACCGCGTCGCGGTCATGGGGCGTTACGAGGATGTCTCGCCCGTGGGTTTCTACCTTAAGCGCAAGGTGATCGTCGTGGACGGGTTTGACGGTGACCTGCGCTTCGGCCGCAAGACAGATCCCGCGAGCAATCGCGAGTTTATCGATTACGCCCAACTGCGAAAGCTCTGGGCGAGCAGGCGCCGAATCTTCCTTCTAGTGCCAAACGACGGTTCCGACCCATCACCGCCGTCGCCTGCCTGGCGGTTGGCGCACGAGCCCTCCGGCTCACTATACTCGAACCGGCCTTGAAGCCGGGGCGCAAGATGCGATCGTTTCGGGCTTGACCGTGACGGGTGTGCCGTCTATGTCGAAAAACGATCTCCATCAGATGGCGTCCGAGCTCGACGCCGAGCGGCATTAACCTTTCAAACCGGCGCGAAAGTGGAGCGCAAGGTTTAACTGTTTCACTGACGCGCGAACAGGAGAACGATGGGAACCGAAAGACAACGCGAACTCAGGCGCCGGCGCAAGCGGCGTGAGAAACGGCTCAAGGCCAAGACCCGCGAGGCGCGCAAGCAGAAAAAGAAGCGCGCCTGACGACGCGCCCTTCCAACGACGGTTCGGGCGCCGTCCTTGGCGTCCATTTCAACGGTCCGCAAAACGATCTGCCGGTGCCGGGGATTCAGCGATGGCTTACGAAACAGTCCTCTACGAAGTCGCGGACGAGATCGCGACGATCACACTCAACCGTCCCTCCAAGATGAACGCCTTTACCGCGACGATGGGACAGGAGATCGGCGAGACGATGCTTCGGGCGGACGCCGATCCCGACGTGCGAGTCATAATCCTGACCGGCGCGGGCGATCGCGCCTTCTGCGCCGGCGCGGATATCGGCGGTTTCGCGCGTGACATCAAGGCGCGCGGCGGCGAAGGTGAAGGCGAGTTCTCAGAGCGCCGGCGCATGACGGTCTCGCTGCCGGTCCTGATGCGTGACCTGTCGAAGCCGACGATCGCGGCGATCAACGGCTACGCGCTGGGCGTGGGCCTTACGATGACGCTCCTGTGCGACGTTCGGATCGCATCGGAGAACGCGAAACTCGGCGTGATCTTCGGGCGCGTCGGACTGATGAGTGAACTCGGCTCTACCTACCTGATGCCCCGGCTTATCGGGCTTTCGCGCACGGCCGAGATGATGCTCACCGGGAGGCAGTACTCGGCAGCGGAATGTCTTGCGATGGGGCTGCTCAGCCGGGTTGCGCCCGCGGGACAGGCGATGCAGGCGGCGCGGGAGATAGCGGGCGAGATGCTCCAGTGCTCGCCGACCTCGCTTGCGCTAACTCGGCGCGCGCTTTACGAAGGACTCGACGGAACGCTTGAGACCGCAAGCACGATCGAAGGCTTCGCGCTGGAAAAATGCTACGTGAGCGCGGAGCATAAAGAGTACGTGACCGCCTTCATGGAAAAGCGCAAGCCCAACTTCGGCAAGCTGCGGAAATCGTGAGGCCCGCGTGGCGGTCTAACGCTTTTTCGCTCTTGATTGCCGCGAGGAGCGGGGGTAGGAATATATAACTTAGAAAGTCTGCTTTATCATCTTCCGCCGCAGGCTTCCATAACGCTGACGACGCCTCGCCGCAGAAAACCCGGCGTCCGCAATTTTCCCGAGTGCCGGGTCGAGGCGCGTAACAAATTCGGAGGCAAAAGAAGATCATGGCGCTTCACATTGGCAGTATCGCTCCCGATTTCACGCAGGAATCGACCGAGGGCACGATCCATTTCCATCAATGGCTCGGAAACAGTTGGGGGATCCTTTTCTCCCATCCGAAGGATTTTACTCCGGTTTGCACCACCGAGCTGGGAATGACCGCGCGGCTCAAATCCGAGTTCGAAAAGCGTAACGTCAAGGCGCTCGGCGTAAGCGTTGACGACGTTGCGTCGCACAAGCGATGGATCGGTGATATCGAAGAGACCCAGCACGTCAAGATGAACTTCCCGATTCTCGGGGACGCCGACAAGAAGGTCTCCAAGCTCTACGACATGATCCATCCGGAGTGGAACGACACGCTCACCGTCCGCTCCGTCTTCGTGATCGACCCGAACAAGAAGATCCGGCTTATGATCACCTATCCGGCGAGCACGGGGCGCAATTTCCAGGAAATCCTGCGCGCGATCGACTCGCTCCAGCTCACCGACAAGTACTCGGTCGCAACGCCGGCCGACTGGAAGCCGGGCGAGGAGGTCATCATCGCTCCGTCGATCACCGATCCGAAGGAGATCAAAGAGAAGTTCCCCAAGGGCTACAAGGAGCTGAAGCCCTATCTGCGCATGACGCCGCAGCCGGGCAAGTAATCGCAGGCCCTCGACAAACCAACGCCCGGTCCCGCACGTTCGCGAGGCCGGGCGTCTTTTTTTGCCGTTACTTCCTCTGCCGCTCAGTAGCCGCGCCCGGATACGTGCACCAGTTGCGTGCCGCCGCGGGCGTCGTCGGTAATCGTCAGGATCGCAGTCTCCAGGCCGGTTGCCGAAGGCTTGAACGTGACCGTCATCTTGCACTGACCGCCCTGCGGCGCGATCGGCGTACCCACGCAGTTGTCAGTTTCGGCGAAATCGCTCGACGAGCTAACAATTGAACTGACGTCGATCGGAACCTTGGTTGTGTTGGTCAGCGTCACGGTGCGCCCCGGGCTTGTGGTTCCGACCGCAACCCTGCCAAAGCCCAGCGATCTGGGCCCGTAGCGCAGAATCGGCGCGACCGCTTTGCCAACGAGCGGTATTTCCAGCGGGCTGTTCGCAAACGCTCCACTGACGGTAAGCGTGGCGCTGCGAAGGCCGAGCCCGGTCGGCTTGAAAACCAGATCGACCGTGCATTTGGATTTCGCGGCGAGCGTGGGCATGCACTTGTCGCCGACTTGCTGGAAATCGCCGGCATTCGTTCCGGTGACCGAAATCGAGCTGAACGTGGCGGGCGAATTGGTCGGATTGTGATTGATTATCGTGATCGCGCCCTCGGGGCTGGTTGAGCCGACGGAACTGAACAACTGGAGCGGGAAATGGCGCTGTTTCGGGGCCACGTTGAGACGGGCGAAGCCCCCGGTGACAAATGCCGGGACGAAGACGCCTAGATCCGGCGTGCCCCATCCGGTGGCCTGATCGTAGCCCGCATGGGCGGAAAATCCGGTTACGCCATTGAAGCTGTTGTTGCCGGTGGTCACGTCGCGAATCCCAGTCAGCGCGCCGTTCATCTGGCGGCCCATCAGATAGATTCGCGGGTTCATACCGCCGCATCGTCCGGTCCCGCCGCAGGTCCCCGCGGGACCGCTCTGGAGATCGAGCTGTCCGATAAGCTGGGCGATACCCGCCCATATCGCAGTGGCGACGCTGGTGCCGCCCCAGCAGCAATCAATCAGCTCCCCGCCATCCTGATTCGGATCATCGCCCAAATAGTACCCCGGCTGCAGAAGGCCTGCCGCGAGCGAGATATCCGGCACGTCGCGCTTGCCGTCATTGGGAACGCCCGGCCCCGCCTGGAAAGACGGCTTGGTAAAAACCGTGCTCGCTCCTCCGCCAGAGGCACCAAGATGGATCGTCTGGCCGCTTTGGATTGTCGTCTCGTTCCAGGTTTTTTCGGGCACGCTGCCCACGTCGTCACCCGCGCCGTCGTAGTTCGGAACGAATTGCGTTCCGCCTACCCCAGTTACGTTGGGATCGGCCGCGGCCTCGTTGACGTGGCGGCTGGTCGCGGTCACGCACGCGTTTTGCGTTGCGTTGAAGACCAGCCCCGCCGCTCCGTCGTCGCCGCTTGAAACGAAGACCGACTGCCCTTGCACGGCGGCCTGGCTGTAAAGGTTTCCAAGAATTCCTGCGTAAAAGTTCGACGTCTCGCCGCAAAAGGAGAAGCTGAGATCGATCGAGGTGCAGATGTTGTCGCTTACCGCCCCCGCCAACGCGTCGATCAGCGCCTGCGCGCCGTAGAGAGTCCCGTTGCCAATATAAGCGCGAACCGCCGCGCCCGAAGCCGCCGCGTGGCCCCATTCTACGTCGATCAGCGCCTCGGATTCGTCGCCCGTGTATCCCGGGTTGGTCCCGCTGTCAACGAAAATCTTGGTAGCCGCAACGGCCGGCAGCGAGAAAGTGGAATCGAAGACACTCACGGCGGCGTCCGAGAAGTCGGAATCCTCGATCACGGCGAAGCATCCGTCGCCGCGTCCGTCGATCCCGTTATTCAGCAGCGAGTTTTCATCATAGAAGGTGTAGAAGTCCGA
Source organism: Deltaproteobacteria bacterium (assembly GCA_021817345.1). Taxonomy (GTDB): domain Bacteria; phylum Desulfobacterota; class Binatia; order Binatales; family Binataceae; genus DTIX01. Next base: position 3,049 of record JAKAVC010000149.1, on the reverse strand, counting down.
CGGCCCAAAGCCGAGCCCGTATTGCGTCGTGTAGTAAGACGGCTGCGAGCCAGATCCCAACTGCTCGGGTCGCGGCTCAGCCGACGGAACGTTCTCCGCAAGCGTCATCGCGGCCGAGCCTGCGCCACGAAACGATAGCGCGCCCAGGCCCGCGGCTGGCGGCGGCACTTGCGTCGCGGTGTGGCTCGCATGCACCAGGTTGCTCAGCCCCTCGATCGCCGAAATGACGCTCGAGAACTGACTTGGAATCGCGGGATCCTGCAGGTTGGCGTAAAAGCGCCCATCCGGCGACCCGGCAAACGTAACCGCGAACAGGCTTGCCGCCTGCCCTATCGTTCCCTGCACCTTTAGGATGCTCGCGCTTTGCCCCGTCACCCTGAACCCGGCATGCGACAGCCACTGTTCGACCGCCTGAACGTCGGCGGGTGCCGGGCCGAACCGGTCCGCGAACTGCTCGGGCGTAAGCCATCGATGGTACTCGGGCGAGGCCGGATCCTGCTGCTCGCGAAGAAGCTTTTCCATCTGCGCACGATTTCTGAGCGCGAGCGCGATCCGCAGATTCAACTGGCGATTGCTGGATACGATGTTGGGCGTAAGCGCCGAAACGTCGAGAGGATGGCTGTTGGGCAGCCGTATCACCTGGGCATGAACGACTCCCCCGCAAAGAATCGGGAAAATCAATCCCGCCAGCACCGCCACACCAACGAGTTTCAAACCGCGCCGAATGCTTGAGCGGTTCAGATTCTTCGGTTCACAAGTCCAAGCCGGCTTCATCACAACCCTTTTGAGCGATCGCGCACTGACTGGCACTCCGCGTAAACTGGTACGAAGGAGTTACAAATGCGTAACGCTCCCGCCTACATGGAGAACTGCGGCCGTTAGATAACGCGCGTAAAAGCTAGCCGTTTCGATTTGAAGCGGCAACTCGGGCGGCGCTCAGGACGGTATCCGGAACAGAAACCTTTGGGCGTGCGCACCTTGCGGATAGCTCGGTGCGCTCATGCTCACAAATGTCCGAGGGGGTGGGTCGCCGGCTGCCGCGACCGCCTGCTTGGTGATGAAAGCGACCACGATCCAAGTCCCCACCGCCACAGCCAAAAGGAAAAGAATCCTGGCTAGAGCGAAGAGAACTTGCTGCGCATCGCTTCGGTCATGACGCTCGCTGTGTATGATAGCGCTCATGATATATTTCCACATACATCTGCCCGCACACGCTCATCTGAGCGCAAGGCCGACGTCGCGACCAACTCACGCAATAAGCGCGCCGGTTTTTCGCCATCCACCCAGGCTGATCCGGGTGCTGTGAGCGCATATCAGCCCCAGCCGGAAAGGCAAGCGCAAGAACTGTTAATCGGTGTTTACCAGTGATTCTTTTATCTTTATCGTGACAAATCTGCGGCGATTCGCTGAGTCTGAAAACGCGTAATGCGCTTCGCGTTGCTGATCTGAAACAGCTCTGTCGCAGATCCGCACTTCGCCGTTCCACCGGCTTTCCGGCTCCGCTGCGCGCGGCTATTCTCCCAATCCGGGAGCGCTTTGCGGCGATGGCTCAAAAAGTTGCGCTTATCACCACTGGCGGTACGATTTCGACTCTCGAAAGCCCGGGCGGCGCCATACCCAGGCGCGGCGGCGCGGAACTGCTCGGTCAGCTCGGCGAGGCCGCCAGAGGCCTCGAAGTCGAACTCGTCGAGTTCGCGAAAATTCCCGGATGCGAGATGACGCCGCAGCGGATGGCGGAACTGGCTGCAGTCATCTCACGCGAGCTTTCGCGAGACGAGATCGCCGGCGCGGTCATCACCCACGGAACCGATACGATCGAGGAAAGCGCCTTCGTCTGTCATCTGACCGTCGGGAGCGAAAAGCCGGTCGTCTTCACGGGCTCGATGCGCACGGGGTCGGAACTGTCATGGGACGGGCCGCGCAATCTGCTCGACGCGATACGGGTCGCGCGATGGCCGCGGGCGCGCGGACGCGGCGCGCTTCTGGTGATGAACGAGGAGATCCACTCGGCGCGCTTCGTCACCAAGGGCAACGGTCTCGCGCTTGGCGCGTTCCATTCGCCCGCATGCGGTCCGCTCGGACGAATCTACAATGGCGAGCCGACGCTCTTCACCGCGCCCGCGCTCGCGCGGCGAATCGTCGAGCCCAGGCTCGATTCGAACGTCGCCAACGTGACGGCGCTCAGCGGCGAGCCCGTCGCGACGCTCTCCGAGGCGCTCGCGCGGCCCGGACTTCGCGGCCTCGTCGTCGCGGGATTCGGCAGCGGACGGGTGCCGCTCGGCTGGGTAAAGCCGCTTGCCGAAGCGGTGCGCGGCGGAGTCTCGGTTGTGCTCGCGTCGCGGACCGGCGCGGGCGCTGTCGACGATCCTTACGGCTACGGCGGCGCGCATTATCTCCGCAGCGTGGGGCTGGTCGCGGCGCACGAGATGCCGGCGCCGAAGGCGCGCCTCAAGCTGATGCTTGCGCTCGGGAACGCGATGGACTCGTCCGCGCTGCGCGAGTTCTTCGAGAACGAGTAGCGAGTCGGCGGCTATGCGGCTCGGCGCGCATCGCTGCGCCTCCGAACGGCGGCGCCTACGCGCCGAGCGCCCACCATCGCCTGACCGCGACAACCGACCACACCCCCTCGACCAATCCGAACGGCCACGCGCCCTGAAGGAATCCGTACATCGATCCGAGAACGCACGCGCCGGCGAACGCCAGCACGAACCATCGGCTGCGATCCTCCAGCGCGTAACAGACGAGCATCGCAGTCACCGCGAACAGGCCGAACAATGTGAGCCGATCCATGATCCTTTCGATAATCTTCGAAATCGCGGCTCACTGAAAGCCTTGGGAGTGTCGAATCGGCCCGGCGCGCACCGGATAGACGAACGTGGAGAGTCGAGGACCGCGAACGCGCCCGCATTCGTCCGTGGCGGCGAAATCATGATGCATAAGAAACGGCGGATTGATCCGCGACAATCAGATCTGCCGCTTGTGACAAATAAATTTGCCGGTTGTGGCCGTCCTGGCGGCGCCTCCATGAAATGGAGCCGAGAGAGGCGGC
>JAKAVC010000159.1 GCA_021817345.1 Deltaproteobacteria bacterium | reverse complement strand
GCTCCACCGCTTGTGCGGGCCCCCGTCAATTCCTTTGAGTTTTAACCTTGCGGCCGTAGTCCCCAGGCGGGGTACTTAATGCGTTAGCGTCGGCACTCAGGGGGTCAACACCCCGAACACCTAGTACCCATCGTTTACAGCGTGGACTACCAGGGTATCTAATCCTGTTTGCTCCCCACGCTTTCGCGTCTCAGCGTCAGCAACGGTCCAGAGGGCCGCCTTCGCCACCGGTGTTCCTCCTGATATCTACGCATTTCACCGCTACACCAGGAATTCCACCCTCCTCTACCGCGCTCCAGCCGGCCAGTTTCCGGTGCACTTCCGGAGCTAAGCCCCGGGATTTCACACCAGACTTAACCGACCGCCTACACGCCCTTTACGCCCAGTCAATCCGAACAACGCTTGCACCCTCCGTCTTACCGCGGCTGCTGGCACGGAGTTAGCCGGTGCTTCCTTTGAGGGTACCGTCAAAGGCTCGCTGGATATTAGCCAACGAACTTTTCTTCCCCTCCGACAGGGCTTTACGACCCGAAGGCCTTCATCACCCACGCGGCGTCGCTGCGTCAGGGTTTCCCCCATTGCGCAATATTCCTGACTGCTGCATCCCGTAGGACTCTGGGCCGTGTCTCAGTCCCAGTGTGGCTGACCATCCTCTCAGACCAGCTACCCGTCTTAGCCTTGGTGGGCCATTACCCCGCCAACTAGCTGATAGGCCGCGGACCCCTCTTGGAGCGATAGCTTGCAGGAGCAGAGGCCACCTTTTACCCCGAAGGGCGAACCCTTCGTGGTCTTACCCGGTATTAGCCCGTCTTTCGACGGGTTATCCCGAACTTCAAGGCAGGTTATCCACGTGTTACTCACCCGTGCGCCGGTTTACTAGCCGGGTTGCCCCGACATTCTCCCACGACTTGCATGTCTCAGGCACGCCGCCAGCGTTCGTTCTGAGCCAGGATCAAACTCTCCAATAAAGCTCATTGTCATCATCGGCCCGAGCATGGCTAACACGCCCGAAACCGATGGGATCGACCGCTAATTCAAAGAAACAAAACTCGGACGGACTCAAGATCTGCTCAAGATCCCCCGCCGCCCGATTAAAGGCATGCACTACTATTCAGTTTTCAAAGACCAGCCCCGTTTTTCAGGGGCGAAGGAGAAAGCTACCGCACAGGGTCGATACTGTCAACTATGCGTCTCTTCTCCCTGGAAGCAGTTTGCCGGGACCGGCAAACCAAAGCCAGTTGAGGCCTTCCACAATCTAAACACAAAGAACAAGCCGCGCAAGCACCTCCTCCAGACTCGGAACACAGGCCCAGACGAGCGGTGCCGTGTGCGGCGTGGGATTGAACTTAGACGCCGGCGCGAAATTAAGCAAGCCTTCGCCGCCGCGCGGACGGCTCGACCGCCAGAAAATATCCCGCCGCCGTTATCGTGAACATTCCGGCGGCGATAAATACCGAGCCGTAGCCGCCGTACTCGCCCACTATTCCAAGCAGGTACGGGCCCGCCATCGCGCCGAGATCGTAGAGCGACATGTATATCGTGGACGAGCGCGCCATCGCGTTCTGCGCCGTCCGCGCGATAACCAATCCGCTTAGCGACGGATACAGATATCCGTGTCCGATTCCGCCGAGAACGGCCGCCAAATCGAGCATCCCCGTGTGCCCGGTGGCGGCCACCAGTCCAAGCCCGGCGCCGAGCGTGACCAGCGATGGAACGATCATCCTGGCAAGCCCGATTCTGTCGATCACGCGGCCGGTCGCGAGCCGCGCGACAACCGCTGTCACGCTATAGATCGCGAAGTATGCGCCCACGTCGCCGATCCCTCTGGCGTAGGCGATTGGCGCAAGGAAACTCCCCCGCGACGAGATCGCGAGCGAGAACAGCAGCGTCACGATCCACAGCGGCCTCAGCCTGCGCTCGCGAAGCATCGCCCCGTAACCAACCGCCGCGTCGCTTTGCTCGGAGCGCGCAATTTGCGCCGGGCCGTCGTCGGGCAGGGCCGAGATTGTGAGCGCGCCCGAGGCGGCCAGCGCCACCGAAGCGATGAAAAATCCCTCGAAACCCGTGTATCGGATCAGCATCTCGCCGAAGATCGGGCCGAACACCGCGGACCCCATCCCGCACAGGCTGAAGATTGACATGCCCTCGCCCTGGCGCCCTTCGGGCAGGATGCCGTATACCATCGCGAACAGCGCAACCCGCGCGGTCCCGTCGATCGCCCCGTGAACGATCCGCACCGCATAGATCGGCCATCCGAGCCCCTTGATCGGCAGGTAAAGCGCGATCGCGGCCGCGTCGAGCACGAGGAACCGCAATGCAGTCCATTTGCGTCCGCGCCTGTCTATCGCGAATCCGGCACCCGGACGCGCGAGCAGCGCCGCGAGCGATCCGGTTCCCACGATAGCGCCGATTGAACTTGCGCTGCCGCCCAACTGGACGATGAACAAGGGGAAGAGAACGAACAAATTTGCGGCGGAATTGAGCGCAAAGCTCGCCGCAAACACGATCCAGAAGTTGCGCCCGTACACGGACCGCCGCCCGTCCTCGACCGGAGCATCACCGTCCAGCCGCGCGGCCGAATTGCGGTCGTCCAGCGCCTCCCCGCTCATCGCAAAAACTCCCCCTCCATCCCTGCCAGGTGCGCCGCTCACGCCGGCGTCTTTTGAGCCCTCAGCCGCGGCGTTGCGCGACAAGGATTCAGGATAGTTGGCCTGCCCGGCGGATAGAAGCGCGGACGGTGGTTGCGTCAGGACCGCGCCGGGGCGCGCCTCTTTACTGCGAAAGACGAACCCGAAGCAACACGTGTCCCGTTACCCGTGACGAATCCTGCCCGGAACTGACGCGGGCAACGACGCACTGGAGGTCTCGCGCCTTTTGCGGCGGCGGGTCGAGGTACACGGTTGCCGAACCGTCGGCCTGCGGGTGGAATTCGGCGACCTTTGCGGACGCGCCTTTTGAAACCCACCACGCCTGATAGGCCTCGCCCGCGGCGAGCTTTTCGAGCCCGGTTGCGTTCAACACCGCGCCCGACATTTTGCGGCTGATACTGAGAGTCGCCGCAGCCTTCGCCGCGGGCGTCGACGGAACCATTTTCAGCGAAACCACGTCGGGGGCGACCAGCACGCGCAGGATAAGGCCGCGCTCGGAGAGCTTCTTTCGCACTTCGGCCAAACGCGCGCGAGCGCTCTCGGCTTCGTGCTCGCGCCGGGCAAGCTCCTTGCGCAACGCCGCGATCCTGCGGCTCATGGAGTGAGTGCGCTGGATGAGTTGCCTCGATACGTCGAACGAGACTATCGCGCTTGCCAGGGCAAGCGCCGCCGCCATCCCGGCGATCGCTTTCCAAAGCCTCGCGCTGCCACGGCCACCGGCGCTGGGCGCTCCACTACCACCCGCGACCCGTTCCGGCTCGGCAGCCGTGCCCGCCAGCCCGCTTCCGCCCTTCATGTTTTTTTCCCGCTCCCGATCCGACCGTGACGACTCAGAAGCCTAGGCCGGGCCGACTCGGGCCGCAAGTTCCCGGTTGCGCATGCTCGGCGTGTATTTGAGCGCGGCAGGCTTTGGGATACAAAATATAACTTACGCCGATGCGGAGAGTTCAGGACATCCATGTTATTTCCGCCGAGCCTCTGATAGCTCCGCGGATTCTCAAGGACCGCCTGCCTGCCGACGACAAGATCGTCGATACGGTGGTCGAAGCGCGCGAAACCATCCGCAGAATCATCAGCGGAGCAGACCGAAGGCTTCTCTGCGTGGTGGGACCGTGTTCAATCCATGACCCGGCGGCGGCGATGGATTACGCCACGCGGCTCGCCAGGCTCAGAGACTCTCTCGCCGACCAGCTTTACGTCGTGATGAGGGTTTACTTCGAAAAGCCGCGCACGACGGTCGGCTGGAAGGGGCTCATCAACGATCCGCGCATGGACGACGGCTGCGACATCACCGAAGGCCTGCGCATAGCCCGCACGCTGCTGCTCGACATCAACCGCCTCGGCCTTCCGGCGGCAACCGAGATGCTCGACCCGATCACGCCGCAGTACATCGCCGACCTGATCTCATGGTCGGCGATCGGGGCGCGCACGACCGAGTCGCAGACCCATCGCGAGATGGCAAGCGGGCTCTCGATGCCGGTCGGGTTCAAGAACTCCACCGAGGGCAATCTTCAGGTCGCGATCAACGCGATCCAGTCCGCGCGCCGGCCTCACAGTTTCCTCGGCATCAACCAGGAAGGTGTCACGGCCGTCATCCGCACCACCGGCAATCCCGACACGCATATAGTGCTGCGCGGCGGGCGCAAGCCGAACTACGACGCCGCAAGCATCTCGGAGTGCGTCGCGCTTCTCGCCGCGGCGGAACTGGAACCGCGCGTGATGGTCGACTGCTCCCACGCGCAGACCAGCAAGGACTACCGCAAGCAGCCCGCCGTATTCGGGGCGCTGGTCGCTCAGATGGTGGCGGGCAGCGGCGCGATTATGGGCGCGATGATCGAGAGCAATATCGAGGCGGGATCGCAGCCGCTCGCCGACGACCCGAAGAAACTCAGGTACGGCGTCTCGATCACCGATCCGTGTATCGATTGGCCGACGACCGAGCGTTGCCTTGGCGAAGCGGCGCGGGCGCTTGGTTCGAGCGCGCGGACCTATGAGTCTCCCAACCGCCCCGGTAAATCGGCGTCGGGGACGGTTCCATCGAGTAACTGACACTTTGGACGCGTGAGCTTGACGGCGGATGCCCGGCGCTCGATGAGTCCTTCCGGCAAGGCGCCGGGATGGATGACTCGCGCTTGCGCGCGCGACCGCGCAGGTCTGTGCGCGTTGTTTGGATACCTCCTTCTGTCGCTGATTTTCTTCGGCCGGGGAATTTGTCCACCGCATTTCTTCACACGAATCAGCGCCGGTGCGCGTAACCACGACCCGTCGCTGATAATGTGGGCGCTCGAATGGTGGCCGTACGCGCTAAGCCATCGCATCGACCCGTTTCTTTGCAGGATCATCTGGGCGCCGTCCGGCGTAAACCTGGCGTGGGTGACGTCGATGCCGCTGCTTGCGCTGTGCGCATGGCCGCTCACGCGCGCGCTCGGTCCAATCGGAACTTTCAACGTGCTGTCGATCACCGCACCGGCGCTGGCGGGATGGAGCGCGTTCCTTCTCGCGCGACAGCTGACGGGCCGCTGGTGGCCTTCGATGCTCGCGGGATACATTTTTGGTTTCTCGCCGTACATGCTAAGCCACCTGCTCGGACAGCTTTTACTGCTTTACGTTTTTCCGATTCCGCTTGCGGTGCTGCTTGCGCTGTTGTTCGTCGAGGAACGTCTGGCGCAGAAATATTTCATCCCGCTCACTGCCGTCCTGCTGGTCGCGATGTTCGGCGTGTCGCTTGAGATATTTGCGATTACGACCGTATTCGGCGCGATCGCCCTCGCGATCGCGTACTACACGGCCGGCTCGGATACTTACAGGCGCGGCGTTCGCCGTATCCTGATGCCGCTCGGCGCGAGCTACGGTCTGGCGATGATCGTCGCGGCGCCGTACCTGTACTATCTTTTCGCATTCGGCTTTCCGCGCGGTTCGATCGCTTCGCCCAAAGCGTTCTCGTGCGACCTGCTGAACTTCCTGCTACCCACACCGACCAATCTGCTCGGGGCGAACAACATACTCGAGCACGTTTCATCGCGATTTCCGATTCCTCCCGAAGCCGACGCGTATGTCGCGCTTCCGCTCGCGGCGATCGCGTTCTCGTACCTGCGCTCGCGATGGGATACGCGCATCGGCAGGGTGCTCGGACTCTTTCTCGGCGTCACATTGGTCTGCGCGCTTGGGCCGCGTCTTCACGTCGCGGGATACATGCTGTTCGGGATGCCGTGGGCTCTTTTCGATCATCTGCCGCTGCTGAGAAGCGCGCTGCCGGGCAGGTTCATGCTTTTCGCGTTTCTCGCGCTGGCTTTGAGCGCGGCGTTGTGGACCGCCGACGACGCGCGCTCCAGGGCGGCACGAATGACGGGCGCGGCGGCGGTCGTCATATTCATGCTTCCGAATCCAACCGCGCGTTTCTGGAGTAAGCCCGCCGACACGCCGGCATTCTTCTCAAGCGGCCTCTACCGCAAATACCTGGCAAAGGACGAAACCGTCGTCATCCTGCCTTACGGCCCGTTGGGTAACAGCATGCTCTGGCAGGCCGAGAGCGGGATGTACTTCCGGATGGCGGAAGGCCACACGGGACCGACCGTGATCGACGACTTCCAGCGCTGGCCGATTGTCGATGCGTTTCACTTCAGGAAGGCGATCCCCGGTCCGGGACCGCAGCTCAAGGCCTTCCTCGCCGCGCACAACGTCGGAGCCGTGATTGTCGCCGACCCGGACCAAGGAAACTGGTGGAAGCCGATCGTGTCAACCCTCGGCGTCCAACCGATCAGGGCAGGCGGAGTGCTTCTCTACCGGATTGCGCCGACGGAACTGGCTCCCTACAAAAATACTCACGCTCTCGACTGGCAGATAGCGTTCAACCGCGCGCGCTTCGAGCAGCTTCTTGTCGCGGCCGAGCGCTACGTCGCCAGCGGCCGCAATCTCGCGAGCCTGACCCCGTTTCGGGCCGAAACGCTCGGCTTACTGCCAGCCAACTGGTCGCTCGGAAAGGGCGTTTACAATCGCAACGGCCTGTGGCTCGGGCCATGGCGCGGCGGCAAGGTCGGCGTGGGCGTGGTCGGTTCGTACGACGCGGTCAAGCCGATAATCAACGCTTACGGGCCGTTGGCTCTTCGCGTGTATTTCCCCTACCCCAAAAGGCTCGTGGGCCCGCCGAAGGGAAATCCCTTCATGAGAAAGCTCGTGATGGTTTTCGACCGCCAGGGTCTCGCGCGGGCCGCCCGGATGGCGGCGGAGGCTCGGGCCGGCGCGCGCGCCGAAAGTGCTCTCCGCTTGCCTGCGAATTCCTGAATTGCTTCTCTAGCTGGCGGTCTCGAAGACGGACACAAGCCAACGCCACAATAGCGGACGCCTGCACAGGACGGACGCGGGGCCGCGGAGGAGCCGGATGTGAATGGGGGTTCGGAGCGCGCGCGCTTCTGGAAATATTTCGCGCTCTTCGGCGTTGAAATCGTTCTGCTCGGCATCGTCTGGTTTCCGCTCAGCATGTCGCTCGACGCCTTCGGCTTCTGCGATTGGGGCGCCAACCTGACCCTGCAATATCTCGTCTCGCACGGATATCGGCCGACAATAGACTTCGGTTATCTGTACGGACTGCTTGCCGTGCTCGCCGGACAGGTCTGGCTCGGGCTGCTTACCAACACTCCCGGCGCGTACGAGGCGTGGGTGTTGGCATGCAATCTCCTGATCGCGGCCGCGCTTGCCCGCATCGCCGCCCGCCTTCGATTCGGTCCATTTGGAATCGCAATCATGATCGTCGGGATCGGTTACGGCGTACAGGAGACGTACCCGAATTTCGCTCATGCAATCGAGGCGGTGCTTATCTGCCAGGCACTGGCGGAGCAGACGCTCGGAAACAGGCCGAGGGCGCTCGTGTTCAGTTCGGCTGCGATGCTCGCCAAACCCAGCATGGGCTATGTTTATTCGCTGCTGCTGTTGATACTGATCGCGGGCGGGATCCGGAGCCGCGAATCGGGCCGGATGCGCTCGTTGGTGCGCGCGCTCGCTCCCGCGGTTATCGTCTTCGCCGCTCTCTGCGCAGTGCTCATTTTCGATTTCGGCTTCGTCCCTTTCCTCCGCACCGTGCTGCCGCTGACCGGAATGAGCGTTTACCGCAATCGCCACTTTGGCTTCTTCAGTGGCAGCGGACGCCTGTTCTGGTACGACCCGGCCGGATCGTGGTTTTACTATTTCGGGACGGTAGCGGGCTTCTGGATATTCGAGACAGTATATCTAGTCGCGGCCGCGATAGTCTCCGCGCGCAGACGATTGACCGGGTCGGAACCGTCGGCGCGGGACGAACTTATTGTCACCTGCGCCCTGCTCCACCTGACTTTCATCACGCTGTTCTTCGGCAACCGATGGTCGTGGGGCTATTACTCCTACCTGCCCTTGATTGGAGTTGCCGCCGCGGCCGATCTCGGTCCGGCTTATCGGCGCACCGCGGCCGCCCTTGTAATGGTGGGCGCGATTTCCTGGATCCCACCCGCATTGTTCTTCAAGCACTCATGGACGACGCATAGGCGCGCCGCCGCAACCGCCGGCCTGTGGGCTTCGCCGAGGCAAATCAAGGAATGGAAGCGGGCGCTCGACACGGTTGACGACAGGCGCGCCGCCGTGCTCGACAGCAGGGGCGCGGCGGATCTTCTCTTCCCGCAGTTTGGCAAACCAACCAGCCTGTACCTTGTTCCGGGACTCACATTGCCCGCCGAGATGAAGCGCAGACTCGATCAAATCGCGCGGGCCGAGCTGCTTGTCGTGCCGCTCGGTGGTCCTCCCTGTTACGGAACGCCGCGGGTGCCGCGGATTCACGCACTGCTCAAGAATTTTGCGCCGCTGTGGAAAGGAAAGTTTTTCGAGGTTCTGCGCAATCGCAATCGCGGCGGCCCGCAAGCCGGAAACGGACGCGGCGCGCCGCCGATGGCGATCAAGCCGGAGATCGCGCGGACCGCCGCAGGCCGAAGCGAAGATGCGTGCGACGCGTTTTTTGCCGGGGCCGGCGCGATCAGTCCTGGAGCGTATCCGCGCGAAGCTTCTCGCCGATAATCATCGCGCCGAGCGCGGCGCTATGCTTGACGGGATACGGATCGGGATTGCGGATCGTCTTGTAGCGCGGGTCGAGCGCCTCGAATGATTTGAGGAATCGCTCCCGCGATTCATCAAGCGTGGGTTGCTGCGCAACTCGCTTTCCGTCTTCGAGCAACACTTCGAGCATCGCGGTGACGCTTTCGGCTTCGGGCCTGAACTCGCGCCGGACGCTCGCCGGACTTTCGTCGATAAGGCCGACGATATCGCCGCGATAACGCCCCTGGCCGTCGAGCGCGCGAAACACCTGCTTTCTGCCCGGGAGTGAAATTTTCCCCGCCGAGGTTTTGAGCCGCGGACGTGCGGCGTAATCGCTCAGCTTGTAGGTATAGTCGGCCGCGGGCGCGTCGTCGCTGGTGCTGAGCGCGGTGCCGATTCCGAACGCGTCGATCGGCGAGCCGGCGCCGAGCAGTTCGGCAATCTTGTACTCGTCGAGGTTTCCGCTCGCGAAGATCGCGACTTCGCGCAGTCCGGCGTCGTCGAGGATTCGCCGCGACTGCTTGCTCAACTGTTCCAGGTTGCCGCTGTCGAGCCTGATCGCCTGGATATTGATCCCGTCGGCCTTGAGCTTGCGCGCGATATCCACCGTGTTGTGAACGCCCCGGAGCGTGTCATACGTATCGACCAGCATCGTGCTCAGCTTCGGGAAACTGCGCGCGAAATCCTCGAACGCCCGGCGTTCGCCCTCGTGCGCCATGATGAAGCTGTGGCTCATCGTTCCGAACACCGGGATTCCGTAGCGCTTCCCGGCAAGCACGTTGGAGCTGCCGTGGAATCCCGCGAGATAGCTTGAGCGCGCCGCGACGAGGCCCGCGTCGGCGCCCTGCGCGCGCCTCAGCCCGAACTCGACAAGCCGCCGCCCCTGGCCAACCGCGAAGCATCGCGCCGCCTTGGTCGCGAGGACCGAGGCGATCCCAAGCTGGTTCAGGACGATCGGCTCGATTATTTGCGCCTCTATCAGCGGCGCCCGCACCTCCATCACGACTTCGCCTGCGAAGAACAGGCTCCCCTCGCGCATCGCGCGAACTGTTCCCGTGAAGCGAAGCTTGCGCAGGAAGTCCAGGAAATCGGCTTTGAAGATCCCAAGGGATTCGAGGTGCGCGATTGCCGACTCCTCGAAATGAAAATCCTCGAGCACTTCGAGCACGCGCTCCACGCCGGCCATCACCATGAAGCCGCGATTGGGCGGAAGCCGTCTTACGCCGACGTCGAACGACGCCGGCGCGTTCATCCCCCGTTCGAAGAAGGCCGCGCTGACCGTGAATTCGTACAGATCGTTGAGAAGCGGCACCTCATCCGGGTCAAGGCGCAGGTCTATCGGCATCGCGTCTCCGCCATCGGAAAAATCAGGCCGCGTCCGCGCGCCGTCATCGCGGAGGCTCCGGGGGCGAGGGCGGTTTCGGCGCGGGCGGCGTGGACGCAGTCTCGTGGACGATTCGAGTCTCGCCTCCCGCGCGCTCGCGCAGCACCTCGGCCATCTTTCTAAGCCTCTGATCGACGAGATAGCTTATCGTGCCCCGCTCTTCGAGTGAGCCCGCACGCACGCCTGTCAGAATCTCGATTCCCTGTTCAATCCGCTCGACCGGATAGATGTGAAACGCGCCCTTCTCGACGGCTTCGGTGGTCTCCGGATCGAGCATCAGGTTGGACAGATTGCTGCGCGGCACGAGCACGCCCTGCGTGCCGGTCAGGCCGACGGCCTTGCATACGCGATAGAATCCCTCGACTTTTTCGTTGACCCCGCCAATGGCCTGCACGTCGCCGTACTGGTCAACCGAACCGGTCACGGCCAGGTCCTGGCGTATCGGAACTCCGCTCAGCGCCGAGAGCAGCGCGTAGAGTTCGGTCGAGCTTGCGCTGTCGCCGTCGATACCCGAGTAGGACTGCTCGAAGCAGATGCTCGCAGTCATCGCGACCGGATGTTGCTGGCCGAAGCGGGAACGCAGAAAGCCGCTCAGAATCGCGACGCCCTTGTCATGGGTCGAGCCGGACAGCCGCGCCTCGCGCTCGATATTGATAAGCCCGGCCTGGCCGAGGGCAACCGTCGCGGTGACACGCGACGGGCGTCCGAAGCTGTAGCCGCCGACGTCGAGCACCGCGAGCCCGTTTATCTGGCCGAGCGCCTTGCCCGTCAGATGGACGACGAGCGTGCCGTTGGCGATGAGCCTTCGGATTTCCTCCTCGATGAAGTTGAGCCTGAGCATCCGTTCGGTGAGCGCACGCTCGACGTGTTCGGCCTTAACCCCTTTGGCGCCGGAGCTTTGCGCGAAGTAGGCCGCCTCGCGCGCCAGATCGTCGATCGGCTCCATCACGGCGACCACCCGCGCGCGATCGCCCGCCATCCTCATCCCGAAACGCACCACGCGGCCGAGCGCTTCGCCGTCGAACTCGGGCAGCCCTTCGCGCTTGACGAGCGCGCCAACCCGAGCCGCGTAATGCGCAGCGGCGTTCTTGTCGGCGTCGATGACCGGGCGAATCTCCGCCTTGACCTTGAACAACTCGGCGAAGTCGGCGTCCCAGAAATAGAGCAGGTTGTACAGGTAAGCCCCGCCCAGGACGATCACCTTGGTGCTGACCTCGATCGATTCGGGGCGAAGGCCGCTCAGCGAAAAGAAGGGAAACGGCTCGAAGGTCTCGACCGTCATACGGCCCGACTTGAGGCTTCGCTTGAGCGTCTTCCAGACGTTGGGTTCGATTATCGCGTCTTCGAGGTCGAGCACCAGGAAGCCGCGATGGGCCTTCAGGAACGAGCCGCCAACGATACGCATGAAGTTGGTGCCGGCGCGGCCGAACGGGTCGATCCAGCGCTCGATGGTGCCGAAGAGATTCCGGTATGAAGGTGCGTCCTCCAGCACGACCGGAGCGCCGCTCAGTCCCGAGTTGTCGACGATCACGTTGACCTGGTACTCGACCCATCGGGGACCGTCGCCGGGACCGCGGTCGTGCGCCGCCGGACTTTCCGCGCCTCGGGTTTCAGCCGTTTCGCGGAAGCGGTCGAGATGGCTCAGCATGTGGGCGGCGATCTCGTCGAGGTAGGAATGGACCGCAGGGTTGTCGAAGTGGCGCTTCATCTCCTCGACCGCGGGATTTATCAGCCGGGCCGCGAAGGCGCGCTCGATGGCCCGAATATCCTCGACCAGCTCGCGCATCAGTTCCTGCTGTTTGAGCAGGAGGCTTGCGAGTTCGTCCTGGAGCTCCGCCTGGGCTTTGGCGAGGTTTTCGCGCTCCTCCTCGGACTTCTGCGACATCGCGCGCGCAAGCTCCTCGGGCGATTCCGGCATCCGGCCCTCGATGAGCGGGATGAAGATTATCTGGCCGGTCGGGGCGCTCTGGATCGCGAAACCGCGGGCGCGGGCGCGCTCTTCGAGGCCGCCGAACAGTTCCTGCGCACGCTTGTTGTACTTGTCGCGAAGCGTGGTGCGCTCCTGGTCGAAGTCCTCGCGCCGGAAGGCCTTGGGGAGCTGCTCGATAATGAACCGAATCAGCTCGTTCATCCGATCGTGCAGCTCCGGTCCCTTGCCGGCCGCGAGGTAGATTGCGCGCGGAGCGTCGGGCGCGTGGAAATTATGCACATAGACCCAATCGCCCGGCACCGGCATCCGCGCCGCCCGCTCGCGCAGAAGCCCGAGCACCGACTCGCGTTCCTCGCGCGAGCGCACTCCGCACACGTAAACGTTGTAGCCGGGCGCGTCGATTCCGATCGCCATGCGGATGGCGTCAAAGGCGCGCCCCTGCCCGAGAAGCTCCACCGCTTTGCCGCCGCTTGCGGCGCGAAGCAACTCGTCGGGACCGAGCGGGATTGTGCCGCGCAGCTCGGACACTCCCAACTCTGAAGCGGGCGCAGCGGGTTTCAGTTCTTCGGTGAGATTGGAGTCGCCACGGTCGATAATTTCAGCCATCGGATTCAGCCCTGGAGCGAGCCGGGCGAATAATCAGCCCTGCTTAATCTTGATCTGTCGGGGTTTATGTTTGGGCAGCGTGATAACCAGCGTACCGTCGGTCCATCGCGCGCTTACCCGATCCTGATCGATCGTCTGCGCGAAGGAATAGCTGCTCTCGAGATATCCTTCGTCGGACGGCACGCGCACGCTGAGCCGCTGTCCGACGACTTTCACCTCGATACGCTCGGGGTCGGCGCCCGGCATCTCGACGCAGACCTGATATTGCCCGGGCTGCTCGATGACCCGTGAACGTTCGAACTCTCCTGGCTCCTCGGCCGCCCGGCGCCATCGCGAGATCAGCATCTCGTCGAAGAACTCATCCAGGGCTTTCTCGAAGTCTCCCAGCGTAATACCGGCTCGTCTGCGCATTTCGGCATCCAGACCTCGCGCTTGATTTTAGTTCGCCATGAGCATTGCGGAAATCCCGGTGACAAGCCCGGTTTCAGCGGCGTTTTACGGCCGCTTGCTCCCCGATTTGGGCCGGGGTATGGTTCGCTTCGTGCCAACCTTCAACAAAGTCCTCTGCGCAACGGACTTTTCCGAAGATTCCAACTTCGCGCTGAGCTACGCCGAAGAAATAGCACGGCGGTTTTCCGCCGAGATACTGGTCCTGCACGTGGACCAGCCACTGCCGCCCGTAATGGTAAGCCCGGAACTCGGACCGATGATGGACGTGGGCGCGATGTCGCGAATCGCGGAGGAGCAGAGAGTGCTCGCACAGCGCGAGCTGGACAAAATCGTCAACCGCCTGCGCGACAGCGGCCTGCGCGCGCGAAGCATGCTCAAGGTCGGCTCGCCCTTTCTCGAAATCATCCATACCGCCAAGGCCGAGAACGTCGATCTTATCGTGATGGGCACGCACGGGCGCTCCGGGCTCGCCCATGTCCTGATGGGCAGCGTGGCCGAGCGCGTGGTGCAGAAGGCCCATTGCCCGGTTCTCGCCGTGCGCCATCCGGACCGCAAGTTCAAGCATCCACTCGAAACCTAGCGCGGGTTTCCGCCGCACGGGCGCGATTTATCGGCCCTTGAAGCGCGCCGGACGCTTCTCGAGAAACGCCTTCACGCCCTCTTTGAAGTCCTCCGACTGCGTCATTATCGTCATAGAGGCGTCGTCTTCCTTGATCGCGGTGGCAAGGTCGGTGAACATGTGATCGTAGATCATTTTCTTCGCCTGCCAGACGCCGAGCGGAGAGCATTTGGTGGCGATTTCGCCCGCGATTTGCCGCGCCGTCTCCATCAGCTTGTCATGCGGGACCACGCGGCTGACCAGCCCCATTTCGAGCGCCTCGTTCGCGTCCACCAGCCGTCCGGTAACGGCAAGTTCGACCGCCTTTGAAAGGCCGACGATCCGCGGCAGCATCCAGCTCGACCCGTGCTCGATCGCAAGCCCGCGCTGGACGAAGATGAGGCCCATGCGCGCGCGCTCGGAGGCGATCCGGATGTCCTGGTAGAGGCAATGAGTGAATCCAAGCCCGACACATGCGCCGTTTATCGCGCCGATAATCGGTTTCTTGAGCGCGAGCTGCCACGAATAGCGCGTGCGGTAGTCGTCGCGCACGCCGGCTGGAAATTCTTCCTCGCTCTCCCGGCCCGTCGCGGAGGCGCGCCCCTTGGAAATTTCGCTGAGCGTGCCCATATCCGCGCCGGCACAGTAAGCCGTTCCGGCACCGGTCACGATAATCGCGCCGACATTGTCGTCGCGCTCCGCATCGAGCATCGCGGTTCGCATCTCGGCGCCCATCCGCGGCGTCCAGGCATTTAGCTTGTCCGGGCGGTTCATGGTGACGGTCGCGATCCGGTCGGACTTTTCGTAGATGATTTCGGCGAAATCCATCGGGCATTCCCTCCGCTTCAAAAGCGTCCCCAATCAAAGCACTACCGCGCGCCCAAATCCAAACCCGCGGCGGTTCGGGCCGCGTCTTGACAACTCGTCGGCTTTCCTTGCCCGGCCTCGGCTGTTAGTAACACGCAGATAGTCCCTCAGCTCGGACGATCAATTCCGCGCGCTACGCGAGGCATGATGAGAAACCGAAAGTTCCTGTTCGTCCATCTTCTGATCGTCCCCGTTATCGCCGTCGCGCTGGCCTGCGTGCCGGCCCTTTCGGCCGAGGCGCCGCATGCGATGGTCGTTTCGGAGAGCGCGCAGGCGACCCAGGCGGGGCTGGAGATCCTGAAAAAAGGCGGCAACGCGATCGATGCCGCATGCGCGACCGCGCTTGCGCTCGGCGTCACCAACGCGGCCTCGTGCGGACTCGGCGGCGGTGGATTTATGCTCATATACGTCGCCAGGCAGGGCAAATTCTTCGCGCTCGATTTCCGCGAGACCGCGCCCAAGGCGGCTAGCGCCGACATGTATTTGCGAAACGGACGCCCCGATGAAAAGCTCGCGCTGCTCGGACCGCTGGCGGTTGGCGTTCCGGGCCAGGTTGCGGGAATCGCGGCGGCCCTTGAGCGGTTCGGCACGATGAAGTTTCAGCAGGTCGCGGCGCCCGCAATAAAGCTCGCGCGCGACGGCTTCCCGCTGAGCCATCTTCTTGCCGGCGAAATAAAATGGTCGCAAAAGTATATCGCCGCCAATCCGGAATTCGCCAAAACCTTTCTCGAGCACGACGGCTCCGCGCCACCCGAGGGGACTATCATCCGCGAACCGGAACTGGCGCGCACGCTTGAAATGCTCGGCGACCGCCCCGACGAAAAGTTCTATCATGGCGAGATAGCCCGGGAGATCGCGTCGTATATCAGGAAGAGCGGCGGAATCATGACCGCCGACGATCTCGCCGATTACCGCGCGCTCTGGCGCGAACCGCTCCATCGCGCCTACCAGGGAACCGAGGTTTACGTGATGCCGCCGCCGTCGTCGGGCGGCGTGCTGCTCGAGATGCTCGGGATGCTTGAGCCGGGCCATCTGCCGGGGCTCGGGCTCAACTCGCCGCCGTACCTGGCGCGGCTTGCCGAGGTGATGCGCCAGGGATTCATCGACCGCGCGCTGTACGCGGACCCGGCTTTCGTCCATGTGCCGCTCGACGTCCTGCTCTCGGCCAAACACATAGACGAAGCGCGCAATCGCGCGCT
This sequence comes from Deltaproteobacteria bacterium, assembly GCA_021817345.1. GTDB lineage: Bacteria > Desulfobacterota > Binatia > Binatales > Binataceae > DTIX01. Next base: position 58,572 of record JAKAVC010000159.1, on the reverse strand, counting down.
GCATCATGACCGCACATCCAGGATGATTCCCGAGGCGCACGATCACGGCACCTCGAATCTCTGTGTGGTGGACAAGGACGGCAACGTGGTCGCGCTTACCACGACGATCAACACGATCTTCGGTTCCAAGATGATGGTTCCGAAGCTCGGGATCGTCCTGAACAACGAGATGGACGATTTCGCGGTCGCGCCCAACGTGCCGAACGTGTACCGGCTGCAGGGCGCGAAAGCCAACGAAATCGCGCCCGGCAAGCGTCCGCTCTCGAGCATGACGCCGATCATCGTGGTCCGGCGGGGACGTCCGGTAATGACAACCGGCGGCTCGGGCGGTCCCACGATTCTGACCGGCGTTCTCCAGGTCACGCTCAATATCCTGGATTTTCACCTCGAACCGGAACAGGCGGTGTCGACTCCGCGAATCCACGAGCAGGCTTCCCCCGACATGATTTTCGTCGAGGCCGCGATACCGGCCTCAACCCGTGACGCGCTAAGCGAGATGGGCTACAAGCTCAAGGTGGTGCCTCATCTCGGGGCGGTTGCCGCGATCACAATCGAGCCCGGCAACCTGCACGGCGCATTCGACCCTCGAAAAGGTGGCGGCGCGGCGGGATACTGACGGCGCACCTGGCGTTTTCGAGCGGCTTTAACCGAGGCCCGCGCGTTTCACAGCCGCCACGGTGCGGTTAGACTAGCCGACGGGTGTCTTCGCGATCGGTATTCAACGCGGAATCGGCCGCGGCAAAGTCAGGTTCCGGGCTTGAGCGCGGGCCTTCGCGATGGCTTGCGCAAGACGCGTTCGCGGCGCGGGCGGTTATCGCGCTCGGCCTCGTGGTTTTTTTCTTTCACCTCGGAAGCTACGGACTCTGGGAACCCGACGAGGCGCGCTACGCCGAGATCGGGCGCGAGATGCTTGCGCTCGGCAACTTCATCGTCCCGCATCTGAATTACGTCCCATACATTGAGAAGCCGCCGCTTCTATATTGGCTGACGGCGCTTTGCTTCAAGGTGTTCGGACTGAACGAACTCGCCGCACGGCTGGTGCCCGCAGTGTCGGCGTTGGGCACGGTGACAGCGACGTTCTTCTTCGTTCGCCGCACCTTCGATCGGCGCCGCGCGATGCTTGCCGCGGCGATCCTGACGACCGCGCCGATCTTCGCCGTGATGGCGCAGGTGCTGACCACCGACATGCTGCTTACCGCGCTGATAACCGCGGCGCTCTACGCGCTGTTCATGCACTATCTCGACGGCGGATGGTGGTGCTGGATTGCGTATCTCGCGATGGCGGCGGCGACCCTGACCAAGGGACCGGTTGGGATGGCGCTGCCGGTCGCGTCGATGGCCGTATTCCTGTGGTGGGAGGGAGAGCTTCGCGGCGCGACACGGCGGTTTCACGCGCTCGCGGGATTCCTGCTGATGGCCGCGATCGTCGCGCCGTGGTTCGTCGCGATAAGTCTCAAAGAGCCCGGCTACGTCGATTTTTATTTTGTCGGCGAGTACTTGAAACGCGCGCTCGTGCCCTCCTACAGCCACAAGGAGCCGTTCTACTACTACGTGCCAGTGATAATCGGCGGGCTGCTTCCGTGGTCGGTGCTGGTGCCGTTCCTGACCTGGCGGCGGATGAGCCCGAATCCGGCGCGGCGTTATTGCCTTGCCGCGAGCGCGACCATCATCGGCCTGTTTTCGCTCGCGAGCGCGAAACTCATCCCCTATGTCCTGCCTGCGTTTCCGCCGCTTGCGGTCCTGATCGCCGACGGAGTCGCGTCGTGCGCGTGGCCGGATGAGGAATTATCCGACGGACCCGGCGCGCCGGATTCGAGAATCCTTAAGGAAGTCGGTCCGCTCATAAGCCTCACCGGAGTCGGCATAATCGTCGTCGCAATCCTGGCTCCGATGTTTCGAAGCCCGTATCCGATCGCGGTTCGGCCCGCGCTTTATGGAATCGGCGCAGTGGCGATTGCGGGAGGGGCCGCGATGACCTTCGCGTTCCTGGCGCGAAAAGCCGGCGTGGGGCTGACGCTTCTGGTTCTGACCCTGGCCGGCGCACTGCTGGTCGGAACCTACGCGCGACTGGAGGCGGAGCCGCTGCGCTCATACGCGCGGTTGAGCCGCGAGGTTGCCCGCCGCGCACCCGATGCAACCCTTATCTGTTATCGCCGTTACGTGCAGTCGCTCCCGTTCTACACGCGCCGGCGTGTCATCCTGCTCGGCCCCGAGACCGAACTCACCTACGGCGCGCATCATTCGAAGGATGCCGCCCGCTATTTCCTCAAAACCGACGCCCAGATGCTGCGGCTATGGTCGCGCCCGGCCCCGACCGTCCTGGTGATAGACGCGTCCGACCTTGCGCGCCTCAAACCGAAGCTCGGCGCCTTCACCGTGATCGGCTCCGAGCACACCAAGCGCGCTGTCCTGAACCGAGATGAACGACTCGCCGGCAACTGAAGTCCATGGCGCGATAACGCCGCCCCCGTCGCGCCCGCCGCATCTGTACTTCTCCTTTCTGCTTAGAGCCGCAGCCGGGATTGCGATCATCGTCTTCCTGATATGGCATTTCGACGCCCGCTCCGCTCTTCACGTCCTCGCCCACGAGCGGCTGGGCTTCTTCGCCGCCACTTTCGGCCTTTACGTCGCCGGGCAGGTGATGTCGACCTACAGGTGGCGCCTGCTGGCGGGAATTTTGGGCCTCAAGGTGCGCTTCCGGGAATTTCTCGCCTATTACTTCATCGGGATGTTCACCAACCTTTTTGTCCCGGGACTGATCGGCGGCGACGCGGCGCGGGCATTTTATCTTGGCCGCCGCCACCATCGGATGCCCGAGGCGATCGCGTGCACGGTCGCCGATCGCGGCTATGGCCTGGTCGCGCTGTTCTGGTTCGCCGCCGCGACCGCAATCTTTTTCAACGACGGGGTGCTTCCGCCGAGCATGATCGGCCCGATCATCGGAGTTGGCGCCGCAGTACTGGCGGGCTACCTCGCCTCGCCGTTAATCGCCCGCTTCGCGCATTTCGGCCCACGGCTGCTCCGTCGCGCGGTCGGCGCGGTCGCGCCCTACCTGCACAATCCGTCGTGGGGGCTTCCCGCTATCGGGCTATCAGTCATCCTGCAGGCCTCACTTGCGGTTTGCCAATATCTGCTGGCGCTGGGACTCGGGTTGAAGATGCCGCTCGGGCTGTTCATGCTCGTCGTCCCTGTCGCCAACGTCTTTGCGAGCCTCCCGATCACGCTCAACGGACTCGGCGTGCGCGAGACCACGTACCTGATGTTGTTCGGGATGGCCGGCGTGAGCCGCGCCGACGCGATCGCGCTCGGGCTGTTATGGTTCCTCGCGACAATGCTTGGCGGTCTGCTCGGCGCGGTTCCGTTCGCGACGCTTGGCCTTCCGACCATAAAGCCGGGAAAGGCCGAAATCGCGGCGTAGGATGGAGCGGATCGCGCCACTTTTTGCGCACTCGCGCCTGAAACTGTCTGTCATTTCGTGACCGAGTGGGGGATTTCAGATAACCTTGTGCTCGAATTTCCTGGTTTGTATAGTGTCACTAACCAATCGGACAGGCCCGGAGTAACGGACTTTTCTATGGATTTCATGAAAACCATGTTCCTCAATCCCCCCTCCTACGAAGACTTCGACGGAGGCGCGGGCTCCCGTTATCAGGCCACCCGCGAAGTCTGGTCGTTCTGGTATCCGACCTGGCTCGCCTATCCGGCCGGGATGATTCCGGGTGCGCGGCTTCTCGACGCGCCGCCGCATGATTATACCGTCGCAAAAACCATTGAAGAGGCAAAGAACTACGACTTCGTCGTGCTCCATACCTCGACTCCGTCGTTGCGCCTCGACGCGCGCACGGCCGAGGCGATCAAGGCCGCCAATCCCAACTGCATAATCGCCTTCGTCGGCGGACATCCGACTGCCCGCCCTGACGAGGTATTGGCGCAGTCGCCGGCGATCGATATCGCGGGGCGCAAGGAATTCGACTACTCGATGGTTGAAGTCGCGCAGGGTCTCCCGTGGGACAAGATCGACGGGATCAGCTACCGCAAGAACGGCTCGGTCCATCACAACCCCGACCGCGCCCAGCTCACCAACGAGGACCTCGACAAGCTGCCCTTCGTAACCGAGGTGTACGAGAAGAATCTCGACTATCTCCGTTACAACAGTCCCTATTGCCAGTATCCGTACGTGTCGATGTACACGGGACGCGGATGCCCGGCGCGATGCACCTTCTGTCTGTGGCCGCAGGTAACCCAGGGCCATCGCTACCGCGTGCGCAGTCCCGAGAACGTGCTCGAAGAAGTCTCGGCGATGAAGCAGAAGTTCCCCAAGATGAAGGAACTCTTCTTCGACGACGATACTTTTACCGCCGATCCGGCGCGCGCGCGCAAGATCGCGCAGCTCCTCAAGCCGCTCGGAATCACCTGGTCCACCAACTCGCGCGCCAACGTCGATTTCGAAACTCTCAAGATCCTGAAGGAAGGCGGACTTCGCCTGTTCGTGGTGGGCTACGAAAGCGGCAACGCGCAGATCCTGAAAAACATCAAAAAGGGCGTGAGCCTCGAACGCGCGCGCCGCTTCACCCGCGATTGCCATGAGCTCGGCATCCTGATCCACGGCACCTTCATCCTCGGCCTTCCCGGCGAGACCAGGGACACCATCGAGGAATCGATGCGGTTTGCGCGTGAGATGGATTGCGAAACAATCCAGGTCTCGCTCGCCTCGCCCTATCCGGGAACCGAGCTGTTCGAGTACGTAACCAAAAACGGCTACCTCGCCGTCGATCCGATGCTCGACGAATCCGGCTACCAGAAGTGCTCGATCAAGTACCCGGGCCTGTCGAACGACGAGATTTACGGGGCGGTGGAGAGATTTTACCGAAGCTTCTACTTCCGCCCGCGCTACATCTTCAAGTCCGTGCGCAAGATGGTGACCTCGAGCGAAGAGTGCAAACGCCTGCTCAAGGAAGGAATGCAGTTCCTGTCCACGATGCGCGCGCGACGCCATCAGATGCGCGCGGGCGGCCAGCAGCAGGCCACGGCCTGAGCGGGTTGCGCAACCGCCCACGTTTCTCCAAGCTACCAGACAACGATTGAGCACGGCCGCCTGACCAAAGGCGGCCGCTCACTTGCTCGCGCGATGGAATTTCTCCGGCTTATCGCGGCGGTCGGTGTCGCCGCCGCCATAGTCTATTACGTGACCGCCACGGCCGTCGCGCTCCGCTTCGCACGCCGTCGCAACGCCCCGCCGGGGCCTTTGCCGCCCAACCCGCCCGCGATTGCGGTGCTCAAGCCTCTTCACGGCCTGTCGCCCACCCTTGCCGACAACCTTGCGAGCTATCTCAAACTCGACTATCCGCGTGCCCAGTACCTTTTCGGCGTCGCAAACCGGGAGGATCGCGCGCTGGAAGCGCCGCTCGCGCTGAAGACCCGTTTTCCCGGCGCGAACCTCGAAATCGTTGTCGGAGAAGAGCCCGGATGCTCCAATCGCAAGGTCGGCAAACTGATTCGGATGGCCGAACGCGCCTCGCCCGCAACCGAAGCCTTCGCGCTCAGCGACGCCGACATCGTCGTCGAGCCCGATCATCTCAGCCGCGTCGCCTCCGAACTGTTCGAGCGCGACGATACCGGAATCGTCACCTGCCTTTACCGCGGACGTCCGGGCGATTCGCTCGGCTCGAAGCTCGAAGCGCTCTTCGTCAACACCGACTTCGCCCCGATGGTGCTGCTGTCGGAGGCGATCGAGCCTATGCGACATGCGCTCGGAGCAACGGTCGCTGTCAAGCGAAAGGCGCTCGACGCGATCGGCGGCTTTCGCCCGCTCGGAAATCTGCTCGCCGACGACTTTTATCTTGGCCGGATGGTCGCGGATAAGGGCTTCGGCGTAAGGCTTTCCAGTTCGCTGGTCACCATCGCCCCGGAAGAAGGCAACTTCGCGCAGTTCTGGAACCATCAGCTACGATGGGCGCGAACGTACCGGACGGTCCGGCCCGCAAGCCTCGCGACGCTCATCATCCACGGGCCGTTCTGGGCGCTTCTGCTGGTCCTGACGAGCGCTTTCAGCACGGCTTCGCTGGGCGCGATGGCGGCGCTGCTGCTGGCGAGATACGCGATGGCCGCGATAATGATAGACAAGGTCCTCGATCTCCCGGCTTCGTTGGGCGACCTGTGGATTGTGCCGGCGAAGGACCTGGTAATGACCGGAATCTATTTCGCAAGCCTGGCTGGCAACACCGTTCAGTGGGGCGGACGGCGCTTCAAGCTGCTGGCTGGCGGAGCGATGCGCGAATTGGACTGAGGTGCCGCCTATGGTTTTGGATTTTGCGTTGGCGGTCGCTTCCAGTGTGCTGCTGGCGCTCGGCTTGCTCATGATGAAGAGCCGCGCGCTCGCGCTTCCCCTCGCGCAGGGCTCCGGAACCGCGCGCGCGGTCCTCGCGTGGCTGAAAGATCCGATCTGGATCGGCGGTCTTGCGGTGCAGGCTCTCGGCTACGCGCTGTATATCATGGCGGTCTCGGGCGCGCCGGTCTCGATGGTCGCGGTGATGATGCAGGGTGGAATCGCGCTGTTCGTTCTCTTCTCGGTCGTGCTCCTGGGCGAGCGCGCGCGTCCGCGCGAATGGGTCGGTATAGCCACGATCGTCGCCGCAATCGCGATGCTGTCGATGTCGCTCGTGGGCGGCGCCGCCGAAGGCCCGATCGACGCTCTCCCGCTCACGATTTTCTCGGTCGGCGGGATCGCAATCGCGCTCGGCCCTATCGTTGCAAAACGGCTTTCCGGCAGCGGCGCGACCCAGGCTGCCGCCTCGGGAATCGCCTTCGGCCTCGCCTCGCTTTACACCAAGGCGATGACCGACGCGTTTATCGCCGACCCGCACGCCACGCTCGCGCTCAGAATCGCCTCCGACCCATACGTTTATGCGGCGATCGCCGCGAATATCGTCGGGCTCGTGATGCTCCAGAACTCGTTCCACGAGCTGCGCGGGATGATCGCGATGCCGCTTTCGTCGGCGCTCTCCAATGTAGTCCCGATCGTCGGCGGAATGGTGGTCTTCGGAGAACGCCTGCCCGACGAACCGGCGGCGCGGGCGATGCGGATCGGCGCGTTCGTGCTGACCGTTCTGGCGGCCGCGATGCTGGCGGCGTCGCAGGAAGGCGCCACGCCCGCATCCGCTCCGCTTGAAGCGCACAAAGTCTGACAAAATCCGCTTCACGCGCAAGCCCGGGAGCGGACGGGGCAAAACGGGATGAGATCTCTCGCGGCGATTTCCTGTTATCGCGCAACTAGGCGAAGCTCGAACGCAATTGCTCGCCGCCGAATACGGACGGCCCCGATGTCGGCCCGGCAGAGGCCACTCAGAAGCGCGCTTTGGGGACCTTAAGGCCGGGAACGTCGGCGCGGGTCCTGAAAATTGTCCCCTTGCGCGACGCGTCTTCGCTGTTGTCCGCGGTCACGATGTAAAGATTCCGCATATCGCGTCCGCCGAACGTCAGGCTCGTCACCATCGTGGCCGGCACCTTGATACGCTTGCGCACAACGCCGTCATTTCCGAAATGAACGACCTCGCCCGCGCGCACCGCGGCAACCCATATGCCGCCTTCGACGTCGACCGCCATCCCGTCGGGATGACCCTCCGGCATCTTCGCGAAGATACGCCGATCCTTCACGCCGCCGTCGGCCATAACGTCGTACACCCAGACCGCGCCGGTGGGAGAATCCGCGTGATAGAGGAGCTTGCGGTCGGGACTTAAGCCGAGACCGTTGGTGACCAGGATTCCGTCCCACAATTTGGTGGCGCGGCCCGGCGGATCGATCCGAAACAGGCTTCCCGGAACCGGCGCGGCGTCGCTCAGCGGATTGAAGCCGAGCGAGCCGGTGTAAACGCTGCCCGCGTCGTTGGTGGTCAGGTCGTTGAGCCCCATCAGCGGCCTGCCTTCCCACTCGACGAACAGGTTGCGGCTTTGGCCGGTGGTTTCGTCGAACAGGATCAGGCCGCGTCCGGTCATCACGATTCCGCCGCCCTCATTGAACATCATCCCGCCGACGCCGCGGCGTTTCGCGAGCACCGTCTCGAGCTTTCCGTCCGGGTTGCGCCGATAGACGCCGCCGTTCGGAACGTCGCTGAAATGGAGCCGCTCGCGCTCGTCAACGCGCGGCGCCTCGATAAGTCCATATCCCCAGGCAAGCGTTTCAAACCCCATCGGAGACCACCTCCTGAAACCGTTTACCACGGCCGGGGCCGAAGCTTCGAGCGCCGGATGCGCGCCGGTCTCAGCTTCAGGTGGCCACTGGAGTCGCGCCTTCGGCATCGGCGAGCCTGAGCCTTCGGTGGCAGAGGTAGATCAGGACCGGCTGAAGCAGTCGGGTGATCAGCGCAATCGCGAGCGCCCCGCCAATCACCACGATGGCCAGCGGGCGCTGGGTCTGCGCGCCAATCTTGGTTGAAACCGCCGCCGGCAACAGCCCGAGGCAATCAACCAGCGCCGTCATCATGATCGCCTTGAAGCGCCGATCCGACCCCAGGATGATCGACTCGGTGAACGGATGGCCCTCCTCCCAGAGCTGGCGGATGTAGAAGCTGAGCAGGATGCCGTCCATCGTGGCAATGCCGAAGATGGAAATGAAGCCCACGGCGGCGGAAACGCTGAACGGCGTCCCGGTCAGATAAAGCCCGAGAATTCCGCCCATGCATGCCACCGGTATCTGCGCCATGATGATGAATGTGTCGATGAGAGAAGTGGTCGCGCCGTACAGCACGCCCGCGATCAGGAGCAGCGCGACCGGCACGATCACCATCAGCCGCCGGTTGGCTTGCTTGAGTTCGCCGTATTCGCCGACCCATTCGAGGTAAACGCCGCGCGGCAGCGTCACTTCCCGCGCCACGCGCGCCCTGGCGTCACGCACCGCGTCTTCAAGATCGCGTCCGCGCACCATGAACGTCAGAGGCACGTACCGCTCGAGGCTCTCGCGATAGATGAAGGAAGCCCCTTCCCTGAGACGGATGTCGGCGAGTTGGCCAAGCGGAATCTCGCTTCCGTCGGGCGCCGTGACCCGGATATTGCGTATTCCGTCGAGGCTGGTACGGTAGCGCTTCTTCCACCGCACCACCAGATTGAACCGGCGATCGCTCTGGAGAACCTGGGTGACCGCGTCGCCGCCTATTGCCGCCTGCACCACGGTCGTGACGTCGCCAACGTTGATCCCATAGCGGGCGCACTTGGTGCGATCGGGCCGAATCAGCACATTGGGTTGATTCAGCGACTGGTAGGCAAAGACGTCAACGATGCCCGGCACCTTCTTCAACACCGCGGCGACGTGCTGCGCGACGGCCTGATCGGTATCGATGTCGCGGCCGAAGACCTTGATCGCGTTGGCGCCCGCCTTGACCCCCGAGAGCGCCTCGTTGATGTTGTCCTCGATGTTCTGCGAGTAGGAGAAACTGACCCCGGGAAACTCCCTTTTGAGCCTCGCGTCCATTTCGCCCACGAGCTCGGCTTTGGTCAATCCCGCCGGCCACTGGGACTGCGGTTTGAGATCAACGTACAGTTCGCAATTGAAAAAGCCCGTGGTTTCGGTGCCATCGTCGGGCCGCCCCAACTGGGAGACGACCGTCGTAACCTCGGGGAACGACATGAACACGCGGCGAATCTGGTTGACTATCTTGGCGCCCTGATCAAGCGACATCGTCGAAGGCATGATCGCGTGCGCCCAGATATTTCCTTCTTCGAGCTTGGGCAGGAACTCGCCCCCGAGCTTCGGATAAAGCGAGAAGACGAACAGCGCGAAGCCCACGATTATCGCCAGCGTGATCTTTGGCCATCTGAGGATTCGCTCAAAGACCGCGTGATAAAAGGCGCTGATCATCGCCCACACGCGCTCCGGCTTGCGCCTGACGCCATGGGCGAACGCGAACGAGGCCAGCACCGGGGAAAGCGTGGCCGCAAGAATGATCGCCGTGCCCAGCGCGTAGGCGTAGGTGTGCGACATGGGCGAGAAAATCGCGCCCTCCACGCCCCGCATCGTGAACAGAGGCAGAAACGCGATGACGAAGATCACTGTGGAGAAGAACATCGGACCGCCTACTTCCTCCGACGCCCGCAGAATCCGCGCGCGTGTCGCCTCGCGTCCGGTCTCCTGCCCCGCGGTTATGTGGCGGTGGATGTTCTCCATCACGATGACGGTTGAATCGATGATGATGCCGAAGTCGATTGCGCCCAGGGAGATGAGGTTGGCCGGAGTGTTTCCCAGCCACATGAGCAAAAACGCGCCGCACAGGGCGAGCGGGATGTTCACCGAGGCGATAAGACCCGCCCGCAGGCTTCCCAGGAAAAAGACCAGGATCAGAAAAACCAGCACCATTCCGATGCTCAGGTTTTCGAACACCGTGCGCAGCGTGGTTCTGACCAGCCCCGTGCGGTCATAGTACGGCACGACTTTGTAACCCTTGGGCATCACACCCGAGCTGTTGAGCCACGCAACCTTCTTCTCAACGCCCTTGAGCGTCTCGAGCGTGTTGCCGTACTTGCGCATCAGCACGATCCCGGTCACGACCTCGTCGTGATCGTTCATCCCGACGATCCCCAGGCGCGGCGCGTAACCGATACTCACGTTGGCCACGTTGTCCACGGTGATGGGCGTGGCCTCGTGGACGCCGAGCACGATGTCGCGGATGTCGGCGAGCGAGCGGATGAACCCCAGCCCGCGAACGTCGAACGCCTGCTCGCCAAGATTCAGGTAGTTGCCGCCCGCGTCCATGTTCGAATTCTGAATCGCGCTCACCAGCGCCGACAGCGGAATCTTGTAGTAGGTGAGCTTCTGCGGATCGACGTCAACGTGGTATTGCTTCGTGAGTCCGCCGAAAGTGCTCACTCCGATTACACCCGGGACGGTGGTCAACTGTGTGGCGACGACCCAGTCGTCGATCGTCTTTTCCCCGAGCAGGTTGTGATCGGGGCTCTCGACCTGGTAGCGATAGATTTCGCCGATTGGGTTCTCCGGCGAGATGCCGGGCGTGATCCCCTGCGGCAGGGTAACGAAGCCGAGCCGGTTGATTATCTCGACGCGATCCCAATAGTAGTTGCTGTCCCAGGTGAAGTAACATCGGATGTCCGAGAGCCCGAACAACGAAATCGAGTCCATTCGAACGAGGTTGCGCGAAGAAGCCAGCCCGTACTCCAGCGGCACGGTGACCATCTTCTCCACCTCTTCGGCGCTGAGCCCGGTCGGCAGCGTCAGCACCTCGACCATCGGCTGAATCGGATCGGGATACGCCTCGATGTCGAGTTGCGAGAACGAATACAGGCCCGCACCAAGCAGAACCAGCGCCACCCCGATGACGATTAGGCGCTCGCGAAGCGCGAGCCCCATCAAGGCCTTAATCATCGCCCGACCATTACCGCGTCACTACGAGCCAGCTTCAACCGCTCGATGCCACAGGGCGTTCACCTGCAGCGTCTGGCCGATAACCACGCGCTCCCCCGGCTTCAACCCGGAAACCACCCTTGTGTAACCCTGCTCGCTCCACGGGCCGATATCAACCTTGCGCCGCTCGACGGCGTTTTCGCCGACTTCGACGAAGGCGTAATACGCGTCGGTATCGAAGACGAGCGCGCCTTGGGGAACCACCAGCGCGTAACCCGCTTTCGTCAGTATCCGCACCCGCGCGAGCATCCCGGGTTTCAACTGGAGGCCCCGGTTCTGCACGTCGCATCGAACCGCGGCGGTGTGCGTTTTCGGATCGATGTCCGGGCTGATGCGGGTGATTATCCCGCGAAAGACCTGGTTGGGAAACGCGGTCGTTACGGCTTGAAGTTCCTGTCCTTCATGCACTCGCGCAAGGTCATCCTCGTACACCTGCGCGGTAACCCAGACCTCGTTGAGCGTACCGACGACGAAGAGCACATCGCCGGGATTGACCTGCGAACCGATGACGGCCTTGTTTTTGATGACGGTGCCGCTGATTGGCGAGCGGATCCAGACCCTCGGCTGCGGCGTCTGCAGCTTCATGATGTCCGCGTCGTCCATCCCGAGCAATTCGAGCTTGGTTCTCGCCGCCTGCACCATCGCCTTGGCTAGATTGCCCGTCCCCGCCATCTGCGGCGCCTTGCTGAGACTCGCGGTGCTGAGCGACTGCAGATATTCCGCCTCGGCGGTCATGAAGTCGGGGCTGTATAGCTGGACTATCTTCTCGCCCTTGCGCACCTGGTCCCAGACCGCGATCGGGGACGCCTCGATGCGTCCAGAAACGCGCGCGACGATCTTCGCGACCCTGCGGGTGTCGAAGGTGACCACGCCGTTGGCCTCGAGCACGTCCGGAAGTGCGATTTTTTGCACCCCGGTGAAAGACATCCCAGGAACCTGCGATGGCTTGATCGTAAGCAGCGGCGGACGACCCGGCCGTTTGATGAGCCGCGTAGCGAGCTGTCGCGTCGGAGCTGGCGCGGCGGCCGATTGGCCCTGGCATCCGCCCGCGCCCATCGCCACAAATGCCGCTATCGTCAATGCGATCAGTCGTGCTCGCATCACTTTGGCAAAGGCGCTCCGATCGCCTGTTCGAGGGCTACTCGGCCAGCCAGAAAGCGGTTGGCCGCCTGAAGATATCTTATGTTGGCATTGTACCCACGCCTGAGCGCACCCGCCAGCGCGAGGTAATCCACCTTGCCCGATTGATAGGCGATCAGTGACACCTCGATATCCTGCCTCGAAAGCGGCACCAACGACTCCTGGTACAGCCCGGCGGTCTTGTATGCGAACTGGGTGGTGCGGTACAGCGAGGTTACCAGCGCTGCGGTCCGAGTGCGCACGGAACGCAGATCCGCACGCGCCGCGGCGAGCGAGTACGCCGCCTGTTTCACGTCCTCGTTTTGCCTGAGCCAGTAGAACAAGGGCAGGTTGAACCCGATCATGAACCCGTGGGTCTGGGTCAGGTTCGGAGAGGGCGCGTCGCTCGGTAGAATGTAATGCGTGAAGATGTAACTGGCAGTGAAGTCGGGCAGATATTCCATCCGCGCAAGCCGCAGCGCGGTCTTCGAATTGCGCGCGGTCAGCGCGGCTTCGAGGATTTCCTGGCGAACCGCGGCCGCCTCCGACACCAGCGTATCCACCCGGACCGTCAGAGGCTCGAGATGAAGCGTGCGATCCAGTTCGAGCGGAGTGCCCGGCGGCCTGTCGAGTAACTGATTCAACGCGGTTTCGTCGTTGGCCTCGGCCACGCGATTTTCGCGTTCGACCTGTCGCGCTGCGGCAAGATCGAACTCCGCGTTTATGAAGTCGGCCTGCGTAACCTGATTCGCCGCGTAAGCGACCTGCGTAACCTTGAGCACGCGCTGCAGGTTCGCGACGTTCTCAGCGCTGACCTGGACAAGAGCCGCGTCGAGCAGAATTTGGTAATACGCCGCTTCCACCTCGGCCCGAACGTCTCGAACCGTGGCGAGATAGGCAAGCCGCGCGACCTCGGCGTTGCGACGCGCAACGTCGGTCTGCAGCATCGCTTTGCCCGGAAACTGGAACGATTCGCTCAGCTGGTAGCCCTGCCACGAAGGGCTGGTCAGGCCGTTGGTCGGACTGTCGCCGTTGAAAAATGAAAAGATCGGGTCGTTGGGCGCGTAGGCCTGCTTGATCGAGTGACCAGCCGCAAGATAGCGATCGCGCGCGGCACGCACCCGCGGATTCACAGTGAGCGCGAGCCGGACCAGTTGTTCCGCGTCGAGCCCTGCGGCAGCTCTCGCACAAGAGGGCGCAACGGCCACTATCGCAACCACCAGAGCCGCAGTCAGTCGTTTCAGCCGCATCGGAGTTCACACTACAGCGCCTGACCTTCGGTTCAGTCGCACTCCTGCTTCGCAATGAAAACCGGAGCCGCTAAGTTAAACGTAGATTCGGCGGCCGGTAAAGACCCGCAAGCTTGTTTGGCGAAAAAAAACGATGTTGTTCGCCCAAAAAAAAAACGTCGGGCCCATTCCGCCGGACCCGACGCAAATTCACTCAGCTCAGCTTACTTGCTTGCCGTCTTCTGGGCCGCCTGCTGCTGGAGATGGCGCACGAACAACACCACCTGCCATCGCTCATGCGACGACATGATATCGTCGTAAGAGGGCATCGCGATTCCGCCGTCGCGAATAGTGCCGTAGATATACCCGTCGGGCAGGGCCTTGCTGAGACCCATCACCAGATCCGCAGGCTTGGTCCTGAGCAGATGCGCCACGGGACCCGTGCCCCTGCCGTTGTCTCCATGACACGGCGCGCAATCGGTCATGAACAGGAATTTGCCGTGCTTGAGGTTGGGAGCGGTCGGCTGAAGCGGATTCTTCAGCTTGATGGTCATCTCCTCGCGCGACATTGGCGGAAGGCCGCCCTTCACCGGCATCGTGCCCGTCGGCATCACGCGCGGAGCGACCTCAAGCGGCTGTATTGCGGGTCCGCGGTACATGTCGATACTCCAAGGGAAGGACCATGCCGCAGGCGTCGCGGTCGCGAAAGCGAAAGCCGCCAAGGCTCCAGCGAACAGGTATCGAACGGGCAGGCGAAAGCGTTTAGCCAATTTCCCGACTCCGAAAGTCATTTCTGTACGGTCAAATAACCCACCATCCCGGCGTCTTCATGCGGCACGCAGAAGTACTTGTACTGGCCGGGCACCGTGAAGGTATAGCTGAACTTGCCGCCGGGGGGAATAAAACCGGAGTCGAAAGGCTTGGCCCCCTTGGGAAGCTCAACGTCCTTCGGGTTGCGTGCGTTGTTAACCTCGGTCGAAACATCGTGAACGGTCGTCCCCTTGTTTACCCATTCAACCGTCTGGCCAACTTTGATGGTCGCCTTGGCGGGATGGTAAAAGGGCGCCGTATCCGTCATCGTCACGGTCAGCGCTGGCTTGGCGTCAGCCGCACGAGCAGAAGCGATCGGGCCGGCCGCAATCGCGAGCAGAGCAAACATGCTGCCCGCGGCAAGTCCGATGAAGGCGCTTCTCGTGCGCGCGCAACAAGCTCCCCGTAGGAAGGACGAATCCCATTTCAGCATCTTGGTCCTCGAAGCCCTGATTTTGGCGTTCGCGAACGCCCGGCCACGTCCGGTTCTCGTCCCGAGACGATGTAACCTAATAGCGGATTCAGCGGAACATTCGCAATGCTCATGGTAGTTTAGTCTTTTCGCCGACGCTTGCAACCGAAATCAAAGCGGGGAAGCCGAGAATTCCGGCTTCCCCGCGGTATTTACGGACGTTCGCGCTCAGGCGGCCTTGGCGAGCGGACGCGATTTGAAGTCGAGCCCGCGCGCTCCCGCGTCAACCTCGACCCGCGAGCCGTCGCGCACCTCGCCCGCCAGGATCTTGCGTCCAAGCGCGGTCTCCAGTTCGCGCTGGATCAGTCTGCGCAGAGGACGCGCGCCGTAGGACGGATCGTAGCCATGCTCGGCGAAGTACTGGCGCGCCTTGTCGGTCAGTTTCAGTTCGATCTTGCGCTCTTCGAGCCGGCGGCTCAGCCGCGCGACCTGGATGTCGACGATTTGCTCGAGTTCGCCGCGGGTCAGCGGATGGAATACGACGATCTCGTCGATCCGGTTCAGAAACTCGGGACGGAAGCTCTGCCTCAGCACTTCGAGGCATTGCGCCTTCATCTTTTCGTAATCCTGCCCCTTGAATCCGAGGATTAGCTGGCTTGCGATATTCGAGGTCATGATCACGACCGTGTTCCTGAAATCCACCGTGCGGCCCTGGCCGTCGGTCAGCCGCCCGTCATCGAGTAACTGGAGCAGGATATTGAACACGTCTTGATGCGCCTTTTCGATTTCATCGAAAAGGATTACCGAGTACGGACGCCGCCGAACCGCTTCGGTCAACTGGCCGCCCTCCTCGTAGCCGACATAGCCCGGAGGCGCACCGACCAGGCGCGAGACGGTGTGCTTCTCCATGTATTCCGACATGTCGATCCGCACCATCGCGCCCTCGTCGTCGAACAGAAACTCGGCGAGCGCTCGCGCAAGCTCGGTTTTGCCGACCCCGGTCGGGCCGAGAAAGATAAACGAGCCGATCGGGCGGTTGGGATCCTTGAGCCCGGCGCGCGCGCGAATCACCGCGTCGGCGACCGCCGAGACGGCCTCGTCCTGTCCGATCACGCGCTTGTGCAGATGCTCCTCGAGGTGCGCGAGCTTCTGCACCTCGCCTTCCATCAGGCGCGAGACCGGGATCCCGGTCCATCGCGCGACGACTTCGGCGATGTCGTCCTCGTCAACCTCTTCCTTGATAAGCCGCTCGGCGCCGCCCGACTTTTCCTGGACCTTCTTTTCCTCGGCGGCAAGCTGCTTTTCGAGCTCCGCGAGTTTGCCGTACTGAAGCTCGGCAACCTTGTTCAGGTCGTACTCGCGCTTGGCCTTTTCGATCTGAACCCTGGTCTCCTCGATCTGGCTTTTGAGTGCCGAGAGGCGTTCGAGCGCGCCCTTTTCGGCCTCCCACTGCGCCTTCAGCCGATCGCGGCTTTCAATCGCGTCCTTGAGTTCCTTCTCGAGCTTCTCCAGGCGCTCGCGCGAGGCCGGGTCGGTCTCGCGTTTGAGCGCCTCGCGCTCGATTTCAAGCTGCATCACGCGCCGGTTGATCTCGTCGAGTTCCACCGGCATCGATTCCTTTTCCGTGCGCAGCTTAGCCGCCGCCTCGTCCACCAGGTCAATCGCCTTGTCGGGCAGGAAGCGGTCGGTGATATAGCGCTTCGCGAGCATCGCGGCCGTCACCAGCGCGGAATCCTTGATCCGAATCCCGTGGTGCACTTCGTAGCGCTCCTTGAGTCCGCGCAGGATCGAGATGGTGTCCTCGACACTCGGCTCGTCAACCATCACGGGCTGGAAGCGCCGTTCGAGCGCCGCGTCCTTCTCGATATATTTGCGGTACTCATCGAGCGTGGTCGCGCCGATACAATGCAATTCGCCGCGCGCCAGCATCGGCTTGAGCAGGTTCGACGCATCCATCGAACCCTCGGCCCTGCCGGCGCCGACGACCGTATGCAACTCGTCGATAAACAGGATTATCTCGCCCGAGGCTTCCTGGACTTCCTTGAGCACCGCCTTCAGGCGCTCTTCGAACTCGCCTCGAAACTTCGCGCCCGCGACCAGCGCGCCCATATCGAGGGCAACGATACGCCTGTCCTTCAATCCTTCGGGCACGTCGCCGCGCACGATTCGCTGCGCGAGGCCCTCGACGATCGCGGTCTTGCCAACGCCCGGCTCGCCGATCAAAACCGGGTTGTTCTTGGTCCGGCGCGACAGCACTTGGATCACGCGGCGGATTTCCTCGTCGCGCCCGATCACGGGATCGACCTTGCCCTGCGCGGCAAGCTTGGTCAGATCGCGCCCGTAGCGTTCCAGCGCCTGGTAGGTGGCCTCGGGATTTGGCGAAGTGATTCGCTGGCTTCCGCGCACCTTCTTGAGCGCGTCCATCAGCTTGTCATGCGTGAGCCCGGACTCGCGCAGGATTTTAGAAGCGGCTCCGGTTTCATCCAGAACCGCGATCAGCACATGCTCGACGGAGACGTATTCGTCGCTGAGCTTTTTCGCTTCATCTTCAGCGCGGGCGAGCACGCGGCCAAGCCGCTGGGTCATGTAAATCTGACCCGAGCTTGCGCCCGGTCCGCTCACCTGCGGAATCTTCTTGAGTTCGTCGTCGAATTTACGCCGCACGGAAGCGACGTCGACGCCCGCGAGCTTGAGCACCGACGCGGCTATCCCCGCGTCGTCTTCGAGCATCGCGGCAACCACATGCTCGACGTCAACCGCCTGGTTTCCGGCGCTGAGCGCCTTGTTCTGGGCGCGTCCGAGCGCCTCCTGCAGCTTTTCAGTAAGCCGATTTGGGTCCATCAGCCATCAAACCTCGTAGGAAAGGTAACCACGAACCGGGGCTCGGCAAGGCTCGTGACGGCGCGCCGGTCAGGTATCCGGAGAGCGCGCGCTGACAAGTGCCGGCACGCGCCGTCGCCGTGCCTGTGGCGCAATTGCAGGGACGCCTGAACTTCCCTGACCAGCGCGCTCAAGTATCGATCGGGGTTAGCCGTTGCGGCGGTGATTTGCTAGTTACCTTCACAGGTTTTCGACTGCGGAGAGAGACGATGCGCGTAAGCCTTACTGTCAACGGACAGCGGCGCGAGGACGATATCGAGCCCCGCACGCTCCTGGTTCATTACCTGCGCGAGGTCGCTGGACTGACCGGCACGCACGTCGGATGCGAAACCTCGCTATGCGGCGCCTGCACGGTCCTGATGAACGGCCGCGCGGTCAAATCATGCACGACGCTCGCGGTCCAGGCCGAGGGAGCGGAAATCACCACGGTCGAGGGTCTTGCCAGAGACGGCAAGTTCCATCCGGTACAGGAGGGGTTCTGGGAAGAGCACGGACTCCAGTGCGGATACTGCACGCCAGGGATGATAATGATGGCGACCGACCTGCTCAGCCGTAACCCCGACCCGAGCGAGGCGGAAATCCGCGCCGCACTCGAGGGGAATCTGTGCCGATGCACCGGGTATCAGCATATCGTCAACGCGGTGCGTTACGCGGCCAACAAGATGCGCGCGGCCAAGGGCGCCTGACCACCCCGTCCCAGGAGGGACGCCAATCATGCCAGTCATTCCGAAGTTCGTCGGTGAACGAATAAAGCGCCGCGAGGACCCGCGGCTTGTCTCCGGCACCGGCACCTATGTCGACGACGTGAAGCTCGTCGGGATGGTGTCGGCGATGATCCTGCGAAGCCCGTACCCGCACGCGAAGATAATCTCGATCGACGTGGGCAAAGCGCGCGCCGCCGACGGCGTCGTCGCGGTGCTGACGGGCGAGGACCTGCGCGGCAAAATCGGCAGCGTGCCGTGCGTCGCGCCCGCCGAACGGGTTCCGTTCCATCCCGTGCTCGCCCTTGGCAAAGTCCGCTTCGTGGGCGAGCCGGTCGCGGTCGTCGTCGCCTCCAATCCCTACAAGGCGCAGGACGCGCTCGACCTGCTCGATGTTGATTACGACCCGCTCGACGCGGTGGTCGATCCCGAGAAGGCTTTTGACAAGGACGCGCCGGTTATCCACGAGGAGTTCGGCACCAACCTCTGCATGCGCAGCGAGGTGCCGAATCCGCAGGTGGACGAGGCGATGCGCAAGGCGGACAAGGTGATCAAGTTCCGCCTCGTCAACCAGCGGCTTGCGCCCGCGCCGATGGAGCCGCGCGGCGTTGTTGCGCAGTGGCATCCGGGGCTCAAGCAACTGACGCTATGGTCGTCCACGCAGATCCCGCATCTTCTGCGCTCGCAACTGGCCGAGATGCTTAAGCTCGGCGAGAACCATATCCGCGTGATCGCGCCCGAAGTGGGCGGCGGCTTCGGATGCAAGCTCAACGTCTATCCCGAAGAGGCGCTGGTCGCGTATCTCGCGATGACGCTCAACCGGCCCGTCAAATGGATCGAGCGCCGGCGCGAGAATCTCGCCGCGACGACCCACGGCCGCGATCAGATCACCTACCTTGAAGTCGCGGCCAAAAAGGACGGCGAAGTCCTGGGCGTCAAGGCGAGCTTCGTCTGCGACATGGGCGCCTACCTGCATCTGCTCACCCCCGCGATCCCGGGATTCTCGGGCCTGATGATGACCGGATGCTACAAAATCCCCGCGCTCGCCTTCGAACAGAAGTTCGCTTTCACGAATAAGATGTCCACCGACGCCTACCGCGGCGCGGGCCGTCCCGAGGCCGCGTATATCGCCGAGCGCGTGATGGACATGGTCGCAAGCGAGTTCGGACTCGACCCGGCCGATGTCCGGCGCAAGAACTTCATCCCCAAGGAGGCGTTCCCCGCGCCGACCGCCGGCGGCCTGGTTTACGACTCGGGCGATTACAACCTTGCGCTCGACAAGGCGCTCGCGATGGTTGAGTACAAGAAGATGCGCGCCGAGCAGGAAGCCGCGCGCAAGCAGGGCCGGCTTATCGGAATCGGTATCTCTTCTTACGTCGAGATCTGCGGTATCGGCCCGTCCGCGCTGCTCCCGCCCAAGCTCAAGGGCGGCGGATGGGAAAGCGCCACGGTCAGAATCGAGCCCGATTCCAAGGTGACGGTGCTGACCGGCATCTCGCCGCACGGACAGGGACAGGAAACCACTTTCGCCCAGCTCGTCGCCGATGCTTTCGGAATCGACATCGACGACGTGGTCGTGGTTCACGGCGATACCGCGCAGGTGCAATACGGGATCGGCACGTTCGGAAGCCGCGGCACCACGGTCGGCGGACCGGCGCTGATGCTCACGGTGCAGAAGCTCCAGGACAAGATGAAGAAGATCGCTTCCACCATGATGGAAGTGCCGCCCGACCAGCTCATCTTCACCGAGCGCACGATCGCGATGGCGAGCGACCCGTCGCGCTCGATCCCGCTCCAGCAGGTGGTTGACGCGGCCTACGGCTACAAGATGCCGATTCCCGGCGTCGAGCCCGGCCTCGAGGAGAAAACCTTCTATGAGCCGTCGGCGTGCACGTTTCCGTTCGGCACGCACGTCGCGGTGGTCGAGGTCGATCCTGAAACCGGCGTCGTCAAGTTCCTCAAGTACGTCGCGGTTGACGATTGCGGCAAGATCATCAGCCCGCTGCTGGTGGACGGGCAGGTCCACGGCGGTATCGCGCAGGGAATCGCCCAGGCGCTTTATGAAGAGGTCGTTTACGACGAAAACGGGCAGCTCGTCACGGCGAGCCTGATGGATTACGCGGTGCCCAAGGCCGACATGCTGCCGCATTTCGATTGCGCCAACACCATCACGCCCTCGCCGGTCAACATGCTCGGCGTAAAGGGCGTCGGCGAGGCGGGCACGATCGGCTCGACGCCGTGCGCCGTCAACGCGGTGCTCGACGCGCTGAAACCGTTCGGGATCCGGCATCTCGACATGCCGCTCAAGCCCGAAAAAATCTGGAACGCGCTCCGCAACGCGAAGAAGGCTTAGGACCCATGTTCCCAGCTCCGTTCGAATACCATCGCGCCGGCTCCGTCAAGGAGGCGCTCTCGATGCTGCGGCAGTTCGGCGACGACGCCAAGCTGCTCGCCGGCGGCCATAGCCTGGTCCCGATGATGAAGATGCGGCTGGCGACGCCCGCCCATCTCATAGATATCGGCTCGGTGCGCGAACTTTCCGGAATCCGCGAGGAAGGCGGAAAAATCGTGATTGGCGCCGCCACCACTCACGCCCAGGTCGAAACCTCCGACCTGGTGCGCCGCAAACTGGGCCTGCTCGCCGAATGCGCCGCGCTAATCGGCGATGTCCAGGTGCGAAACCGCGGCACGCTTGGCGGAAGTCTCGCCCACGCCGATCCCGCCGCCGACTATCCCGCCGCGGTCCTCGCGCTCGACGGCGAAGTGAGCCTCGAAAGCGAATCCGGCGCGCGCACGGTCAAGGCGGACGACTTCTTTATCGACCTGATGACGACCGCGGCCCAGCCGGGCGAAATCGTTACCGCCGTAAGGTTCACCCCGCCTGCGCCGGCCGCCGGCTACGCCTACTTGAAGCATCGCCAGCCCGCATCAGGATTTGCGCTGGTCGGGATTGCCGCGCTCGTCACGCTCGACGGGAAGGGGAATTTCCAGAGCGTTAGAGTGGGAGTCACGGGGCTTTGCGCGAAGGCGTTTCGCGCCAAGGCCGTGGAATCCGCACTCGCGGGCAAGGGGCGCGACGCGATCGCGCAGGCCGCGGCGCACGTCACCGACGGTGCCGACGCGCTATCGGACATCCACGCGTCGAGCGAGTTCCGCTCCGAGCTTGCGCGCGTCTATACGCGCCGCGCGCTCGAACAGGCACTGGCGCGAGCGAAGAGCTGACAAGCGCTCGGATCCGAAGAGGCTACAAGTTGCGTCCACGATGAAAATCGCAGGCGAACAGGTTCTTTCCGCCCCGCGCGAACAGGTTTGGGGCTTGTTCAACGATCCCGAGCGCCTCTCAAGGCTGATCCCGGGATGCGAAAAGCTCGAAGTGCTCGGCCCCGACGAATACGCCGGCACGATCAACGTCGGAATCGCCTCGGTGAAGGGCGTTTACTCGGGCAAGCTCAAGCTTGAGGACAAGCGCCCGCCCGAGCATTACAAGTTAATCGTTGACGGCAAGGGCAAGCAGGGCTTCGTGCGCGGCTCGGGCACGCTCGATCTCGAAGCCAGGAACTCCAATGAGACGGTCGTGCGCTACGCGGGCGACGTGCAGATCGGCGGGCCGCTGATGCAGGTCGGGCAGCGGATGATCGACAGCGCGGCCAAGATGATGCTCGGGCAGTTCTTCGCCGCGGCGGAGGCGGAACTGAAGGCGCACGCGGTTGGCAAGGTCGCGCGCCAGGGAATCTTGCTCAACTTCTGGCGCTACCTGGTCCGCCTGGTCCGCTCGTTCTTCCGCAAGGGCTGATCGTATGCGTCCGACTTCGGCGCGGCCAGCCAGACTCGCCGCGGACGGTCGCAACCAGAGACGGAACGCAGAAAAACGGTGGTGCTTCCAGTGCGAGGAATGGCTGACGCCGCTCTCCAACGGCAAAGGCTGTCCCTATTGTTGGGCGCCAACGATTTCGTCGTGCGACAAGGAGCGTGTCGAACGCGAAGCGCAAAGGGGGTGATTAGTCAGTGGCGATAGTGCGGGAGTTGAAGCCGCGAGTTCTCGAAAAGGACACTCGGCATACTGACACCGAGTGTACATATTCGGTCGTCGAGTCCGACGGAGTCCGGATGCTCCAGATCGACACCTACGGCTCCGAAAGCCGGAAAATCCCGGGCAAAGTAAGCCAGTCTATTCGTTTCTCGCCCGAGGCACTGAAACAACTGTCGAAGATCATTCGGGAGAATTTCTAGCGCTTCGGGCGTCGCCCGAAGACCAACCCAAAGCTCGGCTGAAGGTCGCGGCTTGGCGACGCTTTCGTTGACGGCCCGAGCCGTAATACAGTGCGCGCATGAACTCCAGACGTTTTCTCCGTCCCCGGCCCGAAGATGCGGTCTCAGAGGAAGTTTGCGAGCGCATACTCCGACGCGACCGACTCACCTGCCAGGTGTGCGGGGCCGTGACCGGCGATCCCGATCCATTCCGCCCCGACAAGGCTGTTCGTCTTACCGTGGGTTACATCACCGAAAGGTCCACGAACCGCGACGCCGCCGAGAACCTCAGAGCGGAATGCACCAATTGCAACGACGGACTGCGCAACGTGCCGTTTCCCAGGCTTTCGCGGATCGAGTTGCTTAAGCAGATTCGCCGTGCGGCTATCGACGACCAGCAAGCCGCGCTTGAATGGCTTCAGCGCAAATTCCAAAGCCGCAGCCGCTAACGCCGAACACGATTGACGAGGTCGGGATCGCCAGTGGCGTGAGCGCCGCCCCGCGCTTATGCGCCGGCGATGGTCATCTCCGCAATCTTGACGGTTGGGGAGACCACCGAGGAGCGCCACACGAGATCGTTCCCTATCATCTCGATCGACATGAACATATCCTTGAGATTCCCCGCAATCGTGATCTCCTGCACCGGATAGGCAAGCTCGCCGTCCTCGATCCACATCCCCGACGCGCCGCGCGAGTAATCGCCCGTCACCGCGTTCACGCCGAAGCCGATCATCTCCGTCACGTACAGCCCGCGCTTGACCGAACCGATTATCCGCTCGGGCGTGTACGGGCCGGGTTCGAGGTAGAGATTGGTCGGGCTTACGCCCGGCGGCGCGCCGACCGAGCGCGAGGCGTTGCCGGTGGGCGCAAGGCCGAGGCGGCGCGCCGAGTAGCTGTCGAGCAGGTAGGTCTTGAGCACCCCGTTTTCGACCAGGTTCTTGCGATTCGTGGCCAGACCCTCGCCGTCGAACGGCTTCGAGCCGAGTCCCGAGGGCATCGTGCCGTCGTCAACGATTGTCACGTTCGTCGAAGCGACCCGGTGGCCGAGGCGGCCGACCAGGAACGACGCGCTCTTGTAAAGCGAGGTTCCCGAGGCCGCGCCCGCAAGCGAGCGTATCAGCCCGGCGGCCATGTCTGGGTCGAAGATGACGGGCGCGCGCGTGGTCTCGACTTTCCGCGCGCCCAGGCGGCGAAGCGCGCGCTTTGCGGCGGTCGCGCCGATTGACTCGGCGGGCTCCAGCCTGTCGAACATCCGGTTCGCCGTGTACCAGTAGCCGACCTGCATCCCGCTGTCGTCCTGAGCAATCGGCATCGCGCTCAAGCTGTACGAGGTGCCGGAGTATTCGCCGGCGAATCCCTGGCTGTTCGCGAACATCACGTGATAGCGCCCGGAATCGAATTCCGCGCCCTCGGAATTCTTTATCCGGTTGTCGCTCTTGAGCGCCGCGTACTCGGACGCGCGGGCAAGTTCGAGCGCCTTTTGGGCTCCGATTATCCCGTGCTCGTCGTCGGCGAGCCCGAGGTCGGGAAGCCGCGAAGGATGGAGCGCGGGGTCGGGAAGTCCCGACCACGGATCGGGTGCGGTAAGCCGCGCCAGCTTCACGGTCTCGGCGATAAACGCGGCGAGCGAGTCGCGTTCAATCTCCGCGGTCGAGGAGGTTGCCGAGCGATGCTCGACGAAGGCGCGAAGCCCAAGCCGCCGCTCGCGCGAACTCTTGAGCTTCTCGGTTTCGCCAAGCCTGACCCGCGCGGAGAGCGACTCCGCGCCGACCATCAGCACTTCGGCCGCCGTCGCGCCGCATCGCTTCGCCTCGTCGAGCGCCCATTGGGCAAGCGCCAAATCCATCTCAGCCATCGCCAATCCTCGCTTCCCCGCTACTGTGGCGTCTTATCAATAATTTTACAGCGGGACGCCCGTGGCATGAGATTCTTCGCTTCGGCAGCCTTCGCTCAGAATGACCAACAGCCGTGCGTGCGCCTGTCATTCTGAGCAAGGCGAAGAATCATTCCACCGAGCGACATCCCATAAACTTATCTGCGGGACACCACACTAGGCGCGCGTTCCGCCGACCGTGATTCCGTCAATCCGGATAGTCGGAAGTCCGACTCCGACCGGAACCGATTGCCCGTCCTTGCCGCAGGTCCCGATACCCGGATCGAGATGCATGTCGTTCGCCACCATCGTGACCCGCGTCAGCACGTCGGGGCCGTTGCCGATAAGCGTCGCGCCCTTGACCGGACGGGTCACGCGGCCATCCTCGATCAGATAGGCCTCGCTCGCCGAAAAGACGAACTTGCCGTTGGTTATATCGACCTGGCCGCCGCCGAAACTGACCGCGTAAAGCCCGTTCCTGACCGATTTTATAACGTCCTCGGGCGTGCTTTCGCCCGAAAGCATGAAGGTGTTCGTCATCCGGGGCATCGGCGCATGCGCGAAGCTTTCGCGCCGGCCGTTGCCGGTCGGCTCCATCTTCATGAGCCGCGCGTTCAGGCGGTCCTGCATGTAGCCGCGCAGGATACCCTTCTCGATCAGCACGGTGCGCCCGGTCGGCGTGCCTTCGTCGTCGATGTTGAGGCTGCCGCGGCGGTTTCGGATCGTGCCGTCATCGATAACCGTGCACAGTTCGCTTGCGACGCGCTGGCCGATCCGGCCCGAGAAGGCGGATACGCCCTTTCGGTTGAAGTCGCCTTCCAGGCCGTGGCCGATCGCCTCGTGGAGCAGGATTCCCGGCCATCCGTGGCCGAGCACGACGACCATCTCGCCGGCCGGCGCATCGACCGCGTCGAGATTGACGATTGCCTGGCGGGCGGCTTCGCGCGCGTACTCGCGCCATTTCTCGCCTTCGAGGAAGTAGCGCCATTCGACGCGTCCGCCTCCGCCGTAGGTGCCGACCTGGCGGTTGTGGCCGTCCTCGGCGATAACCGTGACGCTCAGGCGGCAGAGCGGCTGCACGTCGGCGGCGATTTTGCCCTCGCTCGTGACGATCATCACGACCTTCTGTTCGGCCGCGAACGAGGCCATCACCTTTTTCACACGCGGGTCGTAGGCGCGCGCTACGGTGTCGATTTCCGAGAGCAGCCGGGCGCGCGCCTCGACCGGAACGTCGAGCGGCGTGCTTTCGAGTTCGTAGAGGTTGTGCCGTTTGACGATCGCACCGACGTGAACGGGCGCGATACTGCGCCCGGTCTCCTGGGCGATAGCGCGCGCGGTCTCTGCCGCGAGGCGCATCGTGTCGACCGTAACCTCGTCGGAATAGGCGTAGCCGGTGCGGTCCTCGGCGCAAACCCGCACGCCGACGCCCTGGCTCACGCTCTTGCTCGTGTGATTGACGATCGAGTCTTCCAGGGCGAGCGCCTCGGCGTTGCGGTATTCGAAATAAAGGTCGGCGTAGTCGGCCTTGCGCTCGAGCGCCGTCCCAAGGATCAAATCCAGAGCCGACTCGGTCATCCCGAACCGGTTCAGGAAAAACTTCTCAGGCTTTATCAATTCGTCCGCCATTGTGAATTCCTGGGGGCTTCGTTTCGCTGGGGCTTACTGCGCAGTCTATCAAAGCGGCCAAGCGCGGGCGAATTTCCGGATTCTGGCCGCGGGCTGATATGGCGCGCCGCCCGCGCCCACGGTTAGGATACGGCCATGGCTTCGGTAACGCGCGAGACGCTCGCGATCATCGACAGGCTCATGCTCGAGCTCGTCGAGTACCAGGAAAACAAAGTGCTCGCGATGGCGCGGCGGATTCATCCGGGAGTCACCGCCGAGGATATTCGCAACCCGCACGATTTCCCCGCCTTGCGCGACAATCCCGAGTGGAATTTCGAGGACGGAATTCTTTCGGGATACAAGAGCGCGCATATGGCGCTTCGCGCGAAGCTCCTGGAACTGATCGACTGAAGAGCATCGTCGCGGCGCCGCGCGCGAAAGCGGAAAATCGGCTTCACGCCGCGCACGGCGCGCCGATGCGGCCGCGCCTGACGCATCCGGACAAAAAAGAAGACCCGCGGTTTGCGGGTCTTCACTCGAACTGGTTCCTGGCGGCGCGGGTCAGGCGCCCGCGGCGGCGCGCTGCTCACCGCCCTCGGTCTCTTTGGGCTGCTTGCGGCGCTTTCTGGGCTTGGCCTGCGCCTCGCTACCGACGAATTCGATTATCGAAAGCGGCGCGGCGTCGCCACGGCGGAGCCCGAACTTGACCACTCGGGTATAGCCGCCGTTGCGGTCCTTGAAGCGCGGGGCAAGCTCGTCGAACAACTGCTTGACCAGCTTATGGGACCGGATGAAATCAAAGGCGCGCCGGCGCGCGGCCAGGTCGCCGCGCTTTCCGAGCGTCACCATCCGATCGGCCACGCGTCTCAGTTCCTTGGCCTTGGCGTCGGTCGTTTTGATACGGCCGGCGCGCAGCAGGGCGAGGAACATGTTACGGAAAAGCGCCTTGCGATGGGCCGAGGTGCGGTTAAGTTTTCTCCCCGAATTGAGGTGACGCATGATTCGCTTCGAACACGCAGGCTAGTCAAGCCGTCTAGGCCGACTCGCGCCGCTCGTGCTCCTCCCACATCTTGTCGAGTTCGCTGCGCGCCGGCAGGTTCTCAAGCCGCATCCCGAGCGAAAGCCCCATATCGGCCAGGACTTCCTTGATCTCGTTGAGCGATTTGCGGCCGAAGTTCTTGATCCTGAGCATGTCCTGCTCGGTGCGCTGCACGAGTTCGCCGATATACTTGATGTCGGCATTCTGAAGGCCGTTGAAAGCGCGCACCGAGATCGGAAGCCCCTCCACCGGCCGGTAGAGCAGCTCATTGATCGCGGGACGCGCCTCGGCTCCGGCCTCGGGCGCCGGGGCTTCGATTTCTTCCTCGACGCCGGCGAAGATCGACATCTGGTCGCGCGCCACCCGCGCTCCGTAGGTCAGCGCCTCGCGCGGCGAGATCGAACCGTCGGTCCAGATCTCGAGCGTGAGCCGGTCGTAGTCGGTGCGCTGGCCGACGCGCGCGTTGGTCACCACGAAGTTGACCTTGCGGATGGGCGAGAAGATGGCGTCGAGGCGGATGGTGCCGATCGGTTCCTCGTCCTCGCCGCGTTCGGCGGGCACGTAGCCACGCCCGCGCTTGATTACCATTTCGAGATCCAGTTCCGCGTCTTTATCAAGTGTCGCGATATGCTGGTCGGGAGTGAGAATTTCGAGGCTCGGTCCCGCCGTGATATCACGCGCGGTGACAACCGCCTCGCCCTTGACCTTGAGGGAGGCGGTTACCTGCTCGCCTTCATGCAGGCGCACGCGCACTTCCTTCAGGTTCAGCACGATATCGGTGACGTCCTCCTTGACTCCCGGAAGAGTCGAGAACTCGTGGAGAACGTCCTTGATACGGACGGCCGTGATCGCGTAGCCCGGCAGCGAGGAGAGAAGAATCCGGCGCAGGGTATTGCCGATGGTTGTCCCGAAGCCACGCTCAAGAGGCTCGGCAACGAACTTGCCGTAGGTCTCGGTGACTTCCTTCTCGTCGAACTCGATACCTTTGGGTTTGATCAGGTCACGCCAATCATTCTGCATATTTGCCGCTCTTAACGGGATGGATTTCGCGGTCCCGGGCGGGCCGATGCCGCGCCGCGGGGCCTACAATTCCTTCTCCGCCAATTATCTGGAGTAATGCTCCACTATCAGCTTCTCGCTGATTGGCATCGTAAGGTCCGAACGCGCCGGGTAGTTCTTGAGCATGCCGCGGAAGTTTTCGCGCTCGACCGTCATCCAGGGAGGAACACCGCGCCGCTGCGCCATCTCGATCGCCTCCTGGATGACTTTTTTCTGCCGGCTCTTCTCGGTCACGACCACCGGTTCGTTGGCCGACACGAGGTAGGACGGGATGGTGACCTTCCTGCCGCCGACTTCGAAATGGCCGTGACGAACGAGCTGGCGCGCCTGGGTGAGCGAGCTTGCGAAGCCGAGCCGGTACACCACGTTGTCGAGCCGTCTCTCGAGCAGCACCAGCAGGTTTTCGCCGGTAATTCCCGGCATCCGCTCCGCCATCTCGAAATAATGCGCGAACTGCCTTTCGAGCAGCCCGTAGATACGCTTGACCTTCTGCTTTTCGCGCAGCCGGATCGAGAATTCAGAGAACCGGGTACGGGCCTGTCCGTGCGCGCCGGGCGGATAGTTGCGCCGTTCGATGGCGCACTTGTCCGTATAGCATCGCTCGCCCTTCAGGAAGAGTTTCATCCCTTCGCGCCGGCACATCCGGCATACAGGACCAAGGTTTCTAGCCACGATAGATCATCCTCTGGTCAGACACGGCGCCTCTTCGGCGGACGGCATCCATTGTGCGGAATCGGCGTCACGTCCTTTATGGCGAGCACGTTGAGGCCGGCCGCCTGAAGCGCGCGGACCGCCGATTCGCGTCCACCGCCCGGACCCTTCACGTGCACGACCACGCTTCTCATGCCCATGTCGCCCACCTTGCGGGCGCAGGCTTCGGCCGCGAGCTGAGCGGCGAACGGAGTGCCCTTGCGCGAGCCCTTGAATCCGACAGAGCCCGCGCTCGACCATGCGAGCACCAGTCCCTGCTGGTCGGTTATGGTCACGATCGTGTTGTTGAAGGTCGCGTGAACGTGCGCGACGCCTTCGGGCACGACGTGCCGGGCGCGTTTGCGCTTGGGCGCGGGAGCCGCCGCTCCAGCGGCGGCAGGCTTCTCCGCTCCGGTTTTCTCAGCCGCCTTCTTCGGGGCTTCCCTGGTTTCTTTAGTCTCGTCCGCCATCAGTATGTAAGGTCCTCAAGGCTCGATGCTGAAAAAGTGCTCGCCCTCCGCGCTCTATCCTTTCGGCGGCGGAGCCTTTTTGCCCATCACGGTCTTGCGCGGTCCCTTGCGGGTGCGCGCGTTGGTATGAGTGCGCTGGCCGCGAACCGGAAGGCTGCGGCGATGCCTAAGCCCGCGGTAGCATCCGAGGTCCATCAGGCGCTTGATATTCTGCTGTACTTCGCGCCTCAGATCGCCTTCGACCTTGTAACTCTGGTCGATGACGTTTCGGATGTGGACCTGGTCTTCGGCGCTCAGATCGTCGGTCTTGGTCGCGGGATCGACGTTGGCCTCTTTAAGAATCTTGAGCGCTGAGGCGCGCCCGATCCCGTAAATGTAGGTAAGCGCAATTTCCATGCGCTTGTTTCTGGGAAGCTCGACTCCGGCAATACGGGCCATGTTAACTGCCTATCCCTGGCGCTGCTTGTGGCGCGGATTGGAGCAGAGGATGCGCACGACGCCCTGGCGGCGCACCACCTTGCAGTTTTTGCAAATCTTTTTGACTGACGCTCTGACTTTCATTCCTGCGTCCCATGCGCACGCTACGAGCGCATCCGATAGGTTATCCGGCCGCGGCTTAAGTCATAGGGCGACAATTCCACGGTCACCTTGTCGCCGGGCAGAATCTTTATGTAATGCATCCGCATCTTGCCCGAGATATGAGCCAATACCCGATGCCCGTTGTCCAGCGATACTCTGAACACGGCATTGGGGAGCGCCTCGAGCACAACTCCGGTGACTTCTATCGCATCGCCTTTAGACATAGCGCTCCAAGCTCAGACGTTGGCGTCCAACTCGGTCAATATTACCGGGCCATTTCCGGTGATCGCGACAGAATGCTCGAAGTGGGCAGATAGTTTACCGTCCGCGGTCACCGCAGTCCACCCGTCCTTCATAATCCTCAGCCGGGCCGTGCCCTCATTCACCATCGGCTCGATAGCCAGCACCATCCCTTCCTGAAGCCTCGGATTCGGCATCCCGCGCCGGAAATAATTCGGGACCTGCGGGTCTTCGTGGAGCTTGCGTCCGATTCCATGGCCCGCGAACTCTTCGACCACCGAGTAACCGGCGCCCTCCGCGTGCTCCTGGACGGCCCTTGCTATATCCCCTATCCGGTTGCCGGCGCGGCATTGCTCGATTCCGCAATAGAGCGCCTCGCGCGTGACCCGAAGCAGGCGCTCCGCGCTCTCAGCTATCTTGCCGACCGCGACGGTGCGCGCCGCATCTCCGTAAAAACCCTGGTAGACGACACCGAAATCGAGCCCTACGATATCGCCCGCCTTAAGACGGCGGCCCGAAGGGATGCCGTGGACGATCTCCTCGTTCACCGAGACGCAGAGCGTCTTGGGATACACGACGTCCCCGGGCTTGTAGCCCTTGAAGGCCGGGCGCGCACCCTTGCGATAAGTCAGTTCTTCGGCCATCCGGTCGAGTTCGTCGGTTGTTATCCCGGGACGCACCGCACGAGCGAGTTCCTCAAGGATCTCGGCGACAATCCGGCAAGCCTCGCGCATTATCGCAATCTCTTCGGGGCTCTTGAGAAGAACCATTACTTGATGCGGGCGTCCCGAACCTTGGCATTTTCGCCGCCCAACGCCGCGAGAATCTGCTCCTGTATTTCCTCGGGCCGTCCAACTCCATTGACTTCGACGAGCAGGCCCGCCCGTCTATAATATTCGAGCAGCGGCTTGGTCTCGGCGGCATAAACTTCAAGCCGCATCCTCACAGTATCCTCGGCGTCGTCCTCGCGCTGATACAACTCGCCGTTGCACTCATTGCATATCCCGGGATTGCGCGGCGGGTCGAAGATCACGTGGTACATCGCACCGCAGTTCCTGCAGGTGCGCCGACCCGAGATCCGCTTGATGATCTCGCTGTCCGGGACGATTATCGCGATAACCTTGTCTATCGAGACGCCGCGTCCCTTGAGCATCCGGTTGAGCGCCTCGGCCTGCGAGACGCTGCGCGGAAACCCGTCCAGAATGAACCCGCGGCCGCCGTTGGCGCTGTCAAGATGCTCCTGTATAAGTTTAAGCACTAATTCGTCCGGAACCAACGCCCCCCGATCCATGTAGCTTTTCGCCTCAAGCCCAAGGGGGGTCTTTTCCTTGACCGCGGTCCGCAGCAGGTCACCACTCGCCACATGGGCTGCTCCGAACCTTTCCGCGAGCATCCTTGCCTGCGTGCCCTTGCCCGCCCCCGGCGGTCCGAGCAATACCAGCCGCATTCGACTATCCGCCCTTCCTGGACTTGACCCGCCCCCGCTTCATGAACCCTTCGTAGTTGCGGGTAAGCAGATGGGTTTCGATCTGGGCGATCGTGTCCAAGGCCACCCCGACCACGATCAACAGGGCGGTGCCCCCGAAATAGAACGGAACATTGAAGTGCTGAATCAGGATCGTCGGGAGCACGCACACCGCACTTACGTAAATCGCCCCTCCGAGAGTTATTCGCGACAATACCCTGTCTATATACTCGGCGGTGTAGCGACCGGGGCGGATACCAGGGATAAACCCGCCGTACTTCTTCAGATTATCGGCCACGTCAACCGGGTTGAACGTGACCGCCGTGTAGAAGTAGCAAAAGAAGACGATCAGCGCGACATAAACAAGATCATAGTAGACCCCTCCCGGCGTCAAAACCGATTCGTACTTCTTGAGAGCCGGGACAAACGTCGCCAGTGTTGCGGGAAAAACCAGGATCGACGACGCGAAAATCGGCGGTATCACGCCCGAGGTGTTGATCTTGAGCGGCAGATGAGAGGTCTGCCCTCCATAGACCCGGCGTCCGACCACCCGCCTGGCGTACTGGACCGGAATTCTCCGCTGCGCCGTCTCCAGGTAGACGATTCCCGCCGTCACCGCCGCCGCCATCACGATAATGAAGACGAGCAGGAATACGCTCATCTCACCTTCGCGCACGAACTGCACGGTGGTGCCGACCGCACTCGGCAGGCGCGCCACGATTCCCGCCATAATCACCAGCGAGATACCGTTGCCGATCCCGCGCTCGGTTATCTGCTCGCCGAGCCACATCACGAAAACCGCGCCCGCGGTGACGGTCAACACCGTCAGGATCCGGAAATCCCATCCCGGATTGTAAACGACCGAGCCGCCACCCGGTGCGCGAATTTTCTCCAGCGAGTAGGCGATCATGAAGCCCTGCACGATCGACAGGCCGACGGTTCCGTAGCGGGTGT
The DNA here is from genome assembly GCA_021817345.1 of Deltaproteobacteria bacterium. Lineage (GTDB taxonomy): Bacteria > Desulfobacterota > Binatia > Binatales > Binataceae > DTIX01. The sequence goes on along the minus strand of JAKAVC010000159.1, from coordinate 25,792 downwards.
ACTGCGTGATTTTGCGGCGGCCCGCCTCGCCTTCCTTGTAGAGTTCGTCCAGATAGGGCGAGGCCACCTTGAGCAGGTCGAGGATGATCGCGACCGAAATGTACGGCATGATCCCGAGCGCGAAAACCGAGAACCGCGCGAGCGCGCCGCCGGAAAACAGGTTGACCCATCCGAACAGCGTTCCCGAGGCGGCGTTGAAAAACGCCGCCAGCGCCTGCCCATCGATTCCTGGCGTCGGAACCGCTACCCCAACCCGGTACACGGCCAGCACGAAGGCCGTGAACAGCAGCCGACGGCGCAGTTCCGGGATGCGCGAGGCGTTTGAGAACCCCTCAAGCATTTATTCGCTGGCGACCTGCTCTATCAGCTCGGCAGCCCCTCCGGCCTGCGCGATTTTTTCGCGCGCGCTGGCGGAAAACGCCTCGGCGCGAACAATCAGTTTGGTCTTTAGCTCTCCGTCGCCGAGAATCTTGACCTTGAAGCCCGGCCTGATCAGCCCCCGCTCCGCCATCGCGGCCGGATCGACTGTGGCACCATCGGGAAATTCTGACAAAGCCTTCAGGTTGACGACCGCGAATTCCTCGCGGCGGGCCTGGTTTTTCTGCAGGCGGCGAAATCCGCGCTTGGGAACCCGCCGCTGAAGCGGCATCTGGCCGCCTTCGTAGCCTGGGGGCGTATTGCCCCCGGAACGCGAGCCTCGGCCCTTATGCCCACGTCCCGACGTTTTGCCGAGTCCGGAGCCAGTTCCCCGCCCAAGCCGCCGCCTGGGCCGGGTCGAGCCGGGAGCCGGTTTCAAATCGCTCAAGTCCATCGCAAAAACCTATCGCGTAACCTCAATCAGATACGCCACGCGCTTTAACATGCCCTCGACCGCGGGACTTAGCTTCACTTCACTTTCGCTGCCCACTTTTCCAAGGCCAAGGCCGCGGACCGTTTGGCGCGTCCGCTGGTTGGTCCCGATCGGGCTGCGCACGAGACGAATTTTAATCCGAACGTCATCCGCCATCGTCAGAGTCTCCCGCCCGCCGTCCCTCAGGCCGCCTCGGTCTCAGAGGGCGTGCGCGCGCGAAGCCTTGCGATCTCGTCAGCGCTTCTGAGCTGCGAGAGCGCCTCTATCGTCGCCTTTACCAGGTTGTGTGGATTCGAGGAGCCGAGCCGCTTGGTCAGGATATTCCGGATTCCGGCAAGCTCGACCACCGCGCGCACTCCGCCGGCCGCTATAACCCCGGTTCCTTCGGCCGCCGGTTTGAGGATGACCTTGCCGGCCCCGAAATGGCCAAGGACTTCGTGCGGTATCGTGCCTTCGCGAAGCGGCACCCGCGCCAGGCTTTTCTTCGCCCGCTCGACGCCCTTGCGAATCGCTTCGGGAACTTCGTTCGCCTTGCCAAGGCCGAACCCCACAAGCCCGTTCTGGTCGCCCACGACGACCAGCGCCGAGAAGCTGAAGCGCCGTCCGCCCTTGACGACCTTGGCGACGCGGTTGATATGGACAACCTTTTCTTTGATTTCCAACCCTTGCGGGTCTATGCGATGTGCCACGGCGATCTCCCGTCGGTTCCGTCCCGTCAGAACTTAAGCCCCGCTTCGCGCATCGCGTCAGCAAGCGCCCGGATGCGACCGTGATAAAGGAAGCCATTGCGGTCGAAGACCACCTGCTGGATTCCGCCTTGCAGGCACTTCTCGGCAATCGTCTTGCCGACCGATTTCGCGGCTTCGAGGTTGCGCCTGCTCTTGAGCGAATCGCGCAGCTCGGGACTCTGGGTTGACGCCGAAGCGAGCGTCCGCCCGGATTCATCCGAGATGACCTGAACATAGATATGATGGAGCGAGCGGTAGACCGACAGGCGCGGCCGCGCGTCGGTGCCGACGACCTTTCGCCTTACGCGCCCTTGGCGCATCTCGCGTTTTTCAGCCCGGTTTAAAGCCATAGTCCCTGGACTCTTAGCCTGCCGAGGAGCCGGCCGCTGCCTTTCCAGCCTTGCGGCGGATAACTTCTTCGGCGTACTTGATTCCCTTGCCCTTGTACGGTTCCGGCGGCCTGAGCGCGCGAATCTGCGCGGCCACCGTGCCGAGCAACTGCCTGTCGGGGCTCTCCAGGGTGATAATCACCTGGCGCTCGACCTTGGCGGTTACCGTGGGCGGAAGCTGATAGACGATAGGATGGGAATAGCCGAGCGAGAAGTTTATCAGGTTTCCCTTGACCTCGGCGCGATAACCCACCCCGTTTATTTCGAGCACACGGGTAAAGCCCTTGCTCACGCCCTGGGCCATGTTGGCGATAAGCTTGCGCGTAAGCCCGTGCAGCGCCCTGGCCTGCTGCGAGTCGTCGGGGCGCTTCACGGTCATCTTCGCGTCCGCGATTTCAACCACGAAGCCCTTGGGCACGGCGCACTCAAGCTTGCCCTTTGGTCCTTCGAGCCGGACAACCTGGTCCGCGAGCGTGGCCTTCACGCCCTTGTCCAGAACCACCGGCAATCTTCCTATACGTGACATGAGCGTCCCGCCTACCAAACCCTTAGCAGAACTTCGCCGCCGACTTTCTTGCGCCGAGCCTCGCGTCCGGTCATCACGCCGAGCGGAGTCGTCACGATTTCGACCCCCATCCCGCGCGACGGGCGGCCGATCTCGGCCGCGCCCGAATAGCGTCTCACGCTCGGGCGGCTGACCCGCTCGATTCCGCGCATGATAGGCTGCTGCGTGGGCGCGTAACGCACCCGGATTGCGATCTTCTTATTGATACCCTCGCCGGTCGGTTCGGCGCTTTCCAGAAATCCTTCCGCGACGAGCACGCGGCAGATGGCCTCGCGAAGCTTCGAGTGAGCGACCTCAAGCTCGGCGTGGCGCGCGTGCGCGGCGTTTCGGATCCGCGTCAGAAGCTCTGCGATTGGATCGGTGTTCGACATGAGTCCGATGAAAACCCTCTTGTTACCAGCTCGCCTTGATCACGCCCGGAAGCTGGCCGCGCAGCGCGAGTTTGCGCAAACACAGCCGGCACATCCGGAAGCGCCGGTAAAATGCGCGAGCCCGCCCGCACAGCGGGCATCGGTTGTGCTGACGCACGCCGAACTTCGGAGTGCGCGTCGCCTTCACCCTGAGGCATTTCTTCGCCATCTGGCCCTGTTCCTTCCTAGGCGGCCTCGACCGCCGCGCCACGCTCGGGGCCGGTCGATCTGAACGGCATGCCAAACTCCTTGAGCAGCGTGTAACCCTCGAAGTCGCTGCGCGCCGTGGTCGCGATCGTGATTGTCAGCCCCTTCACCTTCTCGACCTTGTCGAGATTGAGTTCAGGGAAAATGATGTGCTCGCGGATTCCGAGCGAATAATTGCCGCGCCCGTCGAACGCCTTGTCGCTCACGCCGCGGAAGTCGCGCACCCGGGGCAACGCCACATTGATCAGCCGGTCGAGGAACTCGTACATGCGCTCGCGCCTGAGCGTGACCATCACGCCGATCGGCATCCCCTGGCGCAGCTTGAAGTTCGATATCGCCTTTCGCGCACGGGTCATGACCGGCTTCTGTCCGGCGACCTGGCGGATCTCCTCGAGCGCATTCTCGAGCAGCTTTACGTTCTCGCGCGCCTCGCCAAGGCTCATGTTGATGACGATCTTGGTGAGCCGCGGCACCCGCATGCGGTTCTCGATCTTCAATTCCTGCTTGAGGCGGGGCACGATTTCCTGCTCGTAGCGGACCTTAAGGCGCGGCGGAACGCTCGGCTCGCTCGCGCGCTGTTCGGCCGCAGGCTTCTGCTCCGGGGCCTTTTTGGCCTCTTTCTCGGGGCGCTTGGCCTTTGCCTTTTTTTCAGTTTCCTCGGCCATCACTCATTCCCCAGCGCTTCGTTGCAGCGCCGGCAGATCCGGCTTTTGCTTCCGTCGGCGTTGGCTTTCCATCCAACCCTGACCGGCGCGTTGCATCGGTCGCAGAAGACCATGACGTTGGTAATCGGAAGCGGCGCTTCCTTCTCGACGATCCCTCCGGGGCTCGCCGCGCCGCGGGGCTTGGAATGGCGCTTGACGATATTGAGCCGCTCGACGATGAGCTTGCCCTCGCGCGGCATCACCCGGGTCACCTTGCCGGTTTTTCCCCGGTCGCGGCCCTTTATCACCATCACGGTGTCGTTCTTTTTGATCTTCGCCTTAACCATCGCCAACCCCGTGCCCATCTACAGAACCTCGGGCGCGAGCGAGATTATCTTGAGGAACTTCTTGGCCCGAAGCTCGCGCGCTACGGGGCCGAAGATGCGCGTCCCGATAGGTTCGTGCTCCTTGTCCACCAGGACCGCGGAATTACCGTCGAAGCGGATATAGGAACCGTCATCGCGGCTTATCTCCTTGGCGGTGCGAACGATAACCGCGCGGGCGACGTCGCCCTTTTTCACCTTGGAGTTGGGAATCGCCTCTTTGACGGCCACCACGATCACGTCGCCGACGGTCGCGTATCTGCGCCGCGAGCCGCCGAGCACCTTGATGCACTGCACCTTGCGGGCGCCCGAGTTATCGGCGACATCCAGAACCGTTCGCATCTGAACCATGTCTGTCCGTCACCCCCGCTCAGCCCGCGGCCTTGGCGATAACGCTGCTCACGCGCCATCGCTTGTTCTTGGAAAGCGGATGCGACTCGATGATAACGACCCGATCGCCCTCGCCGCACTCGCCCTTGGCGTCGTGCGCCATGAAGCGTTTGCGTTGGCGGATCCGCTTGCCGTAAAACTCGTGCTGCACCAGGCGATCGACCTGGACCACGACGGTTTTATCCATCTTGGCCGATACGACCGTCCCTTCGCGCTTCTTAACCCGCTGCCTCATCGCTCGTCCTGGCCTCTGCCGCGCCCGGCTTGAGTTCCTTTTGCCTGAGAACCGTCAGCAGCCTGGCCAGCTCCCGGCGCGCCTTGCGATAGTTCGCCGGATTGTCGAGCTGGTTGGTGCGCAGCTTCAGCCTCAGCCTGAAAATCTCTTCCCGGACCTCGCGTTCCTTGATACGCAGGTCCGCAGGACTCATCTGTTTCAGTTCGTCAAGCTCCAAGGGTCCCTCCCTCGCGCTCGATCACCACGGTCTTGACCGGAAGCTTGTGCGACGCAAGCCGCATCGCCTCAAGCGCCGTGGGCCGGTCCACGCCTTCCATCTCGAACAGGATTCGCCCGGGCCTGACCACGGCGGTCCATCCCTCGGGCGAGCCCTTGCCCTTGCCCATGCGGGTTTCGGCCGGCTTCTTGGTGAACGGCTTGTCGGGGAAGACCCGAATCCAGACCCGTCCGCCGCGCTTGATATGGCGCGTGAGCGCGATTCGGGCCGCTTCGAGGGCGCGCGCGTCCACGCGCGCCGTCTCGACGCTTTTGAGTCCGAAATCGCCGAAGGCGAGCTCGAGTCCGCGCGACTCGGCGCCGCGCACGCGGCCCTTCTGGATCTTGCGGTACTTTACTTTCTTCGGTGCAAGCATCGCGCTAACCGCGTCGCACTACTGGGCCTGGGCCTGTCCGCCCAGGCGCCTGGTGTCCTCTTCGCGGCGGGTCAGGACCTCGCCGCGGAAAATCCATACCTTTACGCCGATCACGCCGTAGGTCGTGCGCGCCTCGGCGAATCCGAAAGCCACGTCGGCGCGCAGCGTCTGCAGCGGCACGCGGCCCTCGCGATACCATTCGCTGCGCGCTATTTCAGCGCCACCGAGGCGTCCCGCGACGTGGACCTTGACGCCCTGCGCGCCCATCCGCATCGCGCGGTTGACCGCCTCCTTCATCGCGCGGCGAAACGCCACGCGCCGCTCCAACTGCAGCGCGATATTCTCGGCCACCAGTTGCGGGTCGAGGTCCGGGCGGCGCACTTCATGAATATTGATGAAAGCTTCCTTGCCCTTCATCATTTTCTGGATGTCGGCCTTTAACTTTTCGATCTCGGCGCCCTTCTTGCCGATAACGATTCCGGGCCGCGCGGTGTGGATATTGATCTTGGCCTTGTTGGCCATCCGTTCGATTTCGATCCGCGAGATCCCTGCGTGATACAGGCGCTTCTTGATAAAGTCGCGCAGTTTCAGGTCCTCATGCAGCAATGGCGCGTATTCGTGCGTCGCGTACCATCGCGAGTCCCACGTCTCAATGACTCCGAGCCTGAGTCCGCGCGGATGTGTCTTCTGCCCCATCTGAAACCTCAGGACGCCCGCTCGTCGACGACCACCATCAGATGGCTCGTGCGCTTGAGAATCGGCGTCGCATGCATGTGCGCGCGCGGCAGCGACCGCTTCCAGATCGGTCCCGGGTTTGCCACCGCCCGCTTCACGTAAAGCTTGTCCTCGTCAACGCTCTGCTGGTCGCGGGCGTTCGCCACTGCCGAAAGCAGCGTCTTTTGAACGAAGCGCGCGCCTTTCTTGGGCGTGAACTCGAGGATCGAAAGCGCCTGTTCGACCTTCTTGCCGGCGATAAGCTCGCACACCAGGCGGAGCTTGCGCGGCGAAATCCTGATATATCGGGTTCGCGCTACCGCTTCCATTTTCCTAATGCTTCGGCGCCGCGCTCGGAGCGGGAGCGCCACCGCCCTTGACTTCGGCCTTCTTGGTGCCCGCGTGGGCATGGAAGGTCCGGGTCGGAGCGAACTCTCCGAGCTTGTGCCCGACCGTGTTCTCGGTGCAGTAGACCGGAACGAATTTGTGGCCGTTATGCACCGCGAAGGTGAGGCCAATCATGTCGGGCACAATCATCGAGCGCCGCGACCAGGTCTTGATTATCCTGCGATCGCCCGCCGCGAGCGCGGCCTCGACCTTCCTCTTCAGATGTTCGTCGACGAACGGACCTTTTTTCAGCGACCTTGCCATCGTAAGGCTCTTATCTCCGCTTGCCCCTCGGGCGTCCGCTCACGATATAGCGATCCGAGGCTTTCTTGCCGCGCGTCTTGTACCCCTTGGTCGGCGTACCCCACGGCGACTGGGGATGATTTCCCTTGGAACGTCCTTCGCCGCCGCCGTGCGGATGGTCAACCGGGTTCATCGCGATCCCGCGCACGCTGGAACGCTTGCCGAGCCATCGCGTGCGGCCGGCCTTTCCGATCGAGATGTTTTCGTGTTCCAGATTTCCAACCTGGCCGACCGTCGCCCGGCATTCCGCCAGTACCATCCGCTGCTCACCGGAGGGAAGCTTGAGCAGGGCAAACTTCCCTTCCTTGGCCATCAATTGCGCCTGGGTTCCGGCGCCGCGGGCCAACTGGGCGCCCGCGCCCGGCTTGAGCTCGATCGCATGGACGATGGTGCCGACCGGGATGCTCTTAAGCGGCAGCGCGTTGCCGGGACGGATATCCGCCGCCGGACCGGATTCGACCTTGTCGCCCGCCTTCAACCCCTCGGGAGCAAGGATGTAGCTCTTGCGTCCGTCGGCATAATGCAGGAGCGCGACATTGGCCGAGCGGTTGGGGTCGTACTCGAGCGCCGCCACGACCGCGGAAACGCCGTCGTGCTTGCGCTTGAAGTCGATAACCCGCAGCATCCGCTTGTGGCCGCCGCCCAGATGGCGCATCGTCATGCGCCCGAGGTTGTTTCGTCCGCCCGAATGCTTGAGCGGCGCCAGCAGGGCCTTTTCGGGCTTCTTCTTGCTGAGCGCCGAGAAGTCGGCAACCTGCATGAAGCGCTGGCCCGGCGTGCGCGGCTTTAGTTGTATCACTGCCATGGCTTGCTACCCGCCCTAAACGCCCTCGAAAAACTCGATTCGATCGCCCTCTTTGAGGGTCACGTAGGCCTTCTTCCAGTTGCGCTGGCGGCCGACCGTGCGACCGCGCCGACGCTGTTTGCCGAGGTAGTTCCCGGTACGGACCTTGAGCACCGTCACCTTGAACAGGGCCTCGACTGCCTCGCGAATCCTGTCCTTGCTCGCCTTGGGACGAACTTTGAACACGACCTGGTTGGTCTTTTCGCCGGCAACCGTGCTTTTTTCGGTGACCAGCGGCGCGAGAATCACGTTGTCGTTGGTCATCGCGCGCCTCCCGCAAGCCGCTCCTCGATCTGTCGGGCGACCTTGGCGGTCATCAGGAGCTCGTCGTAGTACATCACGTCGTACACATTGAGGCCCCCGACCGGCAGCACTTTGTGCGCGGCAAGATTGCGCGCCGCACGCCCGAAGGGCGCGTCGTCCTCGCCGATCACGATCAGCGCATGGCCAAGCCCGAGCGCCTTGAGGAACTGGCTCGCCGTCTTGGTCTTGGCCTCGGGTATTTCGAGCGACTCGACCACCACCAGATTGCCGTTCTTCGCCCGGTCGGAGAGCGCGACGCACAGCGCGTTGCGCCATGCCTTCTTCGGCATATGGTACGAATAGTCGCGCGGAACCGGCCCGAAGATCGTCCCGCCGTGGCGCCATAGCGGCGACCGGGTCGAACCCGCGCGGGCCCGTCCGGTTCCCTTCTGCCTCCAGGGCTTTCGTCCGCCGCCCGAGATGAAGCCCTTGGTCTTGGTCGCAGCCGTGCCGCGCCTTCGCTTGGCAAGCTGCATCCTGACCGCGTCATGAACCAGCGATTCGTTGGCTTCGCGTCCGAAGACCGCGCCAGCCAGATCGAATTCGCCCACGCGTTCGCGCCCCGCTGAGAAAAGCGGCACTTTGACCGCCGAAATTTCCGTATTCGCCTCAGCCATTGGCCACTATCGCTCCCCGGGTCTTGGGCCGCGTTGCATGCCTGACCGTCACCAGGGCGCCGTCGGGACCGGGCACCGCGCCGGCCACCAGGATCGCATTGTCGTCGGCGAGCAACTCAACCACCTTGAGGTTGCTGACGGTGCACTTCTCGTTGCCCATCTGCCCCGCCATCCTGAGCCCCTTGCGCACGCGGCCCGGAAACGAGCGGTTGCCGATCGCGCCGCCGTGGCGGAAGTATTCGTGGGTGCCACGGGAACCCGGAAAACCCGCGAAATGATGGCGCTTGATTACGCCCGCGTAGCCACGTCCCTTGGACACGCCACTTACGTCGATCGGATCGCCCGCCTTGAAGACGTCGGCCGCCGAGACCGCCTGTCCGAGCTTGAGTTCGCCCTCGCCGCGGCGCTCGAACTCGGCGCTGCGCACGCCCGGCGCGATTCCGGCCTTGGCGAAATGGCCGCGCTCGGCCTGGTTGACGCGCGAAGGTTTGCGCTTGCCGAAGGTCACCTGGACGGCGTCGTAGCCGTCGGTCGGTTCAGTCTTGATCTGGGTGACGGTGCAGGGGCCGAGCGCGATAACCGTAACCGCACGGATGCGTCCGGTCGCCGGATCGATCACCTGCGTCATCCCGAGTTTTTTTCCAATCAGTCCGGTCAGCACGGCACTACTCGAGCTTGATTTCGACGTCGACGCCCGCCGCCAGGTCGAGTTTACCCAGGGCGTCGATAGTCTGCTGGGTGGGCTCAAGCACGTCGAGCAGCCGCTTGTGGGTGCGGATCTCGAAGTGCTCACGCGACTTCTTGTCGACGTGCGGCGAGCGGTTGACGGTAAACCGTTCGATACGGGTCGGCAGTGGGATCGGACCGGCCACGCGCCCGCCGGTGCGCCGGATGGTGTCGACAATCTCGCGCACCGACTGGTCGAGCAGGCGGTAATCGTACGCCTTAAGACGAATGCGTATTTTCTCGTTCATCATATGAGTTGGGGCCGCGTCCTAAAGCGCCACGCCACTTCGTTACCCGGTTTACTTAAGTATTTTAGAGACGACGCCCGCGCCGACCGTCCGTCCGCCTTCGCGCACCGCGAAGCGCAGTCCCTCGTCCATCGCGACCGGCGTAATCAGCTCTCCGACGATATTGACGTTGTCGCCCGGCATGACCATCTCGGTGCCCTCCGGCAGGGTCATCACGCCCGTCACGTCGGTGGTGCGGAAGTAGAACTGCGGCCGGTAACCGTTGAAGAACGGGGTATGGCGTCCGCCCTCGTCCTTGGTCAGAACGTAGACCGAAGCCTCAAACTTGGTGTGCGGCGTGATCGAGCCCGGCGCCGCGAGAACCTGCCCACGCTCGACCTCCTCGCGCTTGACGCCGCGCAGGAGCACGCCGATGTTATCGCCGGCCTGGCCTTCGTCGAGAATCTTGCGAAACATCTCGACCCCGGTAACGACCGTCTTCTGCGTTTCCTTGAATCCGACGATCTCAACTTCCTCGCCGACCTTGATCTTGCCGCGCTCGACGCGCCCGGTCACGACCGTGCCGCGCCCGGAGATCGAGAACACGTCTTCGACCGGCATCAGGAACGGCTTGTCGATTTCGCGCTCGGGCTGCGGAATGTATTCGTCGACCGCTTTCATCAGGTCGAGGATCGGCTTGCAGTTCGGGCAGTCGTCCTTGCCGCATCCACAGTTGAGCGCCTTAAGCGCGCTGCCCCGAATGACCGGGACGTCGTCGCCCGGAAAATCGTACTTCTTGAGAAGCTCGCGGACCTCAAGCTCGACGAGATCGAGCAGCTCGGGGTCGTCGACCATATCGACCTTGTTCATGAACACGACGATAGAGGGAACGCCGACCTGGCGGGCGAGCAGGATATGCTCGCGCGTCTGCGGCATCGGGCCGTCGTTGGCGCCGACCACCAGGATCGCGCCGTCCATCTGGGCGGCGCCGGTGATCATGTTCTTGATATAGTCGGCGTGGCCCGGGCAATCGACGTGCGCGTAATGGCGCTTGGCGGTCTCGTATTCCACGTGCGCGATAGCGATCGTAATCCCGCGTTCACGTTCTTCGGGCGCCTTGTCGATCTGATCGAACGCGACGAAGCTTGCCAGCTTGCGCGCGGAGAGCACTTTGGTAATCGCCGCCGTGAGCGTGGTCTTCCCGTGGTCGATATGACCGATCGTTCCGATGTTGGCGTGCGGCTTGGTTCTTTCAAATTTGGCCTTGGCCATTGTTAAGCCTCCGATAGATCCCCTTCATCTAAGCCCGGGCGCGGGATTCGCCCGCTTCGGCGCTGCGCGCCGTAAGTTCCAGGAAAATCTGTTGCGGTACCGGCTCGTAAGCGCCGAACTGCATCGTGTAGTTGGCGCGGCCCTGCGTGATGGAACGCAGCCGGGTCGCATAACCAAACATTGTCGCAAGCGGCACCTGCGCCTCGATTACCTGGGCGCCGGCACGGCTCTCCATCGTGATGATTTTTCCGCGGCGCGAGTTCAGATCGCCGATCACGTCGCCCATGAACTCCTGCGGCGTGACCACCTCGACCTCCATCACCGGCTCAAGCAGCACCGCGTCGGCGCGCTCGGCCGCCTCCTTGAACGCCATCGAGCCCGCTATCTTGAAGGCAAGCTCCGACGAGTCGACCTCGTGGTACTTGCCGTCGAGCAGGATGGCCCGGATGTCCACCATCGGATATCCGGCGAGCACTCCGCTCTCCATCGCCTCCTTCACCCCTTCCTCGACCGACGGGATGAAGTTGCGCGGAATTGCTCCGCCCTTGGTCGCATCGACGAACTCGAAGCCGCCGCCCTTGCCGAGCGGCTCGATCCTGAGATCGACCACGCCGAACTGGCCGTGGCCGCCGCTCTGGCGCACAAACCGGCCTTCGGCCTCGGCGGCGCGCCGGATGGTTTCGCGGTAGGCGACCTGGGGCTTGCCCACGTTCGCGTCGACCTTGAACTCGCGCAGGAGCCGGTCGACGATAATCTCGAGGTGAAGCTCGCCCATCCCGGCGATCAGCGTCTGCGCGGTTTCGCGGTTGACGTTGACCCGGAAGGACGGGTCCTCCTTGGCCAGCTTGTGCAGCGATTCGGCCAGGCGCTCCTGGTCAGCCTTGGTCTTGGGCTCGATCGCAATCTGAATGACCGGTTCGGGGAACTCGATCGCCTCGAGCACGATCGGGTGGGCCGGATCGCACAGCGTGTCGCCGGTGGTGGTGTCGCGAAGCCCGACCGCGCAGATATCGCCCGCGTACACCTCCGAGATCTCCTCGCGCTTGTTCGCGTGCATCTTGAGCAGCCGCCCGATACGCTCGCGCTTCTGCTTGGTCGAGTTAAGCACCGAGGTGCCGCTCTCAAGCTTGCCCGAATAGACGCGCAGGAAGGTCAGGGTGCCGAGATACGGGTCGGTCATGATCTTGAAGGCGAGAGCGGAGAACGGCGCGTCGTCGCGCGGCCATCGCTCCTCCATCTTGTCGCCGTCCACGCGCCCGACCACCGGCGGCAGGTCGGCCGGCGACGGCAGATACTCGACCACCGCGTCGAGCAACGGCTGCACGCCGCGGTTGCGGAACGCCGAGCCCATCAGCACCGGGACCAGCTCGATCTTGAGCGTCGCGGCGCGAACCGCCTTTCGGATCGCGTCGGGCTCGGGGCTCTTGCCCTCGAGGTAGAGCTCCATGATCTTCTCGTCGTGATCGGCGAGCGTCTCGATCATCTTGTCGCGGTACGCGGCAGCCCGCTCCCGAAGTTCGGCGGGGATCTCCTCGGTCCGAAAGTGCGCGCCAAGGCGATCTTCGTCCCAGATGATCGCGCGCTGCTCGATAAGGTCGATAACCCCGGTGAACTTTTCCTCGGCTCCGATCGGAAGCTGCAGCACGAGCGGCGTCGCCTTGAGCTTTTCGCGGATATCGCCGACCACGCGTTCGAAGTCCGCGCCGACCCGGTCCATCTTGTTGACGAACGCGATCCGCGGCACGCGATACTTGTCGGCCTGGCGCCAGACGGTCTCGGACTGCGGCTCGACTCCGCCGACCGCGCAGAACACCGCGACCGCGCCGTCGAGAACGCGCAGGCTGCGCTCGACCTCGATGGTGAAATCGACGTGGCCGGGCGTATCGATGATGTTGATACGATGGTCGCGCCAGAAGCAGGTGGTTGCGGCCGAGGTTATGGTGATGCCGCGCTCCTGCTCCTGGACCATCCAGTCCATCGTCGCGGTCCCCTCATGCACCTCGCCTATCTTGTAGGTGATCCCGGTGTAATAAAGGACGCGCTCGGTAGTGGTGGTCTTGCCGGCATCGATGTGGGCCATGATGCCGATGTTGCGCACCCGTTCTATTGGCGTCTGACGAGCCATCTACAAAAACTCGTTGTGTTCCTTTTACCAGCGGTAGTGCGCGAAGGCCCTGTTGGCTTCGGCCATCCGATGGGTATCTTCGCGCTTCTTGACCGCGCCTCCGCGGTTGTTGGCGGCCTCAATCACCTCGGCCGCCAGGCGCTCACGCATCGATTTCTCGGTTCTCTGGCGCGCCGCCGTGACCAGCCATCGCATCGCGAGCGAGGTGCGCCGAAGCGGCGGCACTTCGACCGGCACCTGGTAGTTGGCGCCGCCGACCCGACGCGAGCGCACCTCGACCGAGGGACGCACGTTGTCGAGCGCGCGCTTGAAGACCACCAGGCCGTCCTCCTGGGTGCGCTCCCCGACTATATCGAGCGCGCCATAGAAAACCTGCTCGGCGAGCGACTTCTTGCCGCGCTCCATCACGACGTTCATGAACTTCGCGACGGTGCGGTCGTGGTACTTGGGATCCGGAACTATCTCCCGGACACGAGCCTGGCCTTTACGTGCCATAAGTCTTTACTTCGGCTTCTTCGAGCCGTACTTGGAACGCCCCTTGCGCCGCTCCTGTACGCCGATTGAATCGAGCGTCCCGCGAACCACATGGTAACGGACGCCGGGAAGATCCTTGACGCGTCCGCCGCGGATCAGCACGACCGAGTGCTCCTGAAGATTGTGTCCGATGCCCGGGATGTAGGTGTTGACCTCAATCCCGTTGGACAGGCGCACGCGGGCCACCTTGCGCAAGGCCGAGTTCGGCTTCTTGGGCGTGGTGGTTTTGACCTGCGTGCACACGCCACGCTTCTGCGGGCATCCTTGCAGGGCAGGCGCGGTCAGCTTATAACGCTTCTTAATCCGCGCGCCTCGTATGAGCTGATTTATCGTCGGCACCTTGGTTCTTCGCTTTCCGTCCGCTCAATCTGCTTTCCGCTCCCTGACTGCGGACGAACCCCTGTCCGAGGGCTTTCGCTCGCGTTGCCCGGCTGTTCCGGTCAGGGCGGGAAGCGGGTTTTCAAACAAAGGTCCCCAAGGGCGCAAAACTACCCTTGGGGGAAATACAATTATGTAAGCTAACGCTTGACCTCTGTCAATCCGCTCCGGGAACTTCGGCCTCCGAAAGCGCAGGTCGCTTCAAAGCTTCCTCTTCTTCGCCCGCGCCTTCCACCTTCAGTTGCATTTCATGATAGGGCGCAAGTCCGGTTCCGGCCGGGATCAACCGCCCCATGATCACATTTTCCTTGAGCCCCACCAACCGGTCCACCCGGCCGTTGATTGCGGCCTCGGTCAACACCCGCGTGGTTTCCTGGAACGACGCCGCCGAGATGAAGCTCTCGGTCGAAAGCGACGCCTTGGTGATACCCAGCAGCAGCGGCTCGGCGATCGCCGGCTCTCCGCCGCGCCCGATAACCTTGGCGTTCTCCTCGTCGAAGCGCCATTTCTCGACATGGTCGCCGACCAGGAAATCGGTGTCTCCGACCTCCTTGATCCGCACCCGGCGCAGCATCTGGCGCACGATCACCTCGATATGCTTGTCGTTGATGCGCACGCCCTGCAGCCGGTAGATTTCCTGGATTTCATCCACCAGGTACTTGGCGAGCGCCTTCTCGCCAAGGATGGTCAGGATGTCGTGCGGATTCGACGAGCCCTCCATCAACGGCTCGCCCGCCTTGACCAGATCGCCCTCATGCACGCCGATATGCTTGCCCTTGGGAATCAGGTACTCGCGCGGCTCGCCGACCTCGGGCGTCACGATAACCTTGCGCTTGCCCTTGGTGTCCTTGCCGAAGGAAACCTGTCCATCGATTTCCGAGATGACGGCGAACTCCTTGGGTTTGCGCGCCTCGAACAACTCCGCCACCCGCGGCAGACCACCCGTGATGTCCTTGGTCTTGGTCGTTTCGCGGGGAATCTTGGCCAGGATGTCGCCCGGGTAGACCTCGGCGCCCTCGGGCACGTTGATATAGGCGCCCACCGGCAGGAAATAGCGCGCGTAGTTCTCGGTCCCCGGAATCTTCGCGGTCTTGCCCGAAGCATCCTTGATCGAAATGCGCGGCCGCACGTCCAGCTCGCGGAACTCGACGATGACGTTGGAGCGCGCGCCGGTGCGTTCATCGACCCGCTCCTCCATCGTCTTGCCTTCGATAATGTCGCCGTACTTAACCGTGCCGCCGACCTCGGTGATGATCGGCATCGTGTACGGATCCCACTCGGCGATAAGCTCGCCCGGCTTGACCGCGTCGCCGTCGCCCTTGCGCAGCTTGGCGCCGTACACGACCGGATAACGCTCGCGTTCGCGTTCGCGCACGGCCAGGGTGTCGTCCCCGGTACGAACCTGCTCGGCGATCGCGATTTCGCCGTGGCGGGTGAGCACGACCAGGCTGCCGTCACGCGCCTTGACGGTATTGATGTTGTGCAGGCGCAGGATGCCTTCGTTGCGCGCCTCGAGCGTGGTTTGTTCGGCGCGCCGGCTTGCGGTGCCGCCGATATGGAACGTGCGCATCGTGAGCTGCGTGCCCGGCTCTCCGATGGACTGCGCGGCGATGGTCCCGATTGCCTCGCCGAGGTTGACCAGATGCCCCCGCCCAAGGTCGCGCCCATAGCATCGCACGCACACGCCCTGACGCGACTGGCAGGTCAGCACCGAGCGAATCTTCACCCGCTCGACGCCAGCATCCTCGATTTGCTTGACCTTGTCCTCGTCGATCATGTCGTTGGCGCGAACCAGGATTTCGTTGGTGAACGGATCGCGGATTTCCTCGAGCGCGACACGCCCGAGAACCCGGTCGCCGAGCCCTTCGATAATCTCGCCCGCCTCGACCAGCGGTGTCATCTCGATCCCGTCGAGCGTGCCGCAGTCTTCTTCGGTTATAATCGAATCCTGGGCGACGTCGACCAGCCGGCGCGTCAGATAGCCCGAGTTGGCGGTTTTGAGCGCCGTGTCGGCAAGTCCCTTGCGCGCGCCGTGCGTCGAGATGAAGTACTGGAGCACCGTGAGCCCCTCGCGGAAGTTCGCGGTGATCGGCGTCTCGATTATCTCGCCCGACGGCTTCGCCATCAGGCCGCGCAACCCGGCAAGCTGGCGAATCTGCTGCTCCGAGCCGCGCGCCCCCGAGTCGGCCATGATGAAAATCGGGTTGAACGACGGCCCGGTCACTTCGGCGCCCTTGGCGTCCTTGCCGAAGACCTGGGTTGATAGGCCCTTCAAAACCGCGCCGCCGATCTGGTCCTGGACCTCGGCCCAGATGTCGACGACCTTGTTGTAGCGCTCGCCGTCGGTGATTACGCCGTTGTTATACTGCTTCTGGATCTCCGCGACCTGCTTCTGGGCCTCGTCGAGGAGGCTCGCCTTCTGCGGCGGGATCTTCATGTCCTTGATCGAGATCGAAATCCCGGCCTTGGTCGCGAACTGGAAGCCCGTGTCCTTCATCCGGTCGGCGAAAATGACCGTCGCCTTGTTGCCGCACTTGCGGTACACGAGGTCGATCAGGTTCCCGAGTTCCTTCTTCTTCATCGTGCGATTCACTTCGTTGAAGGGAATCTCGGGAGGAACCACGTCGAACAGAAGCACCCGGCCGACCGTCGTCTCGACCCGCTTGAAAGGTCCCCCGGCGCCGTTGCCATGACCGTTGCCCGCCGCGGCGACGCCCTCGTCAACCCGCGCCGCCGGAAGCCGCACGATAATACGGGCGTGGAGGTCCACTTCGCCGTGATCGTAGGCTATCCGCACCTCGTCGGGACTGGAGAAGAATTTGCCCTCGCCGCGGGCGAGCGGACGCTCGCGGGTCATGTAGTAAAGCCCGAGCACCATGTCCTGGGTCGGAACGATGATCGGCTTTCCGTGCGCGGGCGACAGGATGTTGTTGGTCGACATCATCAGCGCCCGCGATTCGACCTGCGCCTCGACCGACAGCGGCACATGAACCGCCATCTGGTCGCCGTCGAAGTCCGCGTTGTACGCCACGCACACAAGCGGATGCAGTTGAATCGCCTTGCCTTCGATCAGAACCGGCTCGAACGCCTGGATTCCGAGGCGATGAAGCGTCGGAGCGCGGTTGAGAAGCACCGGATGCTCGCGGATCACGTCGTCAAGGATGTCCCAGACGTCCTTGCCTTCCTTTTCGACCATCTTCTTGGCGCTCTTGATGGTCGTGACGTAGCCCTTCTCTTCGAGCTTGTTGTAAATGAACGGCTTGAACAGCTCGAGCGCCATCTTCTTCGGCAGTCCGCACTGATGCAGCCGAAGCTCGGGACCGACCACGATAACCGAGCGGCCCGAATAATCGACCCGCTTGCCGAGCAGGTTCTGGCGAAAACGGCCCGACTTTCCCTTGAGCATGTCGGAGAGCGATTTGAGCGGACGCTTGGAGGGACCCGTGATCGCGCGCCCGCGCCGCCCGTTGTCGAACAGCGCGTCAACCGCCTCCTGCAGCATCCGCTTTTCGTTGCGGATGATGATGTCGGGGGCGTTGAGCTCGATGAGCCGCTTCAGCCGGTTGTTGCGGTTGATGACCCGCCGGTAGAGATCGTTCAGGTCCGAAGTCGCAAAGCGCCCGCCGTCGAGCGGAACCAGCGGACGGAGATCGGGCGGGATGACCGGCAGAATCGTCAGGATCATCCATTCGGGGCGGTTGCCCGATTCCCGAAAGGCATTGATCACCTTGAGCCGCTTGGCGACCTTCTTCCGCCGCGCCTCGCTCTGCGTGCTCTTCATCTCGACGCGCAGCTCTTCGGCGAGCTTGTCGAGATCGAGCTGCGAAAGCAGCGTGCGAATCGCCTCCGCGCCCATCTCGGCCTTGAAGGCGTCGCCGAACTGCTCGCGCGCCTCGCGATACTTGCGGTCGTTCAGAAGCTCGCGGTACTGAAGCGGCGTTTCGCCCGCGTCGGTGACGATATAGCTCTCGAAGTAGAGGATCTTCTCGAGCTCCTTGAGCGTCATGTCGAGCAGCGTGCCGATTCTTGAGGGCAGCGAGCGCAGGAACCAGATGTGCGCGACCGGCGCCGCAAGATCGATATGGCCCATCCGCTCGCGGCGGACCTTGGACTGGATGACCTCGACGCCGCACTTCTCGCAGACCACGCCGCGATGGCGCATGCGCTTGTACTTGCCGCAGTTACACTCGTAATCCTTGGTCGGCCCGAAAATCTTCGCGCAGAACAGCCCGTCGCGCTCGGGCTTGAAGGTCCGATAGTTGATGGTCTCGGGCTTCTTGACCTCGCCGTGCGACCACGAGCGGATCATCTCCGGCGACGCGATCGCAATCCGTATCGCGTTGAACGAAAGGGGATTCTTTGGCTTTTCGAAAAGTCCGAAAAGATCTTCCATCCCGTTTGACTCCTTGCTTCCGGCCCCTTAACCGCGCGGCGTGGGTTCCAGAAGCTCCACGTTCAGACACAGCGACTGAAGCTCCTTCACCATGACGTTGAAGGATTCCGGCAGCCCCGGCTCCAGTGTCGCTTCGCCCTTGACTATCGCCTCGTACATCCGCGTTCGCCCCGCCACGTCGTCGGACTTGACGGTCAGCATCTCCTGCAGCGTGTAGGCCGCGCCGTACGCCTCGAGCGCCCAGACTTCCATTTCGCCGAGCCGCTGCCCGCCGAACTGGGCCTTGCCGCCGAGCGGCTGCTGGGTCACCAGGCTGTACGGGCCGGTCGAGCGCGCGTGAATCTTGTCCTCGACCAAATGATGCAGCTTCATCATGTACATGACGCCGACCGTGACCGGTTGCTCGAAGCGGTCGCCGGTGCGTCCGTCGTGAAGCGTGCACTGCCCGGTCTCGGGAAGGTTCGCACGCTCCAGCAACTGAAAAATCTCCGCCTCGCGAGCGCCGTCGAAGACCGGCGAAGCGACGTGAATACCCGCCAGCGCCTTGCCCGCGAGCTTGAAGACGTCGGCGTCGGCAAGCTCGTCGATGAATTCATGGTTCTCGGCCCCCGGATAGACTTCCTTGAGCCGCTTGCGCAATTGCGCCGCCGTGGCGCCGGCGCGCAAGTCCTGTTCGATACGGCGTCCGAGTTCGAGCGCGGCCCATCCGAGATGGGTCTCGAGGATCTGCCCGACGTTCATCCGCGACGGCACGCCGAGCGGATTCAGCACGATATCCACAGGCGTCCCGTCGGCCAGGTACGGCATATCCTCCTCGGGCAGGATGCGCGAAAGCACGCCCTTGTTGCCGTGCCGGCCCGCCATCTTGTCGCCCACCTGCAGGCGGCGCTTGATGGCGACGAAGACCTTGATCATCTTGATGACGCCCGGGGCAAGCTCGTCGCCCGCCTTGAGCCGTTCCATCTTGGCGCCGTAATGGGCCTGGATCGCCTCGACGTTGGCCGTCATCGCGCCGATCGCCTGCGCGGCTTCGGCCTGCGCCTGCTCGTTTTCGACGCGAAGCTGGCCCCATAGCGGCGGCGCGAGTTCTTCGAGCGCCTCGGCGGTAAGCGTATCACCCTTGTTGAGCAGCACGCGGCGGTCGTCGGACATCACCCGCGCGGCGAGCTTCTTGCCCACCATCGCGCGCTTGAGCTTGCGCAGCGTCTCCAGGCGAAGGATGCGGATCTCCTCGGCCTCGTCTTCCTTGAGACGCTCGATTTCGAGATTTTCGATTTCCTGGGTGCGGTCGTCCTTGCTCACGCCGCGGCGCGAGAAGACCCGCGCGTCGATAACCGTGCCCTCCACACCCGGCGGCACGCGTAGGCTGGTGTCGCGCACCTCGCCGGCCTTTTCACCGAAGATCGCGCGCAGCAGTTTTTCTTCGGGGCTGAGCTGGGTCTCGCCCTTGGGCGTGATCTTGCCGACCAGGATGTCGCCCGGCTTGACCTCGGCTCCGATACGGATGATTCCGCTCGCGTCGAGATTCTTGAGCGCTTCCTCGCCCACGTTCGGAATATCGCGGGTTATCTCTTCGGGACCGAGCTTGGTGTCGCGCGCGATACACTCGAACTCCTCGATATGGACCGAGGTGAAGAGATCTTCCTTGACCACGCGCTCGGAGATGAGGATCGAGTCCTCGAAGTTGTAGCCGCCCCACGGCATAAAGGCGACCAGCACGTTTCGCCCGAGCGCGAGTTCGCCGAGAT
Organism: Deltaproteobacteria bacterium; assembly: GCA_021817345.1. GTDB lineage: Bacteria > Desulfobacterota > Binatia > Binatales > Binataceae > DTIX01. The sequence continues at coordinate 5,788 of JAKAVC010000159.1, read as the reverse complement.
CGGTCGAAGGACCGTCGGCCAGGATATCGCCCGCCTTGACCCGCTCGCCCTTGACCACGATCGGGCGCTGGTTGATGCAGGTGTTCTGGTTGGAGCGCTGGTACTTGATGAGGTTGTAGATATCCACGCCGGCGTCGCGCAGATCCTTGCTCTGCTTGTCGGCGCGCACCACGATTCGCTTGGCGTCAACGCTCTCGACCACGCCGTCGCGCTTCGCTATAAGCGTCACGCCCGAGTCGCGCCCGACGGTCTTCTCAAGGCCGGTTCCGACCAGCGGAGCGTCGGTCTTGAGCAGCGGCACCGCCTGGCGCTGCATGTTCGAGCCCATCAGCGCGCGGTTCGCGTCGTCGTTCTCCAGGAACGGAATCAGCGAGGCCGCGACCGACACGAGCTGGTTGGGCGACACGTCCATGTACTGAACGTCTTCGGCGCGCACGACGGTGAATTCGCCGCCGATCCGCGCCGAGACGATATCGTTGGTGAATTTTCCGTGCGCGTCGATCGGCGCGTTGGCCTGCGCGATTACCTTGTCTTCTTCGTCGAGCGCCGAAAGGTACACGATACGGTCGGTGACCCGTCCGTCCTCGACCACCCGGTAGGGCGTCTCGATAAAGCCGAACTCGTTGACCCGCGCGTAGGTCGAAAGCGCGGCGATAAGGCCGATATTGGGACCTTCCGGCGTTTCGATCGGGCATACGCGCCCGTAATGGGTCGGATGAACGTCGCGGACCTCGAAACCCGCGCGCTCGCGCGTCAGTCCGCCCGGACCGAGCGCCGAGAGCCGGCGCTTGTGCGCGATCTCGGAGAGCGGATTGGTCTGATCCATGAACTGCGAGAGCTGCGAGGAGCCAAAGAATTCCTTGATTACCGCGGAGGCGGGCTTGTAGTTGACCAGCTCCTGCGGCATCAGGGTCTCGATATCCTGCAGGCTCATCCGCTCCTTGATGGCGCGCTCCATCCGGACCAGTCCGATCCGGAACTGGTTCTCGACCAGCTCTCCGACCGCACGCACGCGGCGGTTGCCGAGATGGTCGATGTCGTCGACCTGCCCGATGCCGTTCTTCAGGTCAATCAGGTAGCGGACGACTTCGAGGATGTCCTCGCGCCGAAGCGTGCCCTGGTCGAGGGGAACGTCGATCTTGAGCTTGTGGTTGAGCTTGAGCCGGCCGACCTTGGACAGATCGTAGCGCTCGGGGTTGAAGAACAGGTTGTTGAAGAAGGTGGTCGCGGTCTCCTGGGTCGGCGGATCGCCCGGGCGAAGCCTGCGATAGATCTCGATAATCGCCTCTTCCGGCGTCGTGAGCTTGTCCTGTGCGAGCGTCAGGCGAAGCGGGCCGCCACCGTCCTGATCCTCGGTGAAAAGCACTTCGAAGCGCTTTACGCCGTGGGCGCGAAGCTTCTCGATCGCCTCCTCGCTGATCTCCTCGTTGCACTGGACCAGGACTTCGCCGGTATTGGAATCGACGATGTCGTGCGCGGAAATTTTCCTGACCACCTCGCCGAGTTCGATCGGAACCTCGGCGATCTTCGCCTGTTCCATCGCGCGCACGATCGCCTTGTTGAACTTCCGGCCTTCGCGCGCGATAACCTCGCCGCTCCTGGGATCCTTCACCTCGCGGCTGATGCGCTGGCCGAGCAACTGGTCGGGCACAAAGGCCTTGGCGAGCTGCTTCTGGTCAAGGATGATCGTGTCCTTGCGGTAATAATAGTTGAGCAGATCCTCGGTGGTCATCCCGAGGGCGCGCAGGAGCACGGTGGCCGGGAACTTGCGCCGCCGGTCGATCCTGACGTACAGCACGTCGCGCGGGTCGAACTCAAAATCGATCCAGCTTCCGCGATGCGGGATGATGCGCGCCGAGTAGAGCAGCTTGCCGGTCGAGTGGGTCCGCCCCTTGTCGTGCTCGAAGAAAACCCCGGGCGAGCGATGGAGCTGCGAGACGATGACCCGCTCGGTGCCGTTGACCATGAAGGTTCCATTGGCCGTCATCAGCGGGATTTCGCCGAAGTAGACTTCCTGCTCCTTGACGTTCTTGATCGAGCGCCGCCCGCTCTCGACGTCCCAGATGACGAGCTGGATCTTCACCTTGATCGGCGCGGCGAAGGTCATACCGCGCTGATGGCATTCATCGACGTCGTACTTGGGATGGCCGAGTTCGTAGCTGACGAACTCAAGCGAGGCGGTCTCGTTGAAGTCCTTGATCGGGAAGACCGACTTGAAAACCGCCTGCAGGCCGCGTTCCTCGCGCTGTTCGGCAGGAACCTCGGCCTGGAGAAACTCCTCGTATGACCGTTTCTGAATCTCGATCAGGTTCGGGATATCGATGATCTTCTTGATCTGGCCGAAAGAACGGCGCAGGCGAAGATTGCTCGTGACCTGACTCTGCTGGGCCATTATCTACCCGCTTTGCGCGCGGACCCGTACCCGCGCGCAGCAAAAAAATTCCTGAAAAAATAATGATCGCGGGCGCGCAGTTTCCCTGCGCGCCCGACATCCTGCAAATTCCAAACCGCCGAGGGCCCTTGCGCGCTCCACGCGCCGCGGTCTTTCGGCTTCAGGCCGTATGCCAAGGGGCCTTCCCGGCTTCCGTCATTTAAGCTCGACCGAGCCGCCGGCTTCCTCCAGCTTCTTCTTGAGTTCCTCGGCCTCCGCCTTGGTGACCCCTTCTTTAACCGGCTTGGGCGCCCCGTCAACGAGATCCTTGGCTTCCTTCAGACCGAGCCCGGTGATTTCGCGCACGACCTTGATCACCTGGATCTTCTTGTCACCCGCCCCGGTCAGCATCACGGTGTACTCGTCCTTTTCCGCCGCCGGAGCAGCGGCGCCCGCCGCGGGAGCACCCGCGACGGCGGCAACCGCAACCGGAGCCGCCGCGGAAACGCCGAGTTCCTGTTCAAGCTCTTTAACCAGAGCCGCGGCGTCCATCAGGGAGAGGTTCTTCAGGTACTCCTTGACCTGATCCCGGCTCAGCTGCACATCAGACATTTTACGCTATCTCCTTAGTCCTCGCGTCCGGGGAGATGTGGGAGCGCCCCGAAAGCTCGATTATTTGAAAGTCTCGAAAAAAACTCCTCGATCGTTCCCGCTGCTTCGCGCCGAAGGCCCTATTGGGCCGCAACCTCGCCCGAACCGCCGGCCTTCTTGCCGATCGCGTCAACCAGCCGGGCAAGCGCGGAGGCGGGCTCGTTCAGGAGCCGCACCATCCGGGTTGCGGGCGCATTGATGACCGCCAGCAACTGCCCGAGTACGACCTCGCGCGGCGGCAGGGTTGCGAGCGCCTGGATCTCTTCGGCGGTAAGCGGCCGCCCGTCGAGGACCCCGCCGCGAATCTTGAACTTGTCGCCTAGATCCTTGAAAGAACTGACCGTCTTGGCCAATTCGACCGGATCGGCCGTGCCCGTGATAAGGCCCACCGGCCCGCCGAGATGGGAGTCGAGCGCGGCGAACCTCGTGTCCTTGATCGCGCGCCGGATAAGCGTGTTCTTGGCGACCTTGAGCTCGCCGCGTATCGCCCGCAGCTTGCGGCGCATCTCGGTCGTCTCCGCAACCGTCATTCCGCGATGCTCGGAGATGAGCGCAAGCCTGGTCCTGCCCAGGCGTTCGCCGATCTGCTCGACCGTCGCGGTTTTCTGTTCTTTTTTCATCTCGCTAAACCGTCATCTTCAGGTTCAGGCGGCCTTGGCGACTTCCTTTGAAGCCGCCACAGTATCCACCCGCACCCCGGGACCCATCGTGGACGAGACCGCGACGCCCTTTATGTAATTGCCCTTGGCGCTTGCGGGCTTGGCGCGCAACACCGCCCCAAGCAGCGCCTGGGCGTTCTCAAGAAGCTTCTGAGCACCGAAGCTGAGCTTGCCTATCGGGGCGTGAACCACGCCGGCCTTGTCGACCCGGAAATCGACCTTTCCCGCCTTGACCTCGGCGACAGCTTTGGCGACGTCAAAAGTGACCGTTCCAACCTTCGGATTCGGCATCAGGCCGCGCGGTCCCAGAATCTTACCGATCCGGCCGACCATCGACATCACGTCGGGAGTCGCGATCACCCGGTCGAAGTCGAGCCAGTTTTCCTCCTGGATCTTCTTAATCAGGTCTTCGCCGCCGACGAAATCCGCACCCGCTTCGCGCGCCTCGCGCTCTTTCTCGCCCTTGGCGAGAACCAGCACGCGGACGCTCCTACCGGTGCCGTGAGGCAGCACCACGGTGCCGCGGACGTTCTGGTCCGCCTGGCGCGGATCGACGTTGAGCCGGATCGCCATCTCGACGGTTTCGTCGAATCTGGCTATCGGCCTGGCGGCGACGATCTTGAGCGCCTCTTCGAGCGGATAACGCTTCTGCGCGTCGATACTCTTCTGGACTTCGCGATACTTCTTGCCCGCCATCGGATTTGAGACTCCCTTACTCGACGACGTCTATACCCATCGAGCGTGCGGTACCGGCCACGGTTTTGACCGCGGCTTCGAGATCGGCGGCCGTGAGATCCTTCATCTTGGTCTTGGCGATCTCTTCGACCTGCGCGCGTGTAACCGTGCCCACCTTGGTCTTGTTCGGGGCGTTGGACCCTTTTTCGATCCCGGCCGCCTTGGCGAGCAGGATCGAGGCGGGCGGGCTCTTGGTGACAAAGGTGAACGAGCGGTCGGAATAGACCGTCACGATCACCGGGATGACCAATCCCTGCATGTTCTGCGTCTGGGCGTTGAACGCCTTGCAGAACTCCATGATATTGACTCCGCGCTGACCGAGCGCAGGCCCGACCGGCGGCGAAGGGTTGGCCTGTCCCGCCGGAATCTGAAGCTTTATCTGGCCGACAACTTTCTTCGCCACTTAACGACTTCCCGCAAAACCTGAAGCAATTCTCAGCCTCGAACCCCGGACCGCGCACGACCGGGACGGGCGGAGGAGAAAAAGTTTTCCCTATGCCTTCTCTACCTGAACAAAATCAAGCTCGACCGGGGTGGCGCGCCCGAAAATCGAAATCAGCACCCGCACCTTGCCCTTTTCGGGCTTGACCTCTTCCACGGTGCCGTTGAAGTCCTGAAAGGGGCCGTCGATAACCTTGACCGCCTCGCCCACCTCGAACAGAACCTTCGGCTTGGGCCTGAGCGCGCCCTCTTCCATCTGCTGGGCAATCCCGCGGACTTCGGATTCCGGCACTTCGGGGGGGCTGGTCGAATGACCGACGAAACCCGTAATTTTCGGCGTGTTCTTGATGACGTGCCAGGTCTCGTCGTCGAGCACCATGTTGACGAAGATATAGCCCGGGAAGAACTTGCGGCTCGAGATCTTGCGCTGCCCGCCCTTGCCGAGCTCCTGGACGCGCTCGACCGGAACGAGCACCTCGCCGATCTTGTTCTCCAGGTGGAGTGAACGAACCCGCTCTTCGAGCGCGGCCTTGGCCTTGTGTTCAAACCCGGAATAGGTATGAACGACGTACCATTTGCGCTGGCCGGGGCCCTTTCGGGCCTCGCCGCCGTCCGCATCTTCACCAGCCACCCGAGCCTCGGGCCGGACTTCTTCTGTTTTAGGTTCAACCATTAAAAACGGCGCTCCGGGTTAACCCCCGAAAGCCTTTACCGAAATCAGCCGAGCAGGTCGCGCACCACGCGGGTGGCGGCCAGATCTATCAACCCCAGCCAGAGCGCCATCACGAAAGTCAGAGCGACCACCACCACCGTGGCCTGCATCGTTTCCTTGGGCGAGGGGTAATGGACCTTCGACAGTTCCGTCCATGCCTCCTGGACAAAACTAACGGCCTGGTTAAGGTAACTTTTCAGCTTACCCATCTCATCCTTC
>JAKAVC010000108.1 GCA_021817345.1 Deltaproteobacteria bacterium | reverse complement strand
GTCGCGCACCCGGAACGGTTTGTTCGCGGCCGGCCGCGCGTCCTCAGACCCCCGCAAGAGGTCTGGATCAACCCGCCCGCCCCGGCCCGCTTGGAGGTCGTTTGCTCCGCTAATTGCGGAACCCAAGCGTCTCAATCCCGTTGACACGTTCCGAAAGCGGCTTCTCAAGGAGCTGGCGACGCTGCTCGGCGTGGACTTCGCAGTGATCGATTGCGGGGTTCTGACCGCGAACTTCGTGCTTGCGGGCAATGATCCGGCGTGGAGCAACGGCAAGCCCGGAACGGCCTTCGAGACGCTCGCCCACGGTGCGACGCTCAATCCCCTCATCCTGCTCGATGAGATCGACAAGCTCGGCGGCGAGCGCCGCTACGACCCCTACGGCCCTCTACACGGGCTGCTCGAGCGCCACTCGGCGCGCCGTTTCACCGACGAGTTCGTGAAGCTCGCGGTGGATGCGTCGCGGGTGCTGTGGTTCGCAACTGCCAACCAAGCCGACGCGATTCCCGCGTCGATTCTGTCGCGCCTCAAGCGCTTTGAGGTTCGTCCGCCGTCGGCCGCCGAGATGGCGGCCGTGGTGCGCTCGGTTTACGCAGACCTTGCGGGGGACGAGGAGCTCGCGGGCGTGTTCGCGCCCGAGCTTCCCTCTGAATGTCAGTCGCTGCGCTCTCCGCGATGACCTCGCGCGCGGTAGCCGAGGTCCGTTCGACGCGATGGCGCGGGCGAGCTGGGATGACTCAGTCGGCGAGGACGGACGCTTGCTGGTTCTGCCGTCGCACGTGCGGGCGGCAAAGAAAGCCGGCACCGGGCAGCGGCGCCTCGGCTTTACCGCCGAGCGCGACAACCTGCCCAGCGCCGCGTAGGCCTCGTCGGTGGGCTGCGTCAACATCGCGATACAAAGTTGATTAGTCAGTCGGTCGATAATAAGCCAGAGGAAGCCGCCGGATCATGCTCGGGTGGATCCAACATTTGACAATTACTCAACCCAGCGGTTCAGCGCCGCCGCGTGCGCGGGGACAGTCACGACAGAGTAGATTTGGCCGGTGATGTTTCTTTACGACGCATCTGGTTCCATAAGACGCAGGAGCGTGGCGCTGCGGCGAGACTCTTCGCCTTAGCGATTTACGCAGCCTGACCCGCGCCGCTCTGGGAGCGCGGCTCGGAGTCAGGTTCAACTCGCGATTGCAACTCTTTCCTCATCACACAAAGAGCGTCGATAAATTAGCCACACTCTGTTTGCGAAGGCTCATGTATTAGCTGTGCACCCGGTCCGACCGGTGCGGTTTCCTGAGGTATGGCTCTTGCAGTGCCCCTTGCGATGGGAATTACGCAAGCGAGCGGTTATCACCAACGTTCCGGGGCGGTCGCGTCAGTGACGCTGGAAGAAGCAGTGTAGATATTGCAATGGAGACCTATCCAACCAAAGAAGTGCTCAAGGATCTGATTGAGGGCAGGCTCGACTGGCCGCGGATCAAACAGATCATGAGTTCGCCCAAAGACTCCGACCGCTTCATGAAGTATCTGGCGCTCGCCCAGGAGCGGGTGAAGTGGACCGAGCAGATACTGCTGCCGCTTGGCGAGCATTTGTATATCGTCGCCAAAAACGGCGAGCGCGTCGTGAAATGTGATTGCGGGCAGGAGTTCGGCGACTGGCGCGGGAACTGGAAGTTACGCGCCCTTATTTACTCCCGCGACACCAGGGAAAAGCTTGAGGGAATCTACCCCGGCGCGCGATGCCCCGACCCGCAGTGGTGCGAGGTTCGGGAATTCTATTGCCCCGGCTGTGGGACGCAGCTCGAGGTCGAAAGCGTACCGCCCGGATATCCGATTACCTTCGATTTTCTTCCCGACCTTGATGCCTTCCACGAACAATGGCTGGAACGCCCGCTTCCCGACCGGATAGAAGCCCAGGACCGAAGCGGCGAGGTGATCAGGCGGTGGGTAGGGGATTTGAAGCGCGAGAAACGCGTGGGGACGAAGCACAATGGCAAAGCAACCGGCAGTCGTAAGTCTCGATGATCGAAAACCGCTGCGGGAGCTGATGGCGGAGAGTGCCGCGCGATGGGAGGCGACCGGGCATTACCAGGGGCTCCGCGAACTCAAGCTGAAGAACGACGATCCGCTCCGCTACGAGCTGTTCCACGCGCGCCTGCTCTCGACCGTGATAGCCGCGCGCGAGGTGGCCAAGCAGATTTCGTCCTCGGTGATGACCCGCGAAGAGGGCGAGCTTTCCTTCGCGCTGTACACCCCGGAGGGCGACTCGGTCGTGTTCTCGACCGGGATCATGGTGCACATCGGGGTGATGGGGAACTTCATCAAGTGGATGATCGCCAACGGCTACGAGGAGGATCCGGGGATTGCCGAGGGCGACCATTTCGCAAACAACGACGTGTTGATTTCGGCGGTGCACGTGCCCGACGTCTACTTCGCGACGCCGATCGTGCACGAGGGCGAGATCATCGGATGGGCCTCGGGAGTGACCCATGTGCTCGAGGTCGGCAGCATCACGCCCGGCGGCGGAATGACCTCGCTGGCGGTCGAGCGCCAGCTTGAAGGGATTCACGTTTGTGCGGAAAAGGTTGCGGTCAACGATCGCTTGCGGCGCGACTACGAGCTTCGCATTCGGCGCAACACGCGGCTCGCGTCGTTCTGGCTGCTGGACGATCGCGCGCGTATCACGGGGAATGTTTTTATCCGCAACGAAGTGAAGAAGATCATCGCCGAGTTCGGGCTCGACTACTACAAGGCCGCGATTCGCGAGCTCATCGAGGAAGGCCGGCGCCATCATCTGGGGCGGGTGCGCGAGCGGCTTATTCCCGGCCGCTACCGCAATCCGTGCTTCCACTCGAGTTTGCTCAAGGAGCGTCCTGGCGTTCTGCCCCAGGCCAACCGCGACACACTGATTCACTACCCGCTCGAGCTGACTGTGCGCCCCTCCGGTGAGATCGTGCTCGACCTCGAAGGCGCGAGCGGCTGGGGCTTCCATAACTTCAATGCGCCGCCCGGTTCTATCTACGGAGGCCTCTCGATCGCGCTGGCACAGACAATGGATTACGACGGGCGGGCGAACAGCGGATGCGTGCTCAACGTTGTGCTCAAGCTGCCGCGCGGCTCGATCGTGAATCCGGACTACGATTTCGTGTCGACCGGGTTTTCCTGGGGCAGCGTGATGGCGATTTTCAACGGCTTCCTTAAGTGTCTGAGCCGCGGCTTCCACGGGCGCGGCTATCTCGAAGAGGTTCTGACCGGCGGCAACATCACCACGGCGGTGGAGTGGGGCGGCAAAGACCAGTACGGGCGGCAAACTGGCGGCGTGAACGTGGAAGTGACGGCGTCGGCGAGCGGCGCGCGCGGCGTCACAGACGGAATCGATGCGGCGTGGTCGCTGTGGAATCCGGAGGGAGACCAGGGCAACGCCGAGATGTGGGAATTGCTGTATCCGCATCTGTACCTGGGACGGCGCGTAGTGACGGATTCGGCGGGCGCCGGCAGGTTCCGTGGCGGCGCCTGTTTCGAGAGCCTGTGGATGATCCACAAATCGGAGTTCGTTTTCACTTACCAGATCCCGGGTGTGGCCAGGGTCGCAACCAACTATGGCATCTTCGGCGGCTATGGCGGTGGTCCCGCCTACATCAATCTTGCCAAGAACACCGATATTGCGCAGCGCATCTCGGCCCGGCGTGACATTCCGCACGGCGAAGGCGATCCCGGCCGTCCGGAAATCGCGCGGCTGGTCAAAGGCGAAGTGCTTCGCGGCGAGGATGCGCAATATATCAGTGAGCCGCTCAAGGAAGGTGCGCTTTACGAAAAGCTCTACCTGCCGGGTGGAGGCGGCTACGGCGATCCCCTTGAGCGCGCCGTCGACGCTGTCGAGCGCGACGTGAATCTTCACTTCGTTTCACCCAAGGTCGCCCGAAGGCTATACGGCGTGGAGGGCCTGGAAACCGGCGGCGAATGGAAGGTGGATGCGGGCCGCACCGCGAAGCTTCGGACAAGGTTGAGGAAAAGCCGCCTTGCCCGCGCGGTGCCGGTCAAGGACTGGTGGCGGTCCGAGCGCGAGCGCATCGTTGCCGGCGGAATCAAGGGCGAGGCCGCGGCGATGTATGCCGATTGCCTTTCGCGCTCGCCCGCGTGGGCGCGAACCTACCGAGAGTTCTGGGCTCTGCCCGCGGAGTTTGACTTCAGTGCGCCACCGCCCCCTCCGGGACGGCGCAACCGCGCAAGCTCGATGGTACCGAAACGATGACGCAAGAGACGGCGCAACCTTTGATCGTAACCTGCGATGCGGGCGGTACCATGACCGACATCCTGGTGGTGGATGCGGCCGGGCGATTCAGCGTGGGCAAGGCTTCGACCACGCCGCAGGATGAGTCGCTCGGATTTTGGGAATCGCTCGAAGACGCGCTGGGCGGCTGGGGCGTGAAGCTCGACGGCGCCGGCGCGCTGAAGCCGCTCGAGGCTTCGATTTACACTGGCACCACGATGCTCAACACGCTGCTGCAGCGCCGCGGGAAACGTGTTGGACTGATCATCACCAAGGGCTTCGAGGATAGCTTCGTGGTCGAACGCGGGTTTCAGGCGGTGGCCGGCTATTCTTACGCCGATCGCTTGCACACCGTAACCCACGTCCATAATTCACCGCTGGTGCCGCGCCATCTGGTGAAAGGCGCAACCGAGCGCATCGACCTGTTCGGCAACGTGGTGATTCCGCTTTACGAGCATGAGGTCCGCGACGCGGTTACGGAACTCATCAAGGCCGGCGTCGAGACGATTGCCATCCTGTTCCTGTTTTCGTACATCAATCCCGCTCACGAGCAGAGTGCGGCGCGAATCGCGCGGCAGACAGCGAAACGGATGGGGCGGGAGATTCCGGTCTTCATATCGAGCGAAATAAGTCCGACCATCCGCGAACTGGCGCGGCTCAACAGCGTGGTCATCCAGGCTTACGCCGCTGAGCCGGTACGCGCGCAACTGTTTCATATCGAGGATCGGCTTGAACGCGCCGGGGCGCGCAATCCGCTTCAGACCGTACTGGCGTATGGCGGTCTTGCCCCGGTTCGTTATCCGCGGCTGTACGAGAGCGTGGTGTCGGGGCCGGTGGGCGGATTGCTCGGCGCCCGCTACCTCGGCGAGGTGACCGGCCTCAACAACCTGATAACCGCCGATATGGGTGGCACCAGCTTTGACGTGGGACTGGTGACCGAGGGCAAGATCCCGCTGGTGCGTGAACCTGAGTTCGCGCGTTTCATTTTCAACCTGCCGATGGTGACGATCAATTCGATCGGAGCCGGCGCCGGCACCTACATCCGGCTCGATCCGATGACCAGGCGGATCATCCTTGGGCCGGAGAGCGCAGGCGCCGAACCGGGCCCGGTTTGCTACGACCATGGCAACGAGATCCCAACCGTGGTCGACTGCGACCTGATCCTCGGCATGGTGAACCCCGACTACTATCTGGGCGGCAAGATCAAGCTCAACAAGGAAAAGGCGCTGCGCCGGTTCAGGGAAGAAATCGCCGATCCTCTTGGACTCAATGTTTACGATGCCGCGCAGGGCGTGGTGCGGCTTATCAACTCGTTGATGCGGGATCAGATCCGCTCGCTGGTGCTCGCCAAGGGCTACAGCACCATGGATTACACGCTGATCGCGTTTGGCGGGGCGGGTCCGATGCATATGGCGGGATTCACCGAAGGTCTCGCGCTGAAGGGATTGGCCACCGTGCCCTATGCGGCTGCGTTCTCCGCGTTCGGCTGCGCGACAGTGGATTACAGCCATCGCTACCAGCGCTCGACCCATCTGTTCGTGCCTGCGGGCGCGGGGCCGGATGTCAAGGCATCGGTGGCCGAGGGCCTGACCCGCGCATGGCGGGAACTGGAGCAAAAGGCGCTTGCCGAAATGACCGCGGAAGGTTTCGACCGCGCCAGCATCAATCTCCAGCAGGCGGCCTTTGTCCGCTACGGCGGCCAGCTCGACGATGTCGAGGTGTTCTCGCCCACGAGCCGGATGAACACCCCTGCGGATGTAGACGCGTTGATCGCGCGGTTCGAGGATCTTTACTCGCGCATCTATGTCAGTGGCGCAAGGTTTCCGGAGGCCGGGTTCCAGATCCTCGAAGTGGCGGCAGTGGCCACCGTACCCAAGGTCAAACCCCTGATTGAGCGGCGCCCGCTGGGAGCGCCGACACCGCCCGCCCGAGCACGCAAAGGCGTTCGCAAGATTTATCGCGACGGCAGATGGCACGACGCGCAAATCTTTGAGATGGGGGAACTCGGGCCCGGCAACGTAATTGACGGACCAGCGGTGATCGAGGCGTCAAACACCACGCTGTTGGTGCCCGAGCGCAGACGCGCCCGCTTCGACGAATGGGGACTCATATGGGTTGAATAACTGGCAATGTCCCTTGAACCGGAGAAGAAGATCGCGGTGCTCGAAAGCTTCATCGCGAAGCAAGGCGCCTATGCGGATGTCAGGCTGGAAAACTTCGCACGGATGTCCGGCGGAGTTTCGCACGAGATGTGGTCGTTCGATGCAACCCTCGGCGGGACCGCCGGGCGCAACAGCAGAAAGCTCGTGCTCCGGCTCGATCCCACGCATGAACAGACCTACACAGGGCGGTGGGGTGAGTTCATGGTGATGCGCGCGGCTTATCGCGAGGGGATACCGGTTCCCGAAGTGCTCTGGCTGTGCGAGGATTCCGCGCTTTTGGGCGGACCGTTCTTCATAATGGAATTCGTGAACGGCGAAACCATCGCACGCCGCCTGCTCCGTGATGAATGTTACGTGCAGGCCCGCGAGCGCGTGGCGGAGCAGATGGCGGAAATCCTGGCGCGGATCCATCGAATTGACGTGCGCCGGCACGGTCTCGAATTCCTGCCCGCACCCGCCCACTCCGCCGCTCGCGAGGAGGTTTTCCGCTACCAGGAGATTTATCGCCAGTTCAGCGCCGACGACCCTCACCCGGTGCTGGAACTCGCAATCCGCTGGCTGCTCGAGCATCACCCACGGAGCGAGATGCGCGGCGTCGTCCATGGCGATTACCGGCTTGGGAACGTCGTTTACGGTCCCGAGGGTGTTCGCGCGATCCTGGATTTCGAGGGCGCTCACGTGGGCGACCCAATGGAGGACGTCGGCTGGATAATGCTGCGGCCGTGGCGCTATGGCGAGGAGCACAAGCCCGTGGCTGGACTGGCGTCGCGCGAAGCCTTTTATGCCGCTTACGAGAGAGCCTCGGGAATTCCCGTCGATCCGGAGACTGTGCGTTTCTGGGAGATCTTCGGTAACTTCCGATGGGCTGTCATCACGATGCGCGACGGCCGCGCCTATAGCCAGTGGCGCCCGCCCAGCATTGAACTCGCGAGTATCGGGCGGCGGACCGCCGAGAGCGAATTGGAACTGCTGAACCTGATTGGGTGAAGCCCGATGCCACAGGATAGCCCCGCAGCCACCGACCTGCTCGATGTGGTCGCACTGTTTCTCGAGCACGAAATAATCCCTTCGACTGAAGGCGGAGTTCGATTCCGTGCACGAGTCGCGGCGAACACGCTGCGAATCGTGGCGCGGGAGATCCAGCGCGGAGAGCGCCATCTGCGGGACGAGGTGAACATCCTGACGGAGCTGCTGGGACAGGCGCAGTGCCCGGCCGCAACCCTGGAGGATCTTTCCAATCAGGCTTTGGCGCTTAACCGCGAACTATGCGAACGAATCCGCGCCGGCAACGCCGATGCCGACCCTATCCGCACGCGGGTGGTGCACGCCATGCGCAAACTGGTGGAGAGCAAACTGGCGATCGCCAACCCGGCATACCTGGAAACCGATCGGAACCTGCGCACAGGTAATCGGTGATTTGTTTGCGGCGGCCGGTGTTGCAAGGAGAAGCGAATGGATTTCTCAATTGACGCTGAAACCAACCGCTGGCGCGAGCGCGTCGCGGCCTTCATGGACCAGTATGTCTATCCTGCCGAACAATTGGCTCATCAGCAGGCTCGCGCGAAAGGCGAGGACTACAGCGATCCCGCCGTGGTCGTGGATTTGCGCGCCAAGGCTAAGGCTGCCAGGTTGTGGAACCTGTTTTTGCCCGACAAACGCTACGGCAGGGGTCTCAGCAACGTGCAATACGCGCCGCTGGCGGAGTTGATGGGGCGAAGCCCGATCGGAGCGCGGGTCTTCAACTGTGCGGCACCCGACAGCGGCAATATGGAGATCCTCGCCGAGTTCGGCAGCGAGGAACAAAAGCACCGCTGGCTGCTCCCCGCCCTGGAAGGCGAAATCCGCACTTGCTTCTCGATGACCGAACCGGAAACGCCGGGCTCCGACCCCACCCAATTGCGCACGCGCGCGGTTCGCGACGGCGATTACTACGTCATCAACGGTCATAAGTGGTTTACCACCGGCGCATTCGGCGCGGCTTGCGCGATCGTGATGGCAGTGACCGATCCCGACGCTCCTCCACATCGGCGGGCCACGATGATCCTCGTCCCGCTGGACACGCCGGGCTTGAAGCTGGTGCGTTCGATTCCGGTGATCGGTACCACTCGCGGCAATCACGCTGAAATCATCTACCAGGATTGCCGGGTTTCCATTAACAATCGTTTGGGCGAAGAAGGTTCCGGATTCGCGATCGCCCAAGCGCGCCTCGGTCCGGGACGAATTCATCATTGCATGCGCGCGATCGGGGTGGCTGAACGCGCGCTCGAACTGATGTGCCAACGTGCCAACACCCGCCACACTCATGGCAGCCTGCTTGCGGAAAAGGCCAACGTCCAGCAGTGGATCGCCGACTCCCGCATCGAGATCGATTCCACCCGGCTGATGGTTATGCATGCGGCGTGGAAGATCGACACGCTGGGCAAGCGGCAGGCGCGCCAGGAAGTCGCGATGATCAAGGTTCTGGCGGCGAACATGGTGATGCGGGTGCTGGATCGCGCGATCCAACTCTACGGCGCGATGGGTGTTTCTGATGACACCCCAATAGCCCGCTTCTGGCGGGAAAATCGTATCCTGCGGATCGGCGATGGCCCCGATGAAGTCCATCGCATGACCATCGCGCGCAGGGAGGTGCGCAAGTGGCAGCCGCAGGCCTCCTAGCCGCGAATGGAACGACCGGCTCCGATCTGCGGATTTCGTAGGTTGCGTTACAAAGCGGAGAACTGTAGCGCACAGCCACACGCGGAAGGAGCCCGTCGCTGAAGTAATGATGTCCGATCTCCGGGGCCGGATGTCCACCCCGCACGCATCGGGGCGCAAGGGCAGCGGCGAAGTGTGCCCGCTGGAAGTAATCCACCGGCTTTCGCGCACGCTGATCGATTCGCGTTCAATGGAACGACCGGCTCGACGGATGCGGAGGTGTGGTCATAAGAGCAGGGGACGTTTGCTTCGACGGCGTGCAGTGGAATGGGCAAGATGACCGTGCGCGAGTCACCGGGCCGAAATGACGACCATCGGTATGCTTTCGCGGGGCGGGTCAAACATCAACCGGCTCTACTTATGACTGCGGGCAAGTTAGGGAGCAGGCCAAGCGTCATCCGCGCGTCGTGCGCGCGTCAGTCACCGGTATGCGCCGCCCTGCGTTTCGCTTCAACCGCGGCGCGCACCTCGCCGGGAATTGCGCTCAGCGGCGTGCCGGTGGGAAACACTTTGGAGACCCCGAGTTCGAGCAGCGCCGG
This sequence comes from Deltaproteobacteria bacterium, assembly GCA_021817345.1. Lineage (GTDB taxonomy): Bacteria > Desulfobacterota > Binatia > Binatales > Binataceae > DTIX01. The sequence continues at coordinate 6,976 of JAKAVC010000108.1, read as the reverse complement.
GATGTCTCGTTCGGGGATGGTTCCGCCCACCAGCACGGCGATCTCTTTCGCGCGCTCGCCGAGTCCGGCCATCAACTGCCCGGTGAGCGGGCGATGGGCTCCCGACAGGATGCTCAGCCCGATCGCGTCAACGTCCTCCTGGAGCGCGATCGCGATGATGTTCTCGACGCTCTGGCGAAGCCCGGTGTAGATGACCTCCATCCCCGCGTCGCGCAGCGCGTAGGCGATGACCTTCGCGCCGCGGTCATGGCCGTCGAGGCCGGGCTTGGCAATCAAGATTCGGATCTGCGCGTGCTGCGTCGCCACGTTCCCTCTCCGGATTCTCAGAGCGCAACCGGCTCCTTGAAGGTGCCGAACTCCCCGCGCAGGACCGCGCAGAGCTCGCCGACGCTCGCGTAGGCCTTGACCGCGTCGAAGATGAACGGCATCAGGTTGGCCTTGCCGCGGGCGGCCGTGCCGAGAGCCTTGAGCGCGGCGCTGACCCGCGCGCCGTCGCGCTCGCGGCGCACGCGGGCAAGTTTCTCGCGTCAGGAATCTCAGCCAAAACCCCAGTCCCTTGCAATTGAACGAAAAACGTTGCTCCTCCAAACTGTCAGCTGAATCAGGAGATTCCTTCGTAGGGCAACAGAGTCGATCCCGGCAAGGTCAAACAGGCTCGAACAGGTTAAGCCCGCCAGCTACGCGGACGCGGCCACGCCGACCGACAAATTCCTCCCGCTCCATCGCGGGCAGGATCTCGCGTGGCACCCCTGCGAAGAAGCGCGCCCCGTCGGCAAGCCGCCCGATGACGATTCCATGCGCCGGCTCTCCAGCGCGATCATGCTCGACCGTGTAGGTCTCGACCCTGGCCTGCCCTTCAGCGTTTTCCACTACCGAAACCGCATTAGAGTCCGGCGTGGGCTCCGGGGAGACACTGTACGCGAAGGGGCGCTCGGGTGGGGCCGAACTGTAAATCGCGGCGGCGTGCTTGGTGAAGTACCATCCGAGCCCCGTCACCATTCCGGTGCTCCCGGGACTTTTGCGCAGCCGTTCCGTCATCGCGGCGATCGAGTGCGTTACATAATTATTGCCGGGGCCACCCGCATAGGGAAGTCCGCCGGTTACGGTGATGCCTCGCGGATCGTCGGGCGCGATCCCAAGCGCGTCCGTCGCGAATCCGACCGCGACCGGGAAACAGCTATAGAAGTCGAAAAATCCGATCTCCTCGACGTCAAGCGCGGCACCCTTGAGCGCGGCCTTGGCGGCCCGCGCAAGCCCTGGCGATTCGTGATAGTTTGCGCGCTCGCTTATGAACCAGCGGTCGGTCGCGTCGGCGGCCGCGTGCAGATACACCATCCGTTCGGAAGCTATCCCGGCGCGGCGCGCCTCGACATCGCTCGTGATGACGAGGGCGGCGGAGAGATCCACGTCCATGATCGCATTCATCAGCTTGGTGTAGGGAAAGCAGATGATGCGATTGGCGAGACTGGGGGTTGCGATCTCGGCGGCGCTTCTTTCGGTGCGAAACCAGGCGTGCGGATTTTTTGCCGCCACCCGGGTCATCGCGGCGCACGTTTGGCCCAGGCGCTCGCGATGCTCGTCGAGGGTCCATCGATGGTGTGCGCGGCGCGCATTCTCGAACATCGGGTAAATTTGCACCGGCATGCGCGCGCCATAGCGTTCCTCGTAAGCGTTGGTTCCGGGACGCGGATCGCCCATTAACTCCGGATCGCCCTTTCCGAGCGCCGAGTTCCAGCCAAGCCCGCCGCGCGCGGCGGCCCGCCGCATCGTGTACATTACCTCGACCCCGGCTACCATCGCGGCGCGCATCCTACCCGCCGCGATTTCGCGCGCGAACTGATTGACGAGGTATTGAGGCGTGTTGCCGCCGATCGAAGTGTAAATCTTGCGTGCCGGGTTGACGCCGAGGCGCGCAGCCAGCGCGTCGGGCGCGTTCTGATAATGCCACGACAGGATGTTTACCACGGCGATGGCGTCGAGCCTGTTGAGGATCGCGGGCGCACCTGAGTCCTCGGCCGCGCCGCGCGCCGCCCGGACCATCATCTCAAGCGGCTCGGGAGTTTCGGGCATGGCGGCGTTCCGGGGATTTAACTGTGCGGAGCCGACGATTACCGGCAGCGGTTCACGCATCGAACTTCCCTCCTCAGCGGCTTTCCGGTCCGCCGCAGCTTGGCGCCCCGAGGGCGGATTATGAAGCCGCAACCGAGCAATATCAGAGACGTTCCAGCAAGGTTCCCGTACCAAGCCCGCCTCCGCAACACATGGTGACCAACGCTCGTCGCCCGTTTTGCCGTTCAAGCTCGTGAACTGCTTTCGTAACAAGGGCGCAGCCAGTTGCACCGAGAGGGTGGCCTAGCGCGATCGCGCCACCGTTTGGGTTGACCCTGCTCATGTTGGGACCCAGGGTGCGAGCCCAAGCGAGCACCACTGCGGCGAAAGCTTCGTTGATCTCGAATACATCTATGTCATCGATGCTGAGGCGGTTCTTCGCGAGCAGCTTGCGAGTCGCCGGAATAGGGCCTTCGAGCATGAGCACCGGGTCACAGCCGACCAAACATGCATCGAGCACCCGCGCACGCGCATGGCAGCCAAATTCCCGTGCTTTGGCCTCGGTCATTAGCAGGATCGCGGCGGCGCCGTCGGCCACCTGCGACGAAGAACCTGCGGTGTGAATGCCATCAGGCCTCGCAACCGGCTTCAGACCGGCGAGCGCCTGAAGGCTTGTCTGGCGCGGGACTTCGTCCTGGCCGAAGGTGCGCGTTTGCGTGGTTTTCTGACCGTCCGCATCGCGCACAGGAACCTCGACCGGCACGATTTGAGACTCGAAACGACGTTCATTGATCGCCCGTGCGGCTCGGAGCTGCGATTCCAGGCTGAGCTGGTCGGTGTCTTGCCGGGAGATCCCATATTTAGTGGCAATTCTCTCCGCCCCTTCGAACTGGCTCACGAACTCGAAGCGTTCCCGGTACTTTCGCGTGATGGGTTTACCGAGGCCGGCTTGGGCGCCGGCAATGGCGTCGGAGCCTATCGGCAGCAGGCTCATATTTTCGACGCCGCAAGCGAGCACTACGTCCTCTGCGCCAGAGGCGATGAGGCTTGCGGCAAGGTTCACGGCGTATTGGCTCGAACCACATTGAGAATCCACGGTTGAACACGCGATATCAGCGGGTCCTCCCGCGGTCAACCATGCCGTCCTGGTCACATTCATTGCCTGCGCGCCAACCTTGTTGATGCATCCGCCAACCACTTGCCCGACTGCGGACGCGGGAACGCCGGTGCGTGCAAGGATCGCCATCACCACCTGGCCAAGCAGTTCCGTCGGATGCGTCGCGGAAAGCGAGCCATTTTTCTTCCCGATGGGCGACCGTGCGGCTTCTACAATGATAACTTCTCGCATGCTCTCCTCTCTCCTGAATCAAGCGGCGGCGGAACATCGGAACCGTCCGGCGCTGCGAGAGCGCAACAGCCACTGGTTTCCCTACTCAGCTCACACCCCGGCTTAGTCGACACAATCGCGACGCTGAAGCAAGTGCGTCTTACGGGTCTGATTATGATTGACGCTCCGTGTGCCGCTCTCAGTACGAACGCGGCAATCCCAACACGTGTTCCGCAATGTAGTTCAAGATCATCTCACGCGTCACTGGAGCGGTACGCATGAGACGCACAAACGGCCAGAGCGTGATCAGGTCAACTTCGCCGGTGAAGCCGCTGCCGCCATGGACCTGCATGGCGACATCCACCGCTTCGATTCCCGCCTCGGCTGCGGCATACTTTGCCATGTTGGCGTACATGCCGGCTTTTCCGCCGGAATCGAACAGTTCGGCCGCGTAATGGGTCATCAGCGCCGCCAGTTCCAGGTGGGTCTTCGCAACCGCCATGGGATGGCTAAGTCCCTGATGGGCGCCAATGGGCACATCGAAGACTTTTCGCGTCTTCGCGTATTCGACCGCTTTGTCGAGGGCGAACCGGCCGATGCCGACGGTGATCGCGGCGAGCGTAACGCGTTCGGGATTCAACGCGTCGAACAAAACCTTGAATCCCTCTCCTTCGGCGCCGAGGCGGTTTTCATGGGGCACCCGGACCCCGTCGAAAAAAATCTGAAACTGGCGTTCCAGCATGAGCATGCGCGTATCGAGCCGCCGCATTTCAACCCCCGCCGCCTTGGGGTCAACGATGAAAAGTGAAATCCCCTGGCGCTTGTCGGCCGCCTGGTCCGCAGGCGTGGTCCGAGCGACCACCAGCATGTGCTGGGCTTGGTCGACGCCGCTGATGAAGACCTTCTGCCCGCTCAGCACGTAGCTGTCGCCGTCGCGACGCGCGAGCGTGCGGATATTGAAGCTGTTGCTACCGGCGTCAGGCTCGGTTATGGCGAAGCAGAACTTCTCGGCGCCTTCGGCCAAACGGGGCAGATAACGTTGCTTTTGCGCCTCGGTGCCGTGCCTGGCGATGGGAATGGCACCCATCGCGTTGCTCACCACCAAAAAGCCCAGTGGCACTCCCCGGTTGGCAAGCTCTTCCAACAGGACGGTAAGCCGTACCAAGCTCATCCCGGTTCCGCCATATCCCTCTGGAACAGTGATGCCGAGGTAGCCCGCCGCGGCCATCTCGCGCCACATCTCATCGACGCCGGCGCCGCTGGTGGCCCTCTCGACCCAATACCTGCGGTCATATTTGCGTGTGAGCCGTTGCACAAAATCGCGAACGGTTTCGCGTTCCTTGCTTGCGTTTTCGAGCATAGTGCCGCTCCCTTGAAATTTCCTTAGGCCGGGACCGCCGCCAATCCAGGCGCGCCGCGAAGGCCCGCCCGATGACGCCCGGCGGCGATCATTTCGAAGTTATGGCAGCCACGATGTCGTCGAGGCTTGACCCGGGCCGGAAAACGGCCTCCACGCCCAACTGCTTGAGGCGCTCGATATCGCTTCGCGGGATGATGCCACCGAGCACGACGCGGACGTGCATCTGCTCGCGCTCGGCCATCAATTCCATCAGGCGCGACACCACGACGAGCGGCTCGCGGTCCATGATTCGGTAGCCAATCCAGTCAGCGTCCTCCTGGATGGCGGTCTCAACGATCTGCTCCGGTTGCGCATGACCTCCCAGGATGACCTCGACGCCTGCCTCCCTGAGCGCGCGTGCCACCACGTAATAGCCAGTCGTGTGTCCGGGTGAATCCGCGACCAGTAGAAAACGAATTTTCTCCGGCATAGCTCTGTTTAGTAAAGTTGCCCCAGGTAGAATCCGTGTCTGTGTCGAAGCTCCTCCATACCGCCCGCGGCTGAAAGTACCTGCACGATCTCGCCGATGCTCAGATAGGACTTTACGGCTTCGATCATCGGCGGCACGATATTGACACGGGCACGGTAGGCTTCGACGAGCTGCCGGGTGGCCGTTTCAACCCGGCGCGGGTCGCGCTCGCGTTTGGCCTTCTCCAATCGCGCTATCTGCTTGTCGCGCCACGCCGGCTCATAATTGAACACCTGCTTGGCCCCGAGTCCCAGTTCCTCCTCTTCCTCTTCCCGGATTCGATAGCGATTGACGCCGATAACGACGCGTTGGCCGGCGTCGATTGCGCGCTGGCGTCGGTAGCCGGCTTCGTCGGCCTCACCCGCCATGTACTCCCACGCCTTGACCGGTGCCATCGCTTCCAGCTTTTCCAGCAGCGCTCGCGCTTCCTTTTCGATGTCGTTGGTGAGCGCCTCGATGCAGTAGGAACCGCCGAGTGGATCGGCCACCGCGGCGACGTCGGTCTCGTGGGCGATGATCTGCTGGGTGCGCAGGGAAAGTGTGGCCGCCGCAGGGGTTGGGATTGCCAGCGCCTCGTCGAAGGAGTTGACAGAGAGCGACTGTGCGCCGCCCATCACTGCCGCGAGCGCATGGACGGCGCCGCGGATTATATTGTTCAGAGGCTGCTGGAGAGTGAGGCTGAGCGCCGAGGTCTGCACGTGGAAGCGCAGGATTTGCGAGCGCGGATCGCATGCACTGAACCACTCCCGCATCAGGCGCGCCCACAGGCGGCGCGCGGCGCGATACTTGGCGACCTCCTCCAGAAGCTCGTTTTCCGCGCTGAAAAAGAACGTGATGCGCGGCGCGACGGCGTCAACCTCTAGCCCCCGCGCGCGCGCCGCCCGAACCGTCAGCACTCCCTGGTACAGGCCGAAGGCGACCTCCTGAACCGAGGACAGTCCCTGGTCGCGCATGTTGCGCGCCGAGATGCTGGTGTGATTCCAGTGCGGCATCTGGCGGGCGCAGAACTCGATAATGTCGATGCAGTGATTGCCGCGCAGCTCTTCGCCTTCGCCGCCCGGCGCCACGACGTTTTGGATCGTGCCATGCAGCCGGGCGTTGGCGATGCCGCGCCGGTCCGCTTCGGCCAGGATCATCGCGAACACCGGCAGCGACGCGCCAATCTGATTAATGGTGATCGCCGCCATGTCGATCCCATCGAAAAGCGTTTCGATGTCGCGTAGCGTGTCGATCCATACTCCTCCGCGACCTACAAGGCCGAGTGAGCGTGGGTCGCTCGACTCGTACGGAGCATAGCCCATGCCGCAGACGCTGAACCCGGTCTGCCCCTGTTCGAACAGATAGCGCAGGCGCTCGTTGGTCTCCTCCGCCGTCCCGAGCCCCATCACCTGGCGGCGCGTCCACTCCCGGTCGCGATAGCCGGACGGACGCACCCCGCGCGTGTAGGGATATTCCCCGGGAAGGCCAAGGTCACGGCCATAATCCGAGCCGGCCACATCACTCGGACCGTAAACGGGTTTCAGCGCGCGGCCGTAGGTGGTCCGGCGCGCGTCGGGAGCACCCCGGCGTTGCGCTTCATCGCTGTCCGCGGGCGATTTCACTCTTTAGCGTCCGAGGCGCCTGAGCGCGTCCATCGAGCAGTAATCGCCGAAAAGCGAGGGGTCGAGGATGCGGGGCTTGTAGCCGCCGGCGATGACCGGGAACCAGCTGAAGTGCGACTGGCGCCCGCTCT
>JAKAVC010000064.1 GCA_021817345.1 Deltaproteobacteria bacterium | reverse complement strand
AGGTAAAAAGCTCGTCGCCGGCCTCATCGAAGCTGGCAAACACCGCCTGCGAGCGCAGTTTCCATTTGCGCGCAAAGCCGGCGCGCGCCTTCTCGATCGCCTGGTGGCCGTCCGCATGGATCATGCGCCGGTAGTCCTCGGCCAGTTCCTCGCGCAGATGGGCGGGCGCCTTGGCCAGCGGGTTCCACAGTTTGTGATTAGTGCGGCGCTGAATCGCGATGCCCGGCCATTGCATCTTAAGCGCAGCTCTCGGTCGCCATGGCCTCGATAGCGTTATGGCGCCAGTGGCACATTGCCCTCGGGCCACACCGAGGTCGTGCCCTGCACGCCCAGCACGTACTGAAGCCCCAGCGTTTCCAGCCCCTGGCGAAACTTGCTGTCGTTGCCGTACCCCGCGTCGGCCAGCACCACGCCAGCGGGCACGCCCTGTTCGACCGCCTCGGTGATCTGCTCCAGGGCGCTCTCGGGCTTGGTGAGAAAGTCGATCTCCTCGGGCACGCCGGCTTTGCGCCGCCGCGCCCGGTCATCCGCCCAGGCCTCGGGCAGGTAGAGCCGGTAGGCGATCGGCAGGCTGGCCTGCTCGTTGGCCGCCGACAGCGTCACTGCCACCTGGCAGTTGTCCTGCTTGCCCAACTGCCCGCAATACTGGCGCGCCACCCCCACCGAGTGCCGCCCTTTTTGGGAATGCCGGTGTCGTCAACGATCCAGGCCTCAATCGGCTCGCGCCCCTCAATCGCCGCCAGCACGTACTCGCGGACCGTCTTGAGCACCGCGCCATCATCCCACGGTGCGTCAGCTACGAGGTGATGCAACGACTGGTGGGTCTGCCGGACCCGCGCAGGCGCCAACAACGCCGCCATCGGCTCGACGCTCTTACGGACGCCGGGCAGCGAAGTGGATGTGCGCAGGTCGCGCTAATACTACTGTGTTATAAACGCTCATTGCTTTCACTCAAAGGCTGGGAATTTTACCAGTAGAAGCGCTACCTGCGTCTTCGCTACTGTTGCCATCGGTCCAATTCTTTGCCGTGGCCCTCGGGTTGCTTTTCGATACCCGTTTCAAGCGTGACAAAGGGAATCGGTGCCGGATGGCGCGGATGCATGACGCGGCGCATACGAGGGATGGTTCGAGTGTTAACAGGTGGTTGAGCGGGACGTGGCGTGGAAACAGCAGGCGGAGTTCCGCGGGTACCACACACATGAGCGCAGTCAGAGAATCGCTGCGACGCGATCGCAAACGCAACCGTTTGGAGTATCAGCTAACTATCCTTTACCCGGCGCTCGCGGCCATCGTCGCGGAACGCGAGCGGATGCTGCAGCGATGGTGGGATCTCTACTCTTCGCGTTTCGCTGCCGAGCGAAGCCTCTCGCAAGACGAGTTCGGGGACCTGGGCAGTGGAGTCCTGGCTAACATCGGGACTGCTCTCCTGCGCGGAGATATCGAGAGCTTCGAGGCCCGAGTACGGCGCCGCTGGCATCTGATCGCCCGGCGCGGTCTTCCTTTCGCTGAGGCGATGGTGATCGTTCACCTGTTCGAGGAGAGCGCCTTGTCGGCCGTTGGCGAGCTACATCGCGACCTCCGGACCCGCAGGTTGCTTAGCCAGTGCGTTTACCAGTGCGTGCCGCTGATCGCAGACGCCTATTTGCGGGCGGGTATGGCGGCAGCCACCGAGATGCCGCCGGCTGAGCCTTTCGCGGCGGACGGTGATGGAGGTTTCCACGGTCTGGTCGCAAGCAGCGCGCCGATGCGGAGTCTGTATCGGCGGATCGAAACGGTGGGCCGCTCCGGCTCAACCGCTCTCATCGTTGGCGAGACCGGAACCGGCAAGGAACTTGTGGCGCGCGCGATCCATGAATGCGGCCCTCGTCCCGACGCTCCGTTCGTGGCGGTAAACTGCGCCGCGCTTCCCGGACAGCTTATTGAAAGCGAGCTTTTCGGCCACGTGCGCGGCTCGTTCACCGGGGCCGATAGCGACGCCGTGGGGCTGTTTCGCGCCGCCGACGGTGGCACGCTGTTCCTGGACGAAATCACCGAAATGGGGGCAGCCGCGCAAGCGCGGCTTTTGCGGGCGCTTCAGGAGCGAACGATCCGGCCGGTGGATTGCCGAAAGAATTGCCCGTAAGGGTGCGGGTAATCGCTTCGACCAACCGCGAGCCGCGGGAGGCGATCGAGCAGGGTCTCCTGCGCGAGGATCTCTACTACCGGCTCAACGTCGCGTCGCTTTGCGTGGCTCCGCGGCGCGAGCGCCGCGACGACATCGAAGCCCTGGTCTGGCATTTCCTGAAGACGCTCAATGCGACCCTCGCGCGCGAGATTCCTGTCGCCGGCGTCAGTGCCCAGGCGATTTCGGGGCGGCCGATCGAGACCATGGGCGCGTCGTCGGCCAGGCTCATGAGCATTCCCGACGCCGGGCGCCAACTCGTGATTCGCACCCTCGAAGCGAACCACGGCAACGTCTCGGCCGCGGCGCGCGCGCTCGGGATTTCGCGCAAGAAACTTTACGCGAGGATTCTCCGCTACGGCCGGTCCTTTTAGGCCCGCGAAATCGTAACCGATCGCCCTCGAATCCATCCGCGATACGCGTGCGCCTGCTCCGTTGAACGGGAGCAGCGCGAGCTGGCTCCCATTTAAATGCAGCGGTAGAATCATGTCATCGCGCTGCAAGTTGCAATGCCCCAAGGGTGCATATTGAAAATCTTGCGCCGGTTCTTTGCGAAAAGCCTTCACTTTTGAATACGCTCGATGAGGCACGGAACCTGCTGAGGCTTGGGAGCATGATCTGGGATCTCGTTTTTGTCGCTGCGACGATTCTTTTCTTTGGGATCTCTCTGGCTTACGTAAAGGGATGTGCCCGGCTATGAGCACGTGGGAACTCGTGATGGGAGCGGTGATGGCTGTCGGCCTGACCGCATATCTCGTTTACGCGATACTGCACCCCGAAAAGTTCTAAGCGCCGGAGAAATTCGTGTTTGAAAACGCGGCCCTTCAGATCGGCCTGTTCATCGCGTTGGTTACCGCGATTAGCGTTCCGCTTGGACTCTACATGGCGCGCGTGTTCGCGGGTGAGCCAACGATACTCGATCCGGCGCTCCGACCGCTGGAACGGGTGATTTATCGCGTCTGCGGAGTTCATCCGGAAGCCGAGCAGAATTGGGTCGAGTACGCCGTCTCGATGCTGCTTTTCAGCATGGCGGGGATGCTGGTGCTCTACGCGTTGGAACGCCTGCAGCAATTCCTGCCGTTCAACCCGCAGCATCTGGGCGCGGTCGCCCCCGACCTCGCGTTCAATACGGCGGCCAGTTTCACGACCAACACCAACTGGCAGGCCTACTCGGGTGAGACCACCATGAGCTATCTGACACAGATGGCGGGGCTCGCCTTTCACAATTTCGTGTCGGCCGCCGCGGGAATCGCGGTCGCAATCGCGGTGATTCGCGGGTTCGTGCGCCGCTCGGCACGTATTATCGGCAACTTCTGGGTCGACCTGGTGCGCGCGACGCTGTGGGTGCTGCTGCCGATTTGCGCGATCCTTACGCTGATGCTCGTATGGCAGGGGGTGCCCGAGAATCTCAGTCCCTACGTGCGCGCCAAAACCGTCGAGGGAGCCACCCAGGTCATCGCGCAGGGTCCGGTCGCTTCGCAGGAAGCAATCAAGGAGCTCGGCACAAACGGCGGCGGATTCTTCAATGCCAACTCGGCGCATCCTTACGAAAACCCCACACCGCTGACCAACCTGCTCGAGGTGCTCGCGATTTTCTCGATCGGCGCCGCGCTGACGCATACGTTTGGCGCGATGGCGGGCGATCGGCGCCAGGGATGGGCGCTGTTCGTCACGATGGCGCTGCTGTTTGTGCTGGGCGCGGCAGTTGCGACGTGGAGCGAGCAGAGCGGCAATCCGCAGTTCGCGACGCTCGGGATCGACACGCACGCGAGCGCTCTCCAGAGCGGCGGAAACATGGAAGGCAAGGAAGTCCGTTTCGGGATCGTTGACTCCGCCCTGTTCGCGACCGTTACCACCGACACTTCGTGCGGCGCGGTCAACTCGATGCATGACAGCCTTACGCCGCTCGGCGGCCTGGTCCCGCTGCTCAACATGCAGATCGGCGAGATCATCTTCGGCGGCGTGGGTTCGGGGCTTTACGGGATGCTGGTGATGGCGGTGCTCGCGGTGTTCATCGCGGGCCTGATGGTGGGGCGAACGCCCGAGTACCTTGGCAAGAAGATTGAAGCGCGCGAGATGAAGCTTGCGATGCTGTTCATCCTGATTTTTCCCGCCCTGATCCTGCTGCCGGCGGGAATCGCGGTGGCGACGAAAGCCGGCCTGGCGGGCATCAGCAATCCCGGTCCGCACGGGTTCACGCAAATCCTCTACGCGTTTACCGAGGCGGCGGCCAACAACGGCTCGGCCTTTGCGGGGCTCAACGCCAACACGCTCTTCTACAACGTCACGCTCGGGGCCGTGATGCTCTTCGGGCGCTTCATGATGATGATTCCGGTGTTGGCGCTGGCCGGCTCGCTGGCGGAAAAAAAGGCCGTACCGCCGAGCGCCGGCACCTTTCCGACCAACGGCGCTATCTTCGTCGTGCTGCTGACGGGCGTGATTCTGATTGTCGCGGCCCTGACGTTCTTTCCCGCCGACGCGCTCGGGCCGATCGTCGAGCAACTCGCGATGCTGCGCCATCAGCTCTACTGAGCCACCGGGAGCAGGATTCCAATGGCTGAACGCAAACCAGCGGCCCTCTGGGAGCCCACGATCGTAAAGGGCGCGCTGATAAACTCACTGTACAAGTTCGATCCGCGCATCCAGGCGCGCAATCCCGTCATGTTCGTGGTCGAGGTCACGGCCGCGGCCGTGACGCTAATTCTGTGCGTTAACCTTTTCCAGGGCGACACGAAGCTCCTCGGTTTCGAGGTGCAAATCGCGCTCTGGCTCTGGTTTACCGTCGCGTTCGCCAATTTTGCCGAGGCGATGGCCGAGGGACGCGGCAAGGCGCAGGCCGACAACCTGCGCAAGACCCGCACGGAAACCCAGGCCCATCTGATTCGCGACGGCGCCGAGATGGTCGTACCCGCTACATCGCTTCGCCGCGACGACGTCGTGATCGTGCGCGCGGGCGAAGTGATACCCGGCGACGGCACCGTGATCGAGGGTGTCGCGGCCGTCAACGAGGCGGCGATCACGGGCGAGTCGGCGCCGGTTATTCGCGAGAGCGGCGGCGATCGCAGCGCGGTCACCGGCGGCACCACCGTCATCTCGGACTCCATCAAGGTAAAGATCACCGCCAACCCCGGCGAGACCTTTCTCGATCGGATGATAGGCCTGGTCGAGGGCGCCGAGCGCCAGAAGACGCCCAACGAAATCGCGCTCTCGATCCTGCTGGCGGGCCTCACTATAGTCTTCATGCTCGTGTGCGTGAGCCTTTACCCGTTCGCGCTCTACGGCGGCACGGTGCTTTCGCTTCCGGTGCTGGTGGCGTTACTGGTATGCCTGATTCCGACCACGATCGGCGGTCTGCTATCCGCGATCGGGATTGCCGGGATGGACCGTCTCGTGCAACACAACGTGCTCGCGATGTCCGGGCGCGCGGTCGAGGCGGCCGGCGACGTCGATACGCTGCTTCTGGACAAGACCGGAACGATCACGCTCGGCAACAGGATGGCCACCGAGTTTATCCCGGTCGGCGGCGTCGAACCGGCCCAGCTTGCCGAAGCGGCGCAGCTTGCTTCGCTTGCCGACGAAACGCCCGAGGGCCGTTCGATAGTGGTGCTGGCGAAGAACCGCTTCGGGCTGAGAGGGCGCGAGCTTGCCGAAATCCACGCTAACTTCATTCCCTTCTCCGCGCAGACCCGAATGAGCGGAGTCGACTTCGACGGCCGATCCATCCGCAAGGGCGCGAGCGACCGGATAGCGGCCTTCGTGCGCGAAAACGGAGGCGAGGTTCCCGCCGAGCTCGACTCTATCGTCGAAGCAATCGGAAAACAGGGCGGCACGCCGCTGGTCGTCGCCGACGGGCCGCGTCCGCTCGGCGTGATCCATCTCAAGGACGTCATCAAGGAAGGCATTCGCGAACGCTTCCAGCGGCTGCACGCTATGGGGCTTCGCACCGTGATGATCACCGGCGACAATCCTCTTACCGCCGCGGCCATCGCGAAGGAATCAGGCGTCGGTGATTTCGTGGCCGAAGCCACCCCCGAAACCAAGCTGAAAATAATCCGCGACGAGCAGGCACAGGGAAAACTCGTCGCGATGATCGGCGACGGCACCAACGATGCGCCGGCGCTGGCGCAGGCCGACGTGGGTATCGCGATGAACGCGGGAACCCAGGCCGCGCGCGAGGCCGGCAACATGGTCGACCTCGACTCCAATCCGACCAAGATCATGGAAGTGGTCGAGATTGGAAAACAGCTCCTGATCACCCGCGGCGCGCTGACCACCTTTTCGATTGCCAATGATGTCGCCAAATACTTCGCGATAATTCCTGCGATGTTCGTCGTGGGCTATCCGCAGCTTCAGGCGCTGAACATCATGCGTCTGGCGACGCCCCAGAGCGCGATTCTGTCCGCCGTGATCTTCAATGCCCTCATCATCATCGCGCTCATCCCCCTGGCGCTTCGCGGCGTGAGTTACCGGCCGCTGGGTGCCGCCGCGATACTGACACGCAACCTCCTGATCTACGGGCTCGGCGGCGTGATCGTCCCGTTCATCGGAATCAAGCTGATCGACATGGTTGTCGCGGCCCTGCATCTGGCTTAGGACGGCAGCAATGAAAATCTGGACCGCGATCAAAATGACGTTCGTGCTCACGTTGCTGATGGGCATTGTCTATCCGCTTGCGATGGTGGCGATCGCGCACGTGATGTTCCCGTTCCAGGCTAACGGCAGCCTGATTGTCCGCAACGGCCGCGTGATTGGTTCGAGGCTGATCGGGCAGAATTTCGATGCGCCCCGATATTTCCATCCCCGCCCGTCGGCGGCCGGTGACAAGGGCTACGACGCGGACAATTCCGGAGGCTCAAATCTCGGGCCCACCAACAAGCTGCTCGTCAAGGATGTCCGCGCCCGGCTTGCCAAGGTGCTGGAAGAAAACCCGGGCATCTCCGCCGGCCAGGTTCCGGTCGATCTGGTGACCGCGTCGGCGAGCGGGCTTGATCCAGATATCAGTCCCGCCGCGGCCGCGATTCAGGTGGCGCGAGTCGCGAAGGCGCGGGGAATCGCTCCGGCCGAGGTCGCGTCCCTTGTTCGCAAATACACGCGGGGCCGATTCCTTTGGATTTTCGGCGAGCCGCGCGTTAACGTCCTCATGCTCAACCTCGCGCTCGACAACCTGAAACCGGCTGAAGCCCGGCCGGGCGCCGATTAGCTGGGGGTCGAGCCGGATTTTGCGGATTCGCGAGAACGAATAAAATTGAAGGAGGCTGTGATTAGCCGGAGAAGCGAGCGACGTGTCGCATGAAGAACGATGAGCGTCCCGAGCCGGAAACTTTTCTGGATCTGGTCGCACAGCCGCTCAAGGGGCGGCTGAAAATATATATCGGCGCCGCCGCGGGCGTGGGCAAAACCTGGCGGATGCTCGAAGAGGCGCATGAGCTTCACGCGAAAGGCGCGGACGTCGTGCTCGGCTTCATTGAAACTCACGGCCGCGCCGAGACCGCGGAAAAGATCGGCGACCTCGAGATGATTCCGCGGCGAAAAATCGAATATCGCGGCGTCATCCTCGAGGAAATGGACGTGGACGCGATACTCGCCCGCAAGCCCGAGATCGTAATCGTCGACGAACTGCCTCATACCAACGCGCCCGGCTCGCGTCATGAAAAGCGCTACCAGGACGTCGAGGAATTGCTCACCGCCGGCATCAACGTCATCACCGCGATGAACATCCAGCACGTCGAGAGCCTGAACCCGCTTATCAAGCGGATGACGGCGGTCGAGGTGCGCGAAACCGTGCCGGATTCGTTTCTCGCGCGCGCCGACCAGATCGTCAACGTCGATGTGACGGTCGAGGCGCTGCGCGAACGGCTGCGCGAAGGGAAGATCTATCCCGCCTCGCAGATCGAGCAGGCGCTGAAGAACTTCTTCAAACCGACCAATCTCGCTTCGTTGCGTGAACTCTCCCTCCGCGAGATTGCGCGCGGGCTCTCCCGCCAGCGTGAGGAACGCGAAGCCGTAAAGCGCGAGGGCGGACGCCGCCCGGAGGTCACCGAGCGCGTGATGGTGGGGCTGTCGTCGAATCCGGCGGAGGCCGGAACCCTTTTGCGAAAGGCCTCGCGTATCGCGGGCCAGCTCAACGCCGACTGGTACGCGGTGCACGTTGAAACGCCGGCCGAATCGATCCGGAAAATCAAAACCGCGGACTTCGTCGCTCTGCTCGACAATATCAACCTTGCCAGCGATCTCGGCGCGCAAACGGTCTGGCTCAAGGCCGACGACGTGGTTGGCGCGATGCTGGATTTCGCGCGCGAGAAGGGGATTACGAAGATTATCGTCGGACGCACCCATCAGCCGTTCTGGAAGCGATGGATTCGCGGAGACATACCGCTTCGGCTCATCGCGCAGGCCCGCGACTTCGACGTCGAAATCACCAGCGACGAGGCTGACGGGGAATGAGACGAAAACCCTCATTGCGAAGCCGCATCCGCAACGGGACTTTGCTTCTCGTCCTCCTTGCGGTTGGCCTCGGAGCCTACGCATTGCCGCGGGTTTATGAACTGGGCGGAGTGATCCGCGAGACTCTTTATCGCAACTACGTCAATATTCAAGCCGCCCAGCATATGCATGCGGCGCTCCATCGGCTTCAGGTCGCAGAACTCGAAGGCGACGCGGCTCGGACACTGCCCGCCGCGCGCCGCGAATTCATGCGCTGGACGAGCATCGAGGACCACAATTTCACCGAGGCCGGCGAACCGAAACTCGCCCGCGACATCAAGGATCGCGGCCAGCGCCTGTTCGCCGAAATAGCCGCGGCGCCCGCCGGCGCCCGCCACGACCGCGAGTTTGCCGAGCTGCACGCACGCCTCGATAAGCTGGTGGCGATGAACCAGGCGGCGATGTTCCGCGCCGACAGCCGCGCGATGGAACTTGGCAAGCGGCTTACCTACGAATTCGCCGCGGGACTGCTCGGACTGCTGCTGGCGGGCGCGGCGATTTCCTTCGGACTCGGGCTTTCGCTTTCAAGACCGCTCACCGAGCTGGCGGAGAGGCTGCGCGGCATAAGTCAGCGCAAATCGCAGGTTCGGCTCGGACCGCAACCATTGGAGGAGCTTGACGCCGTTGCCCGGGAGTTCAACCAGATGGCGGAGCGGCTGGAGCAGTACGAGAAGATCAACGTCGAGCGCCTGCTTTACGAGAAGAGCAAAATCGAGGCGATAATCGAGGGCCTTGAGGACGGAATCGTCCTCATAGATACCGAGGGGTCGGTTACCCATATCAACGAGATAGCGGCGATCATCATCGGCGTCGAGCCGGCCGACGCGCTGGGCAGTCCATTCGATGATCTGAACAGCAACCATCCGCATTACCTGAGAATCCGCGACGCACTCCGTCAGCTTCGCAAGGCCGGGCCGGAAGCCCAGCGCGTGGAGGTGCAACTGCACGTCCGCGGCCGTGACCATTCCTACGTCCTGAAACCTGTCGCGCTCACGCACAAGGACGGCACCCCGCTCGGCACGCTGTTGATTCTGCAGGACGTCACCTACCTGCGCGACCAGGACCGTGCGCGCGCCAACCTGGTCGCGACTCTCTCGCACGAACTCAGAACGCCGCTTACCTCGCTCGCGCTGTCGGGCGAACTGCTCTACCGGGAAAAGGATCATCTGACGCCGAGGCAGGCGGAGTTGGTGCGCACAATCGTCGAGGAGTGCACCCGGATGAAGCAGCTTGCCGACAACCTGCTCAACCTGGCGCGCGGGGCGCCCGCCTCGATCGCTCTTCAAAAGGAGCGTCTTGACCTCGCTCGTATCGCGGACGAGGTATGCGACCGCTTCCTCATCCAGAGCCGGGAAAAAGGCGTCAGCCTGGAGAAGCGAATCGAGCGGCTTCCGGAAATCCTCGGCGACCCGGTGAAACTTTCCTGGGTGCTGTCCAACCTGATCGGCAACGCTCTTCGCTACACGCCCGGCGGCGGGCGCATCCAGGTTGCTGCGCATCGGGCGGACGGCGCGGTCAGGCTTGAAGTCGAGGATTCGGGACCGGGAATTCCCCCCGAGCTGCGCGCCCATATCTTTGAGCGATTCGCGCAGTATGGCGACGGCGCGCAGAGAGGTTCGGCCGGTCTCGGCCTCGCCATAGTCAAGGATATCGTGGAAGCTCACGGCGGGCGGATCTTTCTACAAAGCGCGGCGGCGGACCGCGGCTGTCACTTCATAGTGGAGCTGCCGGCCGCTCCGGAAGTCTGATGGCGCGGGTGCTCATCGTCGACGACGAGAAGAACATCCGGCGCAACCTGAGCGCGTTCTTCGAGTCGTGCGGGCACAAAAGCGCGGGCGCCGCGAGCGGCGCCGAGGCGCTGCGGATGCTTGGCGAGAGCGCTTTCGACCTGGTGCTGACGGATTACAGGATGGCTGAGATGACCGGGCTCGAGCTTCTGCGCGAGATAAAGCGCCGGCGCCCGGAAACCATGGTGATCCTGATGACCGCCTACGGCACGGTCGAAAACGCCGTGGCGGCGATGAAGGCCGGCGCCTACGACTACGTGACCAAGCCGTTTTCCCTCGCGCAGATCCAGCACACGGCCGAGCGCGCGATCGAGTTCGGGCGGCTCCGCGCGGAAAATCTGGCGCTTCGCGACGCGGTCGAGGAAGCGCCGTTGCTCGATTCGAAAAGCGCCGCGATGCTTCGTCTGCTTGAAACCGCGCGGCAGGCCGCCGAAAGCGAGGCGACGATTCTGCTCACCGGCGAAAGCGGCACCGGAAAGAATGTCCTCGCCCGGAAAATCCATCAATGGAGCCCGCGCCGCGAGCGCGCCTTCGTCGTCGTCAACTGCACGACGCTTTCCGAACAGTTGCTCGAAAGCGAACTGTTCGGTCATATGCGCGGCTCGTTCACCGGCGCGGTAAAGGACAAGCCGGGCCGTCTGGAAGCCGCCGACGGCGGCACGGTGTTCCTCGACGAAATAGCCGATCTGGGGCTTGCGCTCCAGACCAAGTTTCTGCGCTTCGTGCAGGAGCACAACTTCGAGCGGGTCGGCGGCGGTGAGACCATCAGCGTCGACGCGCGGATAATCGCGGCCTCCAACCGCGACCTCGAAGTCGAAGTCGCCGCACGCCGCTTCCGCGAGGATCTCTACTACCGCCTGAACGTCATAACTCTGCGGGTGCCTGCCCTGCGCGAGCGCCGCGAGGATATCCTCTCGCTTGCGGAGTGGCTCCTGCGCGCCGCCGCAATCCGCAATCGCCGCCCGCCGGCGCGCCTTTCGCCCGAAGCAGCCTCGGCGATCGCTAACTACCAGTGGCCGGGCAACGTGCGCGAACTGCGCAATGCCCTGGAGCGCGCGGTCGTGCTGAGCCATGCCGACACGATTCGCCCCGAGGATCTGCCCGACGCGATCTTTCGCACCGGTGCGGCGCTTGCGCCGGCTCGCGCCGAACAAGCTTCCAGCCTGGAAGCCGTCGAGCGCGAGCATATCGCGCGGGTCTTGGCCGAAAGCGCGACGCTCGAGGAGGCGGCGGCGACCCTTGGGATCAATGTGACCACGCTGTGGCGGAAGCGAAAGCGCTACGGAATTGATTGAACGCTCCCAATCCTTCTTGCCAGAAGAAGTTCACTTTCGCAAAATTTAAGCGCTGCCGGAAATCCCGCTGTTTGCCTTCAGAGGAGAAGCGGCGATGCGTTATGGCGGATGGTGTCAGATTGCCTTCGAGCGTGACCTCCGGGACGAGTTAACCACGATCCCGATCGGCGATCGCCGGCTGCTCTGCGTGCGCGGCAAGGATGGCTCGGTCGGGGTCTTCGACGCCATCTGTCCCCATCGCGGCGCCGACCTCGGCGTCGGCGGCAGGCTTGTCGGCGACGGCCTCGTACGATGCCCGTATCATGGCCACAAGGTTTCGCTCGGCGGCAACTGCGGCGCGGCGTATCGCGTGCGCGAATATCGCTCGATCGCGGTCGAGGGGCTGGTCTTTGCGATGCTGGGAGAGTTCGAGGACGGCAAGCTGCCCGAGATGCTCGAATATATTCGCACCACCCACAAAATATTTCCGGGCTTCGAGAAAACGATCAAAGTCGCCCCCGAAATGGTGATCGAGAACGCTTTCGATTGGGCGCATTTTCCACCGGTTCACGACGTCCTCAAAGTCACCTGCGGCGAGCCCGAGGTCGTCGATGGCGTTTTCACCGCGACCACGACCCTGCGCGTGGGTCCCTCGATGTGGCAGGGAACCGGCGACGGAGAGCGCTCCGATGACCGTTCGACGTGGGTCGAAGTGCCGCTGCTCGCGCGCGCATACAGCCCGAATCTTACGATTACCCAGGTAGCCGTCGGCGGGGGAGACCATCCGCATTTCGTGATCGCTTCGGCGGTGCCGGGGATGGATGGCGCGTCGCGAGTGCGACTCTCGATCGCGATGCCGCGAAACCCTGACGGCTCCGAGCCCCCCAGGGAACTGGCCGACATCATCCTTCAGTTCGAAAGCATGGGACTCGAACAGGATCGTCCCGTATGGGAAAACCTGGACCTCGGCATGTCGCCCAGGTACACGAGCGAGGACGCCAACGTGCTCGCGTACCGGAAGTTCTGCGAACGCTATCGCCTCGATCAAACGGATCGTTCGCGCCCGGGCTCTCTGCGCGCCGGCTAGGACCGCGCGCCGAATCCGCGTGAGGGCTCGGCCGCCGCCGCTCGCGCGCGATCGGATCGCGCCGCGGCGTGGACGGCGGGCTCGCCGCACGCCGCGAGAACCCGGCGCAGCTCAATCAGCACCGGAGAAATTTCGCGATTCCAATCGCCGCCCTGCGCGTCCCATGCGCGCTGCTCCGCTTCGACCGCGATCCGGTCCTGCGTGAATACCGATTCCGCAAAATAACGAATCACCGGCCACGCCGCGCTGAGCAGGCCCGGGATCTTCGGCTTGCGGACCATCAGGATGCCGAAGCTGCGGTTGCGCCGCTGTTCGGCGTCGATTGGGACGTATGCGGCGAACAGCCGGATCGCGATTACGTCCGAGTGCGACCGCCAAACCATCAGATGCTGATGCGGATAGGCGGTGCGCACGGTCATCAATTCGTAGTCGCGGTCGACGGAATTCGCGCGTTTCCCGCCCATCACAAGAAAGTTGGCGCCCGCGTGCGGCTTTCCGCCCGCGAACCGGTAGTCCGCTTCGACCCAGTCATCGCCATGGCGATAATCGAGCATCACGGGCTGGATCCCGCCCATCAGGCGGCGATGCAGGAACTGATGGTTCATGTCCATCAGGTTTTCATGCATGAAGGTGTAATGGCAGTCGACATTGCGCGTAAAATACATCGCGCGATACTCGCCGGATGACCATTCGGGGAGTTCGGGCAGGGCGGACGCGCCCGCGCGAGCGCGATCTCCGGGAAACAGGAAAATAAGGCCGTAGGCCTCGCGGCACGGATACGCGCGCACGCCGCGCGCTTCGGGCGGAATCCTGCCGCCGTCGGCGAGATAGGGAATTCGCGCGAGGCGGCCGCTCTTTTCGTAACACCATCCGTGATAGCAGCATTGAATCCACTCGCCCTTGACGACGCCCATGTGCAAGGGGACCTGCCGATGGGCGCATCGGTCCTCCAGGGCGAATACTTCGCCGCTTTCGGTGCGGGCCAAAACGATCGGATCGCCGGCAAAACTCACCGCCAGCGTCCTTTTCGTGCGCACATCGGATGCGCGGGCGACGGGATACCAATAATCGCGATTGATGCCCACTTTGCGGAGGTCAAGGGAGCCGGGCCGATATTCGCCGATATCCATGGTCCTATTCCGTTCGCAAGGAGCGATGCCAAGCTGGCCAGCGGGCTTGCGTTCGATTGCCGCCAGAAAAATTTCTGCCGTACCTGACGTCAAACCGCAAGCGCCCCGCGATATTGAACAACGCCGGCGTTGCCCGGTGCTTCGCTGAATTGTGATGGCACGCATCGTGCCCGCGCGGCCGTTCTCGCCACTCGTCCGGGCTCGCTCCGCCTTAGCTTCGCGCGCGGCGGGCGTTAAGCAACGCGGCGAGCATGATTTCCACGGTTCGCCTGGCGCGCGCCACGGACAGCTTCTGCTCCCTTCGCAATCGAAGCCAGGTGTCGAGGCTGAGCAGCAGGTCGAGGGCTTCAAGGAACCCGCTATCGGCGCGCGCCTCGCGCGGAACGATCCGCACCAGTACCGCGCGCTGGTCCCGGGCCAGTTCCACCGACTTGCGCGCAATGAAGGGAGAGCGATGGCGATGGATGTCGCCGGCCACCTTAAACGGCATTATGCGCTCGAAGATGCGGACGCGGCGATCGAGAAGCTCCGAGAGCTGGGCGCGCCAGTCAGCGTTCCTGAATGGTTCCTTCACGAGCGGTTGAAGCTCCGCGGTTACCGCCGCGTTGATCTCGCGGTAAAGGCTTTCCATGTTCTCGAAGTGGCGAAAGACCGTGCGCAGGCCCAGCCCCGCGCGTGCCGCGATGCTTTCCGCGTTGGGCGCAACATCGCCCGCGCCGATCAGGGCGAGCATCGCCTGCACGATTCGCCGCCGGCTGGTTTCGCTTCTTTGGCGGCGCCCGTCCAGTTCCTCCTCAGTCGCCGCCGGGGCATCCGATCGCGTGAGAATCATCTGACGAACCATCCGATGCTTATTACGTTGGGTGCTTATTACGTTGAGTCGGCGCGCCGCATGCGCGGATGCCGTCCGGGCGCATCGACGGTCCTCGGCCTACCGTTGAACCGCCTTGCGAGCATTCTCGGCGAATTCTTTCGCGGCGTTTTCATCCGCTTCGAGGTTGGGAATCCGCACCGGAACCTCGATCCCGCGCTCGACCGCCGGGCGGGCGCGGATCGCGTGCAGCCATCGCTTGAGATGCGCGAGTCCGTCGATGGACACGCCCGACCATTTGTAGGTTCGCACCCAGCACCAGTTGGCGATATCGGCGATCGAGTAATTGCCGGCCAGCCACTCGCTTTCGCCCAGGCGGCGGTCGAGAACTTCGAACAGGCGGCGCGACTCATTCTGATAGCGGCTTATAGCGGCGGGAATCTTCTCAGGAAAATAGCGGAAGAAAACGTTGGCCTGTCCCATCATCGGGCCGATTCCGCCCATCTGGAACATCAGCCACTGAATCACCCGCGAGCGCCCCTTCGGGTCCGAAGGCATCAGGCGCCCGGTCTTCTCGGCGAGATAGATCATGATCGCGCCTGATTCGAAGACAGCGAAATCATCGTTGTCGCGATCGACGATGGTTGGAATCCGGCCATTAGGATTCAGCTTCAGGTACCACTCTTCCTTCTGCTGGTTCGCGCTCAGGTTGATGGGGTGGACCTCGTAAGGAAGCCCAAGCTCCTCGAGCGTCACCGACGCCTTCCATCCGTTGGGCGTGGGAGCGGTATACAGATCGATCATTTCGCGATTCTCCGTTTCAGATCCGGGCTGGTCGTTCGATGGTTTGGCCAAAGAGTACTCGCATCCCGAGGTCGAACGCGAGGCTCAGGCGCGCAATGCGGCGAGACAGCCCGCGCGTTCGAGCACCGCGTCGATTGCGCGCTTGTCCGCGAGTGCAGCGTATTTCTCCCGCAGTGCGCCGAGCGACCTCGCGTGATACTTCTGCGGCTTCTGCGTCCACTTGCGTCCACCCAGTTCGACGGTGAATTCCTCGCGTCCCGCCGCGATTGCCTCGGCGTTGGCTGCCGTCCACGGCATGAAGAGCCGTCCGACCTGGCGCTCAAGCAGCGGCGCCAGCGTCGGCTCGAGGCTCGCCCACGATTCGAAGTCGCCCTCGGGTCGCGGGAACAGCATCCGCTGTATCCACGCGAGCACGTTCAGGGCGCGGCCTTCGATAATCGCCCCCGGAGTCGGATCGGTCCACGCGTTATAGAGCTGTCCCCACAGCGCGAAATCGCCGAAGGCCGGCCGTCCGCCGAAAAGATAGGGGCGGTTTCCAAGATGGGCTTCCAGCAGCGCGAGCGTCTCGCGGAACGAGTCCTCGATCCGCGGCGCGTTCTCGGCGCTTGAGCCAACGAACCACACCCGCCCCGTCATCCGGCCGCGCACCTGCGCGATCATCGCCGACACCTGTTCCTCCGGCGCGTCGGGCATCATCATGCGCGCGATTCGCCCCGCCGCGCTTAGCTGGTCGACTTCGCGCGCCCATCGGTAATGGAACATCCACTTGTTGCCCCATTCGTCGCCGAACTCCTCGATGAGCACCGAGACGAACGCGGCGATCGGATCGCCCGGATGGATTGACGGTTCGGGGAACCGCGCTTCGAGGCGCTCGATTATCGGGGTTGAGTCCTGGATGCCTTCGTTGTCGGGCGTGACCACGAGCGGCACCAACGGAAGTTTCGCGTACTTCTGATACTCGCCCTGGCTCGCCGGGTTGCGGACGATCCAGCGATGCGGAATTGTCTTGTAGCGGAAGTAGGAGCGAACCTTTACGGAATACGGCGACAACTCGGCGCCGAAGACGCGATAGATGTTGTCCATGAGCTGATCCTCGATACGGCTCGCGCGGAGTGCGCCAACTGGCCGACCGTCGCATAGCGGCATTCAGCGTGTCAATACATGTCGCACGGCGGCGGCCCGCTGCTCCCCCCGCCGAACAGGTCTTCGAAAAGCCCCGCCAGGCCGTCCGCGGTGCCGCCGATTAGCGCAGATCGG
>JAKAVC010000080.1 GCA_021817345.1 Deltaproteobacteria bacterium | reverse complement strand
GGCGCGCCGCTTCCGAGCGCGAGCGGGAGCAGGCCAAGGCCCGTCACCAGCGCGGTCATCATGATCGGCAACAGGCGTTCGGAGGCGCCACGCATCACGGCCTCGATTCCCCACTCCATCCCTTCGACTGTGACCAGATGGTCGAAGTGCGAGATCATCATGATCGAGTTGCGCATCGTGATTCCGAACAGGGTGACGAATCCAACCACCGAGCCGAGCGACAGCTCGCCGCCCGCGAGCCACGCGGCGATTATCCCTCCGACCAGCGCGAAGGGAACGTTCGCAAGCACCAGCATCATATGGCGCAGGCTGCCGAAGGCGATGAAGAGCAGACACATGACGATCACGGCGGCGATTAGCGAGTTGAGTTCGATTTCGCGGACGGATTTTTCGCGCGCCTGTGCCGCGCCGGTAAACTCGGCGTAGACTCCCGGCGGGAACGAAACTTCGCGCCGGACCTTGCGCTCGGCCTCGGCGGCGAACGAGGCGACGTCGCGTCCGCTGACATTGCAGGTAACGATCTGGACGCGCCGCCCGCCGTCGTGAAGGACGGAATAACGGCCCGAGCCGAGATGAATACGGGCGATTTCGCTTAAAGGAACCAGCGCGCCGGAGCCGTCGCGCAGCATCAGCGAGCCCACGCTCTCAGGATCGCGCCGCGCCGCGGGCGCGAGGATGACCGAAACGCCGAAGGAGCGGTTTCCCTGATAGACCTGCGACGCGAGCGCGCCCTGGTAGGCGGTCCGGATCGCGTCAAGCACGTCAACCGGGCGGAAGCCGAGCTGCTGCATGCGCGCAGGTCTGAGCGCGATCGTCAACTGCGGCATCCCGCCGGGCGATTTCACGCGCACGTCAACAGCGCCGGGAATCCCGCGCAGGACTTGCGCGATCCGGTTGCCTTCCTCGTCGAGCACCGTCAGGTTGTCGCCGTAGATTTTGACCGCGACGTCAGCCGTCTCGCCGGAGAGGGTTTCCTCGAGCCTCTCGGTCAAAAAGGGGTTCATCGAGAAGTCCCATCCGCCGAGATTCGCCAGTTCGCGGCGGATACGGTTCTCGACCGCCGCAACCTCCTCGCCGCTGAACCGTTTCAGGCGGACGTCGAACTCGCTTATCTGCGGACCGAAGGTGTCGTCGCCGAGTTCCGCGCGCCCGATACGCTGCGCGACGCTCTCGACGTGAGGATCCTTGAGCAGAAGCCTGGTCACCTGGCCGCCCATCCGCACCGATTCCGGAATCGAGGTGCCGGGCAGGCCGACCATGTGCAGCACCAGTTCCGGCTCCTGCATCTCGGGCAGATAGCTGCCGCCGAAGAATGGCAGGAGCGCGAGCGCGGCGACGCACAGCGCCGCCGCTCCCGCGATAACCGTTCCGGGGCGTTCGATAGCCGCGCGCAGCATCCGCCGATGCGCCCGCCCGAGGACGCCGACGAACGCGGTCTCGTGCTGATGGCGGTCGCCGGGCAGCAGGACGAAGCACAGCGCCGGAGTGACGGTCAGCGCCACGGCGAGCGAGGCGAGCACCGCATAGATGTAGGCCCATCCGAGCGGCGCGAAGATTCGTCCCGCGACGCCCGACATCGCGAGCATCGGCAGGAACACCGCCGCGACCACGAAGGTCGCATAGACGACCGCGCTTCTGACTTCGAGCGAGGCGTCGAGGATTACCTCGAAGACCGGGCGGGGATTCGCCGCGGCGCGGTTCAGACGCAGGCGGCGCAGGATGTTCTCGACGTCGATTATCGCGTCGTCGACGACTTCGCCGATCGCGATTGCAAGACCGCCGAGCGTGATCGCGTTGAGCGTGAAACCGCGCGCGTTGAGCACGACAATCGCGATCAGCAGCGAGAGCGGTATCGCGACCAGCGAGATAAAGGCGCTGCGCAGATCGTAAAGAAAGAGCGTCAGCACGACCGCGACCAGAAGCCCGCCGAGGAACAGCGAGGAGCGGATATTGGCAATCGCGGTCTCGACGACCGTGTCGGAGCGGAAGACGCTCGCATGCAGCGTTATGCCCTTGGCGCGGAAGTCGGGCGCGAATTCCGCCAGCGCCTTGTCGAGTCCCCGGCTCACCTCGAGCGAGTTGGCGCCGTATTGCCCGGAGATCTGCAGGATTATGCCGGGGCGGCCCTTGATCGTCGCGTAACCGATCATCGGCTTGGGCGCCCATCGGACGCGCGCGACGTCGTCGAGCGTGACCCGCGCGCCGCGCCGATAGCGCATCACGACCGAGCCGAGCGCCTCGGGACTGAGCGACTGGCCCTCGGTCTGGAGAACGATTCGTTGATTGGGGGTCTCGACGAAGCCCGCTCCCGCAACCGCCGTCGAACGGCGGGCCGCGGCGAGCACGTCCTGGATACTCAGATGATAGGCGAGCAGGCGCGCGGGCTCGACCTGGATCTGAAGCTGGCGCACTCCGCCGCCGTAAATCGCGACCTTGGCGACACCGGGAACCGCGAGCAGGCGCGGCCTCAGCGTCCAGTACGCGAAGGTCCACAGGTCCATCAGCGAGCGGGTGCGCGAGGTAAGACCTATCGTCCGCACCCAGCTCGTCGCGGTGGTGAGCGGCGCCATCACGGGCACCGATACGCCAGGCGGCATCTGGCTGACCGTCTGCATGAGCCGTTCGCCAACCAATTGGCGGGCAAGGAAGATGTTCTCGCCCGCATGAAAGCCCATCGTGACGACCGACAGGCCCTGAATCGACTTGGAGCGGATGTAATCGAGGCCGCCCAGGCCGGCCAGCACGTTTTCCAACCGCTGCGTCACCAGCGCCTCGACCTGCTCGGAGTTGAGGCCGGGAGCCTCGGTCTGGACCACGACCTGCGGCGGGGCGAACTCCGGCAGGACCGCGACCTTGGCGTTGAAGGCCGCGTAAATGCCGTAGCCGAGGGCGAGGCAGGCGAGCGCGATCACGACTGCGCGAAACCGGATCGAGAACCGAACGATACTCTGCAGCATCGCGTCACCCTTCCCCGACTTTCACACGCCTGGGCATCGGATCCGTGGCCCGGGCCCTCAATCCTCTTCGACCCGATGCGACGCGCCGAGTTCGTCGGAGAGCAGCGTCTCGGCGCCCGTGACAACGACGCGCGTGCCGGGTGAGAGGCTGCCGGGAAGAAACCATCCGTGGGCGAGCGGCACGGTGAGCGAGACTTCGCGCCGGACAAAATCGTTCGCGTCGAGCCGGACGTACACCCACGCCTTGTTGTTGAAGCGTACCACGGCCGAGCGTGGCAGT
>JAKAVC010000158.1 GCA_021817345.1 Deltaproteobacteria bacterium | reverse complement strand
CGGTTACGACCAGGCGTTCACCTTCAAGTATTCGCTGCGCGAGCATACGCGCGCCTTCAAACTCGGCGACACCGTGAGCGAGGAGGAGAAATCGCGGCGGCTTGCCGAAGTGATCGCGCTTCAGGAGTCGATTTCGCTTGAGCGCAACCGCGCGCTTTTAGGCGAGCGCTTCGCCGTGCTGATCGAAGGTCCGGCGCGGCGCGGCAACGGGATGCTCGCCGGAAAGACGCCGCAGTTCAAGACGGCGATTTTCGCGAGCGCGCACGGGCTCGCTCCGGGAGATACGGTTGCGGTGCGGGTTGACGACGCGACCGCGCATTCGCTCGCATGCTCGCTCGTGTGAATTAGCGTTGCGCGTGCCGCTTCTAGCGGACGTACACCGGATTCGACAGTATCCACGGGCGCCCGTCGCGATACGCGACAACGCGGTATGCGCCGGGGCCTTTCGGCGCGAACTCGTAATGCTTGAGGTTTGCGACTGAGGCGATCTCGTTGCCGTCGTGGATAATCACCAGCCGCTGCGCGCGCCCCGGCATCTCAACTCTCAGCTTGAGCGCGGGCGCGTCGGAAATCTCGTCGCCCATCATCGCGCGCTCGTTCCCATTCTGCGCGTAAAAGGCGAAATTCGGCACGTATCCGAGGAAATCGAAACTTATATAGGCGTGCCCGCGCCGAAGCGCGTCCACGAGCGGACCCGTCTCGCGCGCGGAGGCGAGCAGATGGGTCGTATATACGCGAAAAACCTGTTCGAAAGTGCCGACCCTGCTTCCGAGCACGGTCATGGACGGCGCCGCGCCCACTCCCGCAACCATCGTCACCTGCGCTCCCGACGCCATCCGGTCGTACGCGGCGAGATTCGCCGGCGGAACAACGTCCATCGCGGCAAACAGATGGTCGGAACTGAACAGAACCGCGCCGGCATAACCAGGCCCGTGCGCGCGCCAGGCGTCGTCGAGGTTGTAAACCTCGATCGCGTCGGCCAGGGCGTAATCATCGGGCGAGGGAAATTTCGCGGGCCGGCTCGCAAGCGCAAGCCCGCCCTGATCATGGATGCGCGCGATCAGTTCGCGCGCCGAGGTGTGGCTGAAATCGATCGGCTGGCTAAGGTTGAGGCCGACGATCTCGGCGCCGTTTTTTCCGATCGGGAACGCGCCGCCCGGGATGAAAAGTATCTGGCTCGTATAGCCGGCGATTCCGTAATCGCTCTGGCCCGGATTCACCCGGTCGCCGAGAAATACAAAGTCTATCTGCGCGCTCGCGGCTATATCGGCAAGCTCGGCCTGGGTCAGCCCCGACGCCTTCATGCGGCAATCGATTACGCCGCGATAGTCGCGCAAAGCCGGAAATTCAAGGGCGGGCGAAACCTGGCGGGTCGGCGGCAGGTCGGTGCCCGGCAGCGACGAACCGCATCCCGCCGCTGTAAGGACGGCAAGCCCCGCGAGAAGAAGCATCGCGCATGTTGTGCGGATGGACCGCGGCGCGCGCTCTTTGGCAGGACGTTGGGAAAAGCGCAGCGCACAATCCGAATTGAAGCGCGATCTCAACGGCCTGCGTGAAAAATGGCTTCTCTTCCGAATTTGCTCTCTGGCTCTTTCGCGAGGGTGACAAGAGAAAGAGAGCAGGCCGCGATCTGGCGACGGCCTGCTAGACAAGCGAGCGCCCCTGGGCTCCGTCAACCGGCAGACATGCGCCGTTTATCCAGCTTGCCCGCGGCGACGCCATCATCACGACCGCGTACGCGACTTCCTCGGGACGTCCGAGACGCCCGGCCGGCATCTCGTGCGCGATGAAGTCGCGCTCGAAGGCGGGATTTTCCTTGAAGCGGCGTTCCCAGCTTCCTCCCGGATAGAGGATCGAACCGGGCGCGATCGAATTGACCCGCACATTCTTCGCCGCCATCTCGCGCGCGAGCATCTTGGTGAACGAGATCAGCGCCGCCTTCGAAGCGTTGTAGGTAAGCGGGCCGCCGGACTCGCGTCCGTAGATGGAGCTGATGTTTATGATTACGCCGCCGCCGCGCGACCGCATGCTCTCGACCGTCATCCGCGACAGCCTGACTGCGGAAAAAAAGTTGAGTTCGAAAGCGTCGCGCCAGGTCTCCTCGGGAAGCTCCGTGAGCGCGCCGGGACGCGCCGCGCCGGCGTTGTTGACCAGGATGTTCACGCCGCCGAAGCGTCGAATGGTTTCGCCGACCCATCGCTCCGCGTCCGCCGCGACGGTCACATCGGTCGGCATCGCCATCACCTCGAAGCCCAGCCCGGCGAGTTCCGCCTCGGCGGCCTTGAGCGCCTGCTCGCCGCGCGCGCAGATGCTGAGCCGCACGCCTTCCTGTCCCAAGGCCACCGCCATCGCATGGCCCAGGCCCCGGCTTGCGCCGGTTATCATCGCGACCTTTCCGTTAAGACCGAGATCCATGTGCACTCCCCAGAAGCTTTTAACGCGTTTCAATCGAATCGAAGACATCAACCATTTAACAGACCGGCCTTGTCATCATGAAGAGAAGAAGCGCAAAGGACCGGCAAAACGTGCACGGGGAAGATATGATGAGCAGCCGTTGCGCGGGTTGACTCTGCCCGCATGCGGACCTAACCTCTAAGGCTCAAACGGCGGACGATCGGAGGATTATGGAGATAAAAGTAGAGGGCTCCCTCGATCAGGCAATGCGGGTTCTCAAGCGCAAGCTAGCGAAGGAGGGAGTGTTCAAGGAAATGAAGAAACGGGCTTTCTATGAAAAGCCCAGCGTTCGTCGCAAGCGCAAACGCTCCGAAGCCCAGCGTCGCCGGCGCAAGGAACAGCGCCGCCGTCGCGCCTCCGCGATCTAGCCGTATCCCGACGGCCTGCTTCAAGATTTTTTCTTCGCGAAATGGATACGGAAAACCCGGCCATCGCGACACTGCACGGCCGGGTTGTTCTGTCTTGAACGGCTGAGCGACCGTCAGGGCTGTGCGCCCTGAGCAAGCGGGCGCCAGGTAAAGATGAGCTGATGGTTCGAGACGAAGCAGTCGAGATCGTAGTGATCAAGACCGGCGGCTTCGCGCGCCATCCGGAAGTTTTCTATTGCCTGCAGGATCGCGTGGGGCACGCTGGCGTCTTCCGGGGCCGGTAGGGCGCGAAAATCCCTGAACGCCGAGTCGAGGTTGACCGGCAGACAATCGCGCCCCGCGTGCTCGTCCAGCGGGCCGGCTCCGATAGAGGCGCATTTGAGGCACAGCATCACCGGGCATCGCTGGTCCGAAGGGGCG
>JAKAVC010000122.1 GCA_021817345.1 Deltaproteobacteria bacterium | reverse complement strand
TTTCTTGTGCAGGTACAGCAGCAGTTCCGCCATGCCCCATCCGAGCATTCCGCCCGCCACCACGTCGGAGAACCACTGCTGATTTTTCATCCGGGTCACACCTTCGAGCGCAACCAGTGAGTAAACTGGCGCGGCCACGTACCATCGGTTGTCGAAATACTCGCTGATCCCGGTCGCCATCGCGGTCTCTATCACCATGTCGTTGGACGTGAACGACCTGGAGTTGAAACTTCGCGGAGCGTGGAAGAATTCGAGATGGCTTGATGTCTGGGACGGACGCAATCGGCCGAACGCCACTTTGATTCCCAGGTTGAACAGCACGCCCATCCCGGCGGCCTCGGTCCCGGTCAGCAGATAATGGCGCAGCTTTTCGTTGTGCGTGTACAGGCCGTCGATATAGAGCAGCCCCAGGCCCGAGATTAACGTCGCGTAGCTGAAGTTCTCCATGACGTCATGGGCGCCGCGCGACATGCCGCGCAGATGCGAGCGCATCGTCTGATCGAGCGCGAACGAGCCGCCCCATAGCGCTCCGGCTCCGGCCAGCGCCAGGTAAAACCTGGAGGACCGAAACGGGCTTCCGGGATCGGCGACGTGCGCCGGCGAGGTTACGATATCTTCGAGATCGAGTTGCGAGTTGTTGACGACGTACTTGCCGTCGCTCGCCAGTTCGTGGCTGACGGCCCAAGCGCTCGGCGGCTGCGCCAGAACGTTCCCCGTGAGCGCCACCAGGAACGCGAGCGCCACGCACAACGAGCTGAAGCGTGCCGCTGTCATCGCCAATACTCCCCTGGCTATGACGGCCGAACAGGCGCCGCTGCGTTTTCCTTTTCGCAGACCGATCGTGCGCGGTCAAACAGTTTTTTTGCCGATTCCGCGCTGCCCGACTTATCGAACGGGCGATGTGCGGCAACGGGCGGTCTTGCGTGAAAAGAATGTCACGCTGGCTGTTCGCGAATATGCGCACGGCGTCGGCTGGGTCACCACTCGCGCTTCAAGCGCTGGGCGTCAACGGGTCAACAATGAACCGCGCTATTTACCGGGTCCGCACTTACCAGACATTCTGTAGCAGTAATGCCCCAGCCTTCCGATACCGCCGAAAAGCAGCTCGGCTCCGAAATCGTTCCGGGCGAACCGCATTCCGCCGGAAAGTGGCTGATTGCGATCGCCGTGATGCTCGGCGCGACGCTGGAGGTGCTCGACACCTCGATCGTCAACGTCGCGCTGCCGTACATGCAGGGTTCGTTCTCGGCGACCGCCGACGAGATCACCTGGGTGCTGACCAGCTATCTCGTTTCCAACGGCATCATGATCCCGATGACCGGATGGATCTCCTCGCGCTTCGGCCGCAAGCGCTACTTCATCATATCGATCGTGGTTTTCGTCGCCTCCTCGGCGCTGTGCGGCGCGGCGACCTCGCTCAGCGAACTGGTCGTCTTCCGGCTTATCCAGGGCGCGGCCGGCGCGGCGATGATCCCGACTTCGCAGGCGATCCTGATGGAGACGTTTCCGCCTTCGGAACAGGGGCTGGCGATGGCGACCTGGGGCGTGGGGCTGATGCTCGCGCCGATCATGGGGCCGACGCTCGGCGGATGGATCACAGTCAACTACAACTGGCGCTGGAACTTCTACATCAACGTGCCGACCGGGACGCTCGCCGCCCTGATGGTGTACATGTTCGTTCACGACCCGGCCTATTTGAAGCGCGAATCCAGGCGCACCGACTATCTCGGGATACTGTGCCTTACCCTCGGGCTCGGCCTGCTCCAGATAGTGCTCGACCGGGGACAGCGTTCTGACTGGTTCTCGGCGCCGTGGGTATGGTGGTTCGCGGGGCTCTCCGCGCTTACGCTAATCGTGCTCCTCTTTCACGAACTTCGCTTTTCCGATCCGATCCTCGATTTTCGCATGTTCCTGATTAGAGACTTTACGGTCTCGGTCGGGTTGGTGACGCTGCTTATTTTCGTGCTCTTCGGCGTGAACCTGATGAACCCGCTGTTCCTGCAGGAACTGCTCGGTTACGACGCGTGGAAGGCGGGTCTTGCGGTCGCGCCGCGCGGGATCGGCGTGGCCATCTCGATGTTCGCGGTCGGGCAGTTGTCGCGCCTGGGCTACGACACGCGTCCCGCGGTTGGAATCGGCTTCGTGCTGGCCGCGTTCGCGGCCTGGCAGATGAGCCAGTGGGATCTGACCGTCGGCTTCGACAATATCATGTTCCCGGTCGTCCTTTTCGGCTTCGGCAGCGGCCTTGTCTTCCCGGTGCTATCGGCCTCGGCGCTCGCGTGCGTGGAGCGCCGCCGGATGGGTTACGCCTCGAGTCTCTACAACATGCTTCGCAACACGGGTTCGGCGATCGGAATCTCGATGGTTTCGAACATGCTCGTGAGCCACGCGCAGATCCATCAGTCCTACCTGGGAGACCATTTCACGGACTTCACCGCCTGGCGCCTGACCAACGCGCCGCCACGGATGGCGGGCGCACCGCACTTCAATTTCCCGCACGAGATGGCGACGCTGCAGAAGCAGGGCTTTGCGATGGTCTATCAGATGATCCAGGGACAGGCGCTCCTTCTCTCCTACAACGACATCTATCGCCTGTTCGCCTTCACCGCGATCATCTGTATCCCGTGGTTCCTGTTTCTTTCGCGCCAGGCGGGCGGCGGCGACGGCCCGATGCATTAGGGGCCGGACTTCTCGCTTCATGCGAGGTTGAGAAACAGCATACGACCGGCTTATATATGGCCTCATGAAGGCCATAATCGCCGAAAGGCCCGGTGCGGCGGGACCGACTGACCGGGCGAATGGCGCACGGGACCGCCGCGCAAGGCGCGCGTGGACCACCGGCGATGACAGGTAAGTTCGAACCATTCATGCAGTGACGGGTCCGCTTTCGCGGGAGCAAAACGATGAGTACGACGCTTGACGTGGATATTCTTTGCATTGGCGCGGGCGGCGGAGCGTACCCGGCCGCATTTCGACTCGCGCGTGCCGGCCGCAGGGTAGTGATGGTCGATCCGAAAGGAGTGATGAGCGGCAACTGCCTCGCCGAGGGATGCGTACCGTCAAAGGCGGTGCGTGAAGCGGCTTCATTGTGGACTCGCGCGCAACATTTCGCGCGATTCGGAATTCAGCGGACGCCCGCGGTTGATTACGGGGCCGTGGTCGCTCATAAGGACGCGGTTCAGGAGCGCCGTTACGTCCAGCACGCCGAAGAGCTAAAGGCGTTCGGCGACCGACTCGAACTGGTTAAAGGCGTGGCCCGCTTTCTTGATGAAAGACGGCTGAAAGTCGAAGGACCCAATGTGGATCGGGAGTATCGAGCGAAGCAGGTAATCATTGCCAGCGGCGCCGATATCACGATTCCCCCGATTCCTGGCGCGGAGAATTGTCTGACCAGCCGCGATGTCTTCGCGCTGAATCCCTCCGTCCGCTCATTACCTGACCCGTTGCTGGTGGTGGGCGGCGGTTACATCGGGCTGGAGACGGCGTGCTTCTTCAGAGCCTTTGGAGTCAAGGTGCGCGTTCTGGAGATGACCAATCAACTGCTGCCGGGTTTCGATCCGCGGATGGTGATGGAACTCGGTCGCCTTCTGGATTCCGAGATTGTGGTTACGCTTAACGCCAAGGTGGAAACCATCGAGAAGACGGCGACGGGGTTCAAAGTCTGGTATTCGCGCGATGGGCGCAGGGAATCCGCGGAAAGTGCCCAAGTCCTGATAGCAGTGGGAAGGTCTCCGGTCATTCCAGAGGGGAGCGAGCGTATCGGTCTTGAACTGGAACGGGGCGGAATCAAAGCGGACGAGGCGCAACGCACCAACATTCCGGGACTATATGCGTGCGGCGACATCAACAATCAGGCTCCGCTGTTTCATGCCGCGGTTCGCCAGTCGCTCGTGGCCGCAGCGAACATTCTGGCTGGGACGGCGGTGGACTATTTCGATCGCGATTCGGTACCCTTTACGGTCTTCACGCTGCCCGCCGCCGCCTGTGTTGGCGCAACGCCATTAACCGCGTCCCGGCTCGGCATCAACGTGATTGAAGCGGCGGCGTCGCTTAGCGAGGATTCGCGCGCGCAAATTCTCGACGAAACGGGCGGCGAGGTTCGTCTGTTCTTCAGTTCCGGAAGCCTGCGCCTGATTGGGGGATGGGTGATCGGGCTGGATGCTGAAAACTTGATCAGCGAAATCGGACTCGCTGTGGCCCGGGGGCTTACGGCGCGCGATTTGGCTGAATTCCCCGGCCAGCATCCGATGGCTGCGGAGACGATCACGAGGGCCGCGCGTTCCCTGTTCTGACCAGCAGGCGGACGGCGGCGACCTCCCGATGCGTCAGGCCGGGCTTCTCGCGTCGCGCGCGGTTGAGAAATCGCCGTCTGACCGGCTTATATATGGCATCATGAAGGCCGTAATCGCTGAAAGACCCGGCGACGAGGGCGTGCTCCGCCTCGCCGAAGTTTCCGAACCATCACTTCGTTCCGAAGACCTGATGATCCGCGTCACGCACGCGGGGTTGAATCGCGCGGACCTGATGCAGCGCCAGGGGCATTACCCGCCTCCGCCCGGCGCGTCCGACATTATCGGGCTCGAATGCGCGGGCGAAGTCGTCGCGGTCGGCTCCGCGGTCAAGGGATGGCGCGTCGGCGAGCGCGCGATGGCGCTGCTTGCGGGCGGCGGTTACGCGGAAAAGGCCGTCGTGCATCACGGTTCCGCGATGCGGATTCCGGCGGCGCTCAGTGACGCCGAGGCGGCGGCATTTCCCGAAGTGTTCCTGACCGCGTTCCTTAACCTGTTCCAGTTGGCGAAAGTCAAAGCCGGCGACTGGGCGCTTGTCCACGGCGGCGGAAGCGGAGTCGGCACCGCGGCGATTCAACTGCTCAAGGAAGCGGGCGTGCGCTCGATCGTGACCGCAGGCTCCGAAGAAAAGTGTAACCGATGCCTGAATCTCGGCGCCGATGTCGCGATCAATTACAAGTCGGGCCCGTTCCCGGTCGCCGTCAGAGAAGCGACCGGAGGACGCGGCGTTGACGCGATCCTCGACATTATCGGCGCGGCCTATCTAGCGCAGAATATCGAATCGCTCGCACGCGGCGGCCGGCTCGTTCTGATCGCGCTGCAGAAGGGCGCGAAGACCGAGATCGATCTCTTGCCCGTGCTCAGAAACCATCTGAGCATCCACGGCTCTACGCTAAGGAGCCGTCCCGAGGCGGAAAAAGTGGAG
The DNA here is from genome assembly GCA_021817345.1 of Deltaproteobacteria bacterium. GTDB lineage: Bacteria > Desulfobacterota > Binatia > Binatales > Binataceae > DTIX01. The sequence goes on along the minus strand of JAKAVC010000122.1, from coordinate 11,706 downwards.
ATCGTCGCGGCGTTTCTCGCGCGCTTCGGCGCGGCGCTCGAAGCGGGTCGCCTGCGTCCGCCGATTCACAAGGTGCTGCCCGCGTCCGAGGCCGTGGAGGCGCATCGCATGATGCAGGCGAGCGAGCATTTCGGAAAAATCGTGCTCAGGTTCGGATAGGCCGGTCGCAACACGGGCCTTTCGGCGATTTCGATTTACGGCAAAGACAAAGTCCTTCCGGGTTTTACCCGCCGATCTGGAACATCGAGCGTTCGCGGGTCGAACGTCCTTCGAGCAGATGATGCCCGGTGGGTTTGAACGCGACCGCTTTGAGCAAAATTTTCGCGACTTCTTCGTGAGGATCGCCGGCGTTCGAGCGCAGCGCCTTTCGCACGTCGAGTTCGTCGTCGTTGAGCAGGCAGAGATGGAACTTTCCGTCGGCCGTAAGCCTCATCCGGTTGCAAGTGCCGCAATACGGCTCGCTGACCGGGCTGATGAATCCGATTACGCCGCGCGCGCCGCGAAGCTTGAAATTGCGCGCTTCCTCGGAGGGATTTTCCGACGGAACTTCGCTTAGCGGACCAAGCTCGGCTTCGATACGCCGACGCGTCTCGACGTTGGAGACATAACGCGCGATCGAGAGCTTGGCGCATCCGCCGCCGCCAAGCGGCATCAGCTCGATAAACCTCACGTGCCAGTCGCGCTCGACCGTCAGGCGCGCCAAGTCGACGACGTCAGATTCGTTATAGCCGGCGGTCACGACCGCGTTCAGCTTAAGCGGTCTCAGTCCGGCCTCTTCCGCGGCCATGATCCCCGCCCATATCCGCTCAAAGCTGCCCCATCGCATCTGCCGCTCAAGCGTTTCCGGATTCAGGCTGTCGATATGCACATTGACGCGAGTCAGCCCCGCCTTTTTGAGGTCGCCGGCAAGCGTAGGGAGCATCAGCGCGTTGGTCGTAAGTGAGAGTCCCTCGGCACCTGGAATACGGGCGACGCGCTCGACGATCTCGACGACATCTCGCCTCATCAGGGGTTCACCGCCGGTCAGCCTGAACTTTCTGAAGCCAACGCTAATCGCGGCGCGCGCGACCGTCTCGTATTCGGCCGCAGTCAGCAGCTCCGGGCCGGGAAGAAACCGCAGTCCGTCGAGCGGCATGCAATAGACGCATCGCAGATTGCATCGGTCGATAACCGAGATGCGCAGGTAATTGATCTCGCGGTTGAACGAATCCCGGGGCACGGCATTCATTCTAGTCGGCGTCAAAACCCGGTTACAACTGAGCAGGCAGGCCTGGCCCAAGCTTCGCTCGCATGTGAAAAACTGTTAGAATTTTGTTAGGTGCGCGTTGGGAATTAACCTTTTGCTCCAAATGCGCCCGACGCAACCGGCAGGCATCCCGGTTGCGTGAAGGTGTAAAGGGATGCTCTCAAAAGTTGTTATTGTGCTCGCGGTGGCATCGTTGGCGGCTGTTGCTCTCGGAATTTTGAGGGAAGAACGCTTGGATCAGTCGGCTCTGGAGCAGGAAGTGGCTGGGCAGTTGAACGCGTTGCGCGAGCATTTGTTCAAGCGCTAGTCCGCACCCATCTCGCGCTCTTTACAAAACCACTGAGCCTGACCGCATCCGTCGTGCCGGGAACCGCCCGGGGAACGACACATGAGGACTATTCATTTCGCCGTCTCGGGACCGCTACGTGACCAATCCCGGCTCTAACACAGGAATGCGGACGAAGCTCTTCGACCGTCTGGCGCTGCTTGACGTCGAGCATCCTTATCTGGTTCTCGCCGTCGCGCTGATACTCTCGATACTTGCGGTTCTTTACACCAGGGCCCGGCTCGAATTCCGCACCGGGCAGGACGACCTGGTTTCCGGCGACAATCGCGCAAGCCGTGACTACCTGCGCTACACGCACGAATTTCCGGACCTCGACGGCGTCATAATCGTGGTCCGTGCCGCGCCTGAACCGCGGCACGCCGAGCGCTTCGTCGAGGCGCTTGCCACACGGCTGCTTGCCGACAAGGCCAACGTCAAGAGCGTGTTCTACCGGGTTGATCCGGGACTGTTTTCGGATCGCGCGCTTCTTTACCTGAGCGCCCAGGATTTGAGAACACTGGCCGCGCGAATCAAGGACAATCGCGAGTTTCTAGCGGGCTACGCCGCCGATCCGAGCCTTGCGACCTTTTTCAGCCTGGTGAACCGCGAGGCCAACCGCGCGATGACCTCACGGGTGATGTCGGACTTCCTCGGGGCGGACTCGAACACCTCGCGCGCAGCCTCGAACCCGAATCTCGACCTCGGAACCCTGAACGCGGTGCTGCGCGGGATGCTCGCGCCGGCCGGCAGCGGATTCGTTTCGCCGTGGGCCGCGATGGTTGGCGCGGGCGGGCAGAACGGCGTGTTGCGCGACGGTTTTATCGCCACCGAGAACGGCAAATACCTTCTGCTTCACGTGGCGCCAGGCGACGGAGTTAAGGACGGTCCCGATCCAGTCGCGGCGATCGAGGACGACATCAACGCGGTGCGCGCCCAGTTCCCGGATATCGAGGCCGGGATGACCGGCGGGCCGGCGCTCGCATATTCGGAGCAGGTTTCGACCGAGCACGACATCACGCTCGCCTCGGTGCTTGCGGTCGCGAGCAACGCGCTTTTGGTGATTGTGCCGTTTGGCGGAATCGTCGAACCGCTCTTCGCGCTCGCCGCGCTGCTGGTGGGCGTCGCGTGGTCATTCGGGTTCACCACGCTCGCGGTGGGTCATCTGAACCTGCTCTCGGCGGTCTTCACCAGTATCCTGGCCGGTATCGGAATCAATTTCCCGATTCACATGATGGCGCGCTATGACGAGGCGCGCCGACGCGGCGCCGCGATGCCGCGGGGCGTGAAGCTCGCGGTCGTCAACACCGGACTCGGCGTGGTCGCCTCGGCCTCGATAATGGCGCTCGCGTTCGTGATGCCGGTGTTCTCGAAGTTCAAGGGAATCGCGGAGTTGGGACTGGTATCGGCGGCGGGATTGTTGCTGTGCCTGCTCTCGGCGTTGTTCGTTTTTCCCGCGCTGGTGGCGATTCGCGATCGCAACCGTCCGCCCACGGCGAAACTCCACAGCGTCAAGCCCGAAACCGAGTCGCGGCTGGCAGTGCTGTTCCGCCGGCCGTGGATAATCATCGTCGCCGCTTCCGTGTTGAGCTCCGGCGTCTTCGTGCTCGCGCCGAAGCTGCGCTTCGATCAGAACCTGCTCAAGCTGCAGGCCGAAAACAGCGAGGCGGTGCGCTTCGAGAACAAACTTTTGAGAGATTCCGGACGCTCGTCGTGGTTCGCGGTATCGCTGGCAAAGACCCGAGTGGAGGCCGAGCGGCTCGCCGCGCGTTATCGCAAACTGCCCGAGGTTTCCGACGCCGAAACCATCGCGACCTATATCCCGCGCGAGCAGACGCGAAAACGCTCCATCCTGGCCAGCCTCAAGCCCGTCATCGACCCCGTCGAGGTAAAACCGCTCGCCAACCCGGAAGATTACGCCGCGCTCGCAAGCGAGCTCAAAGCCCTCAAGTTCAAGCTCGATTCCGCCGCGGCGGGCGACCCCTCCAGCGAACCCGCCCAGACCGCCGAACTGATTGGCGAGGCGCTTTCGCGGCTTAAGACGAATCCGCACGCGTTCGACGTCTACGAACGCGCGATGGCCTCCGACCTGGCGGAGAAACTCGCCGAACTCAAACGCAACCTCTCTCCCGGCGAAATCACGCAGGCCAACCTGCCCAAGGTGCTTCGCGACAGGTTCATCGGCGCGTCGGGCGCCTACCTGGTCCAGGTTTATCCGCGCGGCGACGTATGGGGTGACGCGGCGCTCCATCGGTTCGTCACCGCCTTGCGCACCGTCGATCCCGACGTGACCGGTCCCCCCGTTCAGACCTATGCGATGGCGACGATGATGCGCCACGGATACGAGCGCGCGGCGGTATTGGCGCTGATAGCGGTGTTCGTCTTCGTGTTCGCGGATTTCCGCGACATGCGCGACACGATGCTGGCGACGGTGCCGCTTGTGTTCGGCGGCGCATGGCTGCTCGAAGCGATGGTGCTGCTCGGATGGGAGTTCAACCTCGCCAACCTGTTCGCGATTCCGATCATCATCGGCACCGGCGTCGATAACGGCGTGAACATGCTTTACCGATGGCGTGAGGAAAAGAACAAAACCGACCAGATCCTCACCAAGGCGGTCGGGAAGTCCGTCACGATCGCCTCGCTCACCACGATCGCCGGCTTCGCCGCGCTCATCCCCGCGACCCATCGCGGCATCTCAAGCCTTGGCTGGGTGTTGAGCGTCGGCGTCGGATTCATTTTCCTAGCGACCGTAATCGTGCTACCAGCTCTGTTCAAGGTAATCGGACGCCGAACGGACGCGAGCGAAACCATGAGCGAAGGCCCGAAGCCGCGGCGGGTTGCGAGTGCCGGGATGAAGGCGTTCATGCTGGGCACGCTGTGCCTTGCGGCGGCTCTCTATCCGGTTGTCAGCCGCGGCGCGGGCACCGCCCAATCACCCAGGCGCGCGCAGTCGAACCGGCTCGTCGCGCAGGCCGAACAGCTCGTGATGCAGGCGGGACGGGCCAATCCCGTCGATAGCTCGAAGATCAACGCCGCCATCGCGAAGCTTCACCAGGCGCTCAAGATCGATCCGCGCAACGACAGCGCCTACGTCGACCTCGGCTTCTGTTATTCAGTGCTGCGCGACGCGGACACCGCGGTTGACATGTATCGGACCGCGGCGATGATCAATCCGTCGCCCGCCAACTTCAAGGAACTCGCCGACATCTACCTGCGCATGGGTGAGCCGGAAAAGGCGTTGATGGCCGCTAATGCGGGACTGGAAAAGAATCCGCGCGACGCCCGGCTGTGGAACGCCAAGGGACTTGCGCTTCATGACCTGTTTCGTAGGAGCGAGGCGATCGTGGCCTTCCGCAACGCGGTCTACTACGATCCCAAGCTCCAGGTCGCCCGGCAGAATCTCAAGGCGCTGGGCGTCAGCGTCGAAGCCCCGACCGCCTCAAAGAAGCCATCTCAACGCTAATCTCGCCGCGCAAGCGCGAGCATCACCGGAGCGGCGTAACCGAACGCAAAATCATATACGGGCTCAAGGAATCGAAGACATAGCCCTCCACTTCGACCGGCACCTTGAGCCGCGCCGCCCGCAGGATTCGCTCGCGCATGAACTCGTCGCCGATCACCGTAATCTGCTTGTGCAGGATCGCCTGGAACAGTCTGCGGGCGTAAATGTCGTCGGGCCCGAAAATCAGCTTTGGCGGCGTGGTGCTCTCCGGCCCGAGCAGCATCGGGATAATCTTGCCGTTGACCCGAAAGCGCAGGATCCTAAAGTCGGGCGGAAGCTTGCGTCCGGGACTCTCCATGTAGCCGGAGGCCTTGAGATCCCGATAGCGCTGCGGCGACATCACGTTGGATGGCTCGAAGATATCCGACGGGCCTGCTCCACCGGGTACGCTCCTGATTGCGCCGGTTCCGACGCCGCCGACGCCCCCTACGGGGCCCATCGCGGCGCATCTGTGGGGGATCAAGACCACGAACGCCAACGCGGCAACGGCCGCGCCGATTAGGGCTCGCTTCATGGCGAAACCTCCGTGGCCGGAAACCCGGAGGCCTTATTGACTAGCCTCCGGTGATCGGGCGCTCGGGCTCGGCCACACAATACGCGCAGCGGCAGAGTTCGCGGAGCTGGTGGGTGGTGTACAGGGTTTCGTGGCCGTCGCCCCATCCGAGAAAGACGCCCTGCCCGCCCAGCCGCGAGAACTGGCGAAGCCGCTTGCTCACCTGCGGTATCTCGCCCTGGACGTTGCCCTGGCACGAATCGCACGGGCAGAACCGGCGCAGGTTTTCCAGCGGGTAGATGCTGTCGTGGCCGTCGGACCACTGGACGCCGACGGCGTAACCTCCGACTTCGTGAAGGGACTTTATGACGGGCGTCTTTGACTTGCCGAGGGTCATCGTTGCACTCTGGTGCTGATTATATACCGGCAATCGCGGTTCGGAAGAACAATTGTTTTTCAGGAAGGCGAACCATGGCCTCTTCAATTGACAAGGAAGCGGTGCAAAGTTGCCTCGAAAGGCTTGCGTCGCACTCAGGCGAGGAACTGCTCTCGAAAGAGCCGCATTGGGGCGACGCGATCATGTGCGACGGACTTCTGTATGCCGCCCGCGCGCTCAAGGCCGAAGCTCCGGTCAGGAAGGCGATAAAATGGTTCGGACCGAAACTCGCCGGCGGTCCCGGCCTCGATCGATGGTTCTGGTTCTGGTCGGCCGAGGCGCTGCCCGCTCTTGGACTTTATCAGGCCACCGGCAAATCCGACTACCTCGAATATGCGCGCGCGATCGTCGACGCGGTCGAGCACAAGACCTCTCACACCGCCGACGGCGTTCCGATACCCCATCCGCCCGAGCCAATCGTGTGGATCGACGTGGTGTACTTCGTGGCGCCCGCGATGGCGGCGCTCGGCAGGCTCACCGGCGATGAAGCGATGGTCGGGCGTGCGCTCGACCAGGTGCTGCTTCATGCGAAGTATCTCCTCGATCCGGTAACCGATCTCTTTTGGCACGTGGCCAACGCCGAAAAGCGGACCCATTCGCCCTGCCTATGGGCGCGCGGCAACAGTTGGTTTTCGATAGCGTGCTCGCAGGTACTGCGCGAAATAAGAACCGCGGGATTCGACGGCAGATTCGGCGGCAAGGCGGAAGACGCCGCGGTCGATCTCGCGCGCCAGATGAACGCGATCTCCGCGCTGCAGGACCAGGCGTCGGGCCTCTGGCACACCGTGCTCGAACAGCCGACCTCGTACCTGGAATCCTCGGCGAGCGCGGGGTTTGCGCTGGGGCTCGGCCGCGCGCTTCAACTCGATCTCGACCGGCTCAACAGCTTCCGCGCGCGGCGAACTTACGAGCGCGCGATTTCCGCGATTTGCGCGAAAATAGACTCCGCGGGCGAGTTTAGCGGCGTCTCGCAGCAGACTCCTCCCGGCGACTTCGCCCATTACCAGTCGATCGAGGTCGGCACCGCGCCGTTCGGCTCGGGAGTTTGCATGATGGCCCTGGCCGAGGCGCTTGAACAGGCGGCGTAACGGTATCCTCCCGCGCCGGAAGAGGCAGGCGCACGATGGCGGCGAAAAAGGTGGTAGTTCTGCCCGGTGACGACGCGGTGCCCGAGGCGATGGCGGCGGCGATGGAAGTCCTCGGCGCGATGAAGCTCGACATCGAGTACGTGCAATTTCCGCCGGGCGAGCGCTGGAAACGCGGCGACACCGAGGTCAGGGCGCGTGCGGCGATCGACGCGTCGGACTCGACCCTGTTCGGTGCAACTTCTGGCAAGACCAACGCGATACTGCATCTCCGATGGGGCCGCCAGACCTACGCGAACGTGCGTCCCGCGCGCTATATGAAGGGCGCGCTGAGCCCGCTTCGCTCGCCCGAGGGCATCGACTTCGTAATCGTGCGCGAGAACCTCGAGGATCTTTATCTCGGCCTTGAAGGTCCGCTCTCCGAGCTCCGGCCGCTCAAGGCGCAAAGCCGCTTTCTGCGCGCCCCGCTCGACACCTCGGCCGAAGGCCGCTACGCGATAAAGGTCATCACCGAGCGCAACACGCGGCGGGTCGCGGCCTTTGCCTGCGAGCTTGCGCTCAAGCGAAAGCGCGCGGGCGGGCCCGGCAAGGTCACCTGCACCTCGAAGTACAATATGCTGCGCGAATCCGACGGCTTTTTCCGCGCGATCGTTGAGGAAACCGTGGCGGGCTTCCCCGAACTGCGCTACGAGCAGTTCATCGTTGACGACTTCGCGCGCCGCGTCGTTCAGTCGCCGCATGAACTCGACGTCGTGGTCGCGCCGAACCTCTACGGCGACATCCTGTCCGACGCCGCCGCCGGCACGGTGGGCGGGCTCGGCGTCGCTCCCAGCGGATGCTACGGGGACGACTACGCGTACTTCGAATCGGTCCATGGGACCGCGCCGGATATCCAGGGTCTCGGCATCATAAACCCCACCGCGACCATCTTGTCGGCCGCGATGATGCTCGACTACCTGGGATTCGCCGAAGCGTCCACACGGCTCGAACGAGCGGTGCGCACGATTTACGCGGAGGGTAAAACGCTGACGCCGGATCAGGGCGGGCACGCGAAGACGGAAGAGTTCGCGCGCGCGGTCGTCGCGAATCTTTAACGGGTTTCAGTCGGAATCGCGCGGGCGCGATTGCGCGGGCTTGTGGCGCGCCCACCAGAAGACGTCGCACAACGCGCCGCACGCGGCGAAATAGATCTCCGGCGGTTCGATTGTTCCGGTCTGCGCCGCGCGCGTGTCGGGCTTTTCGCTCTCGCTCTTCACGAGGCTCATGATAGGCCAGGCGCCGGCGCCGAGGAAATCCGCGTGCGCCGCTTCACGCTCCGGCTAATAAAAACGCTTCTCGCCGGGCGGACGCGTCTTCCATCGGCGATGAATCCAGTTCCAGTGGCCGGGATGGCGCCGGATCATCTCTTCTATCACGTTGGTGATTCGCTGCGTGTTTTCCACCACGCACGCTTCCTTGTCGGCGCCGGCAACCATCTCCACTACCGGCCAAACGACAATCCGATGGCGCGCCGAATCGCCCTCGCGCACCATGAAAGCCGGCACCACCGGAGCGGAGGTCGCGGCCGCAAGCCGCGCCAGGCCATCGCTGGTCGAGGCTTTCATCCCGAAAAAATCCACGAACACTCCGCGCCTTACGTCGAGGTCAAGCGCGATAGCGACGTGGCGGTTCTCGCGCAGCATCCGGAACATCGCGCGCCCGCCGGCCTTGCGCGTGACGATCTGGTTTCCCAGCCGGGTGCGCGCATCGTTGACCAGCGTTGCGATCAGGGGATTTCTCAGCGGACGCTGCACGATCGCGAGACGGTGGCCGTAGGCGGAGTGCGCCAGCGCGAGCAGCTCGAAGTTGCCGAAGTGGGCGGTAACGATAAGGGCTCCGCGCCCGTCGGCAAGCTCAAGTGCGCGATTGAGGTTCTCCCGCGTGTCGTAAGTAACGTAGCGCTCGATATTGTCGCGATTGAACTCGGAGAAATGGGTGAACTCGGCGAGCATCCGGCCCCAGTTGCGGTACATTTCCCGCAAAATCCCGAGCCGCTCGGCATCGCTCTTTTTAGGAAAGGCGATCGCAAGGTTACGCATCGCAACCGGCCGGTTGAAACGGTCAAGACGCGCCGCGATATCGCCAAGAGCCGAGCCGAGTCTGACCGCCCTTTCGAGCGGGAGCGCAGCCAGCCCACGCGCCAGAGCCGCGATACCGGCATATTCGATCCTGGCCTGTAACGCGCCTATTTGCCGAGGCATCCGCTAGAGCAGGTTCCCAGAGGCACGCGCGGGGCGCAAGCCGGCCACGCCGCCACGCCCCGGCATCATCGTGCAAAGGCCATCCATCAAACAGTCGCCGCTGGCACAGCCCACCGCCGCGATTCTCTCGAGCGCATCACGGGGTCACAGGGCTGATTACGCGGGTGTTCAGTGGTGTCGAACCCCCCGCGGGCGGGGCGTTCAGATGGCTTGCGCCTCCAAGCACCGCGCCGTAGTGCGCGTTCAGGTCCTGCTGCGGCGACACCGGGACCGAGAAGCTCGGCTTGTATAGTTGGCGAACCTGCGACATGGGCATCCGATGCATCTCGTGCGGCCCGATTCCCTCGATGAATTTCCATCGCTGATCGAGCGACAACGCGCGCAGGTCGTTTTCGTTCATGATGATATGGGGCGTCAGGAACACCAGCAGATTGTCTTTCTGCGTGCTCCGCTGGGTGTTGCTGAACATGTTCCCCAAGACCGGGATGTGCGAAACCCACGGCACGCCCTGAAGCTCGTTCTGCTCCTGGGTCGACATCAATCCGCCCACCACCGCAGTGCGGTTGTTCTGCACCAGCACGGTCGTCGACGCGGCGCGAATCGTGGTTGTGGGACCGAGCGGGTTGTTGATCGTGCTATTCAGAACGTTGGAGACTTCCTCGTAAAGGTCAAGCTTCACGTAGCCGCCCTGCGAGACCTGCGGAACGATATCCAGCGTTATGCCGACGTTCTGGCGATCGACCGAGTTGAAGATCTGGCCAGGCAAACCCGCGTTGGCGGCCGCCGAGCCGACGAAAGGCAGGTTTTCCCCGACGACGATCATCGCCTCTTCGTTGTCGGCGGTAAGCAGCGTCGGCGCCGAGAGCACGTTGGCGTGCTGGTCGGTCTCCAGCGCTGTCATCAGCGCGATGTCGCACGGCACCGCCATCGTTCCGGATGTGCCGGCGGTCACGCCGCTTGCAACCGTGCTCGCGACGGCCGTCGGGATCGAGCAGGTGCTGCCCGAGGCAAGACCAAGCCCGAGGCCGGTCAGCCCGAGCGGATTTCCAAGCGCGCTCTGAAGCTGTCCGAAATTGAGCTGACCCACTCCGAGCGTGCTTCCTGAGAGGCCGGTCGCGGAAGTGAAGTTGATTCCGAGGTCACGCTCGAAGTCGGCGCTGATCTCGACAATTATCGCCTGGACGAAGACCTGCACCCGCGGAACGTCAAGTTGCGAGATGATTTTCCGAAGCGTGACGTAGTCCTGGGGCAAGGCGCTGATAACCAGCGAGTTGGTCGCCGGATCGGCGGTCACACTGACGGTATTGGAGAACTCCGCAGTCTTGCCGGTGGTCGCGGCGGTGGCACCGACCGCCTCCGCCATGCTGTTGCGCGACCCCATTCCCATTCCCCCCATGCCGCCCATCCCGCCCATGCCGGACATCATCCCGCCGCCATATCCGCCAAAACCGCTGCCGCTCATGCCGCCCATGGCGCCCATCCCGCCCATGGCGCTCGACATGCCGCCCCCCATTCCGCCCATCATGCCGCCCCCGCCGCCAAGCCCCGGGTTGTAGGAACCATTGAACATCCCCATCGAGCTTCCGCGTCCGAGCGAGCCCATGCCGGTCTGGGGTGCGAGCCCGGAGATGCCGGTGCCGCCACCGAGCAGCCCGTTTAGAACCTGGACGATCTCGGCCGCCTGCGCGTTCTTAAGATGGTACACGTGGATTCGCGACGTCTCCGCGGGCGATTCCACATCGAGTTTGGCAACGATGTCCTCGATGTGGCGCATCTGGATGGGAGGGGCCAGAACGATGAGCGAATTGGTCCGCTCGTCGGGAATCACTCTGAAGCCGCCCGACGGTCCAGTCGCCGCGGGCGCGACCACGCCCTGCATCGGGCGCGGCAGGATTTGGCGTTGGGGGCCGCCGGTGGTTTGCTGGCCGACGCCGAGAATCTGTCCGACTTCCGGCGCCAGCTCGTCGGCGAACGCGTATTTGAGGGGGATGACCTTGAAGTTCTGCTGCAGACCTTGAACGTCGAGGCTGCCGATTATCCTGAGCAGGCGCCCGACGTTGTAGGCGTCGTCCGTGATGATGAGCGTGTTGTCCTGTGGATAGGCGACGACGAGGCCGTTGCGCGAGACCATCGGCTGGATTACTCCGACCAGAGTGGCCGCGTCCACGTTGCGCAGCTTCACCATCCGCGTCACATACTGATCGCCCTGTGCAAGCGCTGGTTGCTGCGACTGGGTGAGAGTGGCCGACTGGCGCACGACCGTGGCCGGAACGATCTTGATGACTTTTCCGACCGGGACCGTCGCATAGCCTTTCAACTGCAGGACCGATTGGAAGATTCGATAGGCCTGCTCGGGGGTCACCTTGGTCGGCGAGATGATGC
>JAKAVC010000056.1 GCA_021817345.1 Deltaproteobacteria bacterium | reverse complement strand
AATCGGCCTCCGCCTGCGCGGTCTTCTCCTGCTGGATTTGCTCCGCCACCAGGAACGCGAGTTGCTGCTCGAGCAGCGGGTCGGAGGTCTCCTTGAGCGCGCTCTCAAGCGAGGCAACCGCGCCGCTGGTCTCCTCGACCGCGCGGTTGCGCAGGCGCGAACGCAGGTCGGCGATGTAATACTGGAGGACCTGCTTCGCCTGGGCCTTGTCGGGCGACATGAAGTGAAGAATGAGATTTCCGTCGGGCTCGTCGTAATGATAGCTGAACCGCGACCGCATCCCCTTGTACCAGACCCAGCGCAGCGCTTCGGGCGAAGTGGGAAACTTGGCGAATGGATGCACAAGGCGGGAAAGTTTCGACCTGCGGTAGAGCATCGCCTGAAGCTTGTGGCGCTCGACCAGGCTGACGGTGAACTGATAGCTCTTCAGCAGCGTCATGTATTTCGCCGCGTCGTTGGCGATTTCGTCGCCGAGTCCGCCCACGTTGGTGAGAGCGCTCAGGCTCGCGGCGAGCGAGGTCGAGCCGATCATGGTCGCAAGCGGCGAGATCGGACCCTCGCGCGAGGCGGGACGAATTATCGCGGTCGCCCGATACCACTGTGTCCTGACGTATTTGTCCAGAAGGAAGACCGTTACGGCCACCACCAGCGTCAGCGCTGTCACCACGCGCAGCCACGGCCGCAGGATAAGCCAGTAGCCGAACAGGCTCGCATTGGCTTCCGACAGCGCGAGCGTCCCGGAGTCGTTCGAGCCGCCCACCCCTTCCACCACCGAGAGATCGTGCTTCTTCGGTTGTTTCACCACTCGGCTCCCGAGCCGCGGGCTCTCCACAGACCCGCAGGCAACTTCGCAAGGCAAGCCGCTGAGGATCGCAAGCTGAGACTCAAACGGCGCGGCGAGTCAGGCATGTTCGCGCAGACCGGACTGCGCGCTACGCGCGGGAAAGGAACGCGTCCGCCATCCCTTGTCACGCGATACAGCGACAAAGGCGCTCCAGCGCGCATCTTCCTCCCCCAGATCCCATCCACCCTCGGAGGCCGCGACGGCTTGCGAAGAGCCTGATCCGGTTTCGGCTACCCGAAACTCAGGCGAAGCACGAGGCGTCGCGCGCCTCACTGGTTTGCTCCGATCCGGCAACGCGAAGCGAAGCTAGCTTTAATTGCCAAACGTTACGTGTATTGGACTTAGTGGCTTACGCGTCGTATGTCAAGCTTTCACGCGTTGGAAAGATTAATCCCTGAATTGCTGAACAAAGACAACGAAAATTGTAACTCTATAAGAGTCCTTTATGCTATTTTTTGAAACCTAGCACGATTTATTGCTACTAGAGAGAACGCGCCTCTCTCACGCACAGCGTATGTCCGCGTCGTTTCGGGCCGGATACTCGGCTCGGCCCACGGCTGGAAATTCGCGCAGGCCTGGTCGCAAAAACCGGCACAAATCGTGGTTCTCTGAGCCAAAAGCGGAGAAACTCCGCTCACGAGATTGTGTCCGAGAGAAACGAAGACCGCCGAAGCGCTACGCCGCCGTTTCTTTCCATCCACCGGAAGTCGGGTCCGAGCTCGGCGTCAAAACGGCGGCGGCGCCACGGGAGGTTGTCGGCGCCGCCGTTCGGGGTTATTCGCGGACGAGTTGCTTCAGGGCCGCGCGTACTGGCTTTCCGCCCGAGCGCCCGCAAGTTGCGCGACTTCGCGCGCGCGCAGGAAGGGTACCGAGCGTCCGCGCAGGATGAAGTTCCAGTAAGCCCAGGGAAGCCCGTAGCGCTTTAACAGCCACATGTCGTAACGCTCGCGGAAGGTGTCGAGAAAGGGGAAGCTCGGCGCCGGCTTGCCGGTGTAATCGGCCTCGCACAGCAGCATCTTGCCATAGGCGGTCACGATCGGGCACGCGATGTAGCCGTCGTAGCGCGCCGCGGGCTCCTTGCCGGCGATCGCGGCGAGCAGGTTCTCCACCGCGACGGGCGCCTGGCGTGCGGCGGCTGCGCCGGTCTTCGCATTGGGCGTGTTGGTGACGTCGCCGAGCGCGAAAACCTCCGGGTAATCGGGGTTGCGCAGCGTATGCTTGTCGACCTTGAGCCATCCCTCGCGCTTTTCCGGATCGGCAAGCGCGCTTTTCCTGACGAATTCCGGCGCCCGCTGCGGCGGCGCGACGTGCATGAGATCGTATGGAATCACGACCTGTTCGCCGTCAGAGGTCTTGGTATTGCGGAAAACCGCTTCCCTCTTTTCGGGGCGTATTTCCACCAGCTCGTGGTTGAAACGCGCGTCGATTCCGTAGCGCTCGAGCACTCCGTTCAGCACCGCGGCGAACTGCGGAACCCCGTAGATCGACGGGGTCGCCGAACCGTAGATCACCCTGGCGTCGCGCGAGATTCCCTTGCGGCGAAAATGGTCGGCGGCGAGGTACATGATTTTCTGCGGCGCGCCCGGGCATTTGATCGGCGTGCCCGGCATGTGGAACAACGCGACGCCGCCGCGAAACGACGAGATCGCCCGCCATGTCTTGGGCGCGAGATCGTAGGAGTAGTTGGTCGAAACGCCCTCGCCTGCGAGCGCTTCCCTGAGTCCGGGGATCTTCTCGTAGTCCATCTCGAGTCCCGACGCGACGACCAGGAAGTCGTAATCGATCGTCGAGCCGCCCGCGGTCGTCACGGAGCGGCGCTCGGGCGCGAGCTCGGCGACCGAATCGCGAATCCAGCGGACGCCTTGCGGCATGTAGCGCGCCTCGGGTTGGACCGTTGCCTCGCGCGCCACGGTCCCGCCACCCACCAGCGTCCACAGGGGCTGGTAGAAATGCCGCGCCGACGGCTCGATTATCGTGATGTCGCTCTGGCCGGCACGCCTGAGACGCGCCGCGACCGCCAGTCCGGCCGTGCCTCCGCCGATGATTACGATTCTCGCCATGAAAAGAGAACCTCTCGACTCATATTTATCATCTTCTTCCGACCTTAAGGCAAGAACCGCGCCGTGTCAAAGAGATCAGCCCTTCGCATTGCATCGGCAACTCCCCCCTGCGTCGTTACGCCATCATAAACGACGTTATCGGGCATGCCTTCCATGGTTTCGGAGCTAATCACCAGACCAATCAACCGAAACGTGATCGGCAAGTCGCGACAGCGGCGCGCGGCGTCGAGCAGTACCGGTATGCCCTTGCGATAGGAGATGTGGCCCACATACAGGCACTCAACCTTTCGCAACGGGGATGAGCTTTTTTCGGCAAGGCTCCGGGGCCGGAACTCGGCAGGATCGGCGCCGTAGGGCAATATCG
>JAKAVC010000137.1 GCA_021817345.1 Deltaproteobacteria bacterium | reverse complement strand
ACGAAACCACTTCCAGCCACCGCAACTTCGAGCCGTCTATCTTCAGCAGGCCGAGCCCGCTGTTGTAGTCCTTGCCGATTATCCGCGCGGTAAGCTGTTCACCGCCGGGAAGCGTCACGATCACGCTCTGCGCGCCGAGCAGCAGGTAGTGCACGGTGACGATATAACCGTCCGGGCTCACGATGGTTCCGGTTGCCGCGCCGGTCGGTGCCGAGACCGATCGCCGCCGATACGTGCGTTGCCGGCACCTGTGAGTGTACGCCGACCGTCGCACGCGCCACGTTTTCCAGCAATCGAACGGTTGCGTTCACGCCTCCGACTCCCGTCTAACCAGTAAGCACAAAACCGGCGGGTTTCAAGAAGTTGCCGCAACGCGCGGCGATTGACAAAAAAACGAAAGGCGACTCCGTGTCGGAGCCGCCTCCCAAAAGGTCCTCGCGGTGACCGTTATTTTGCCTTCGCCGGTTTCGCCGGGAGAGGATTCTCCTGCGCCCTAAGAGCCAGCAATTGCAGCGCCGAGCCCACGTCGAGTTCCGAATATTTCTGGTTTGCGTACAACGCGTTGAGCCGCTTGACCGCCTGCTGAGAGGTCAGCGCCGACATCGACAGTTCATTGGCGAGCTGGCGAATTATCTTGCGCGAGCCTTTCCAATGAAACAGATCACCCGCTACCGTCAGGGTGTTCAGCTTTGCCACGCTGACGCGCATCGCGTCCGCGTAACCATAGACGTAACCATCCTTAGCCCGGCTGCTCAGCTTGTTCCAGAACGACCCGTTATGCGACATGCCTGGCGACGCGAAAGCGACAGCCCAACTCATCAAAAAACCGGCCACTACGCCGGCGGCGAATTTCTTCATTTTGTTTCTGGCGCTCCCTTGGCGCTCCCCACCCAGTCCGCTTGGAATAGGTTTCTATCAGAAATACGTTACCAGCGCAAAAACGTTACAAGTTCAACCCGATCCGACTCTAGCTAAGCCTTATTTTCGGCGCCATTTCTCGACTCCATGCAGCATCTAAAGCTACTCTTCGCAAAATTTGGCTAAAGGAAGGCGAAGCCATGGGCGCTGGCTCCCGCCTGGCGTCGCGATTGCTCCGCTTCGTCTCGCGATGTCATGATCTTTCAAGGCGTTCGTCCGATTTCCCATGTCGATATACGAAGACGTCCTTCATTTCATCGAACGGCCCGAGCCTTCGCAATTCGAAGCGCTCGCGCTTGCGGTGTTTCGCTACCAGTTCGAGCACATCCAGCCGTATCGCGATTATTGTCTCGCGTTAGGCGCCCATCCGGGAAGCGTTCGCTCGCTCGATGAAGTTCCGGCGGTCAGCACGCTCGCCTTCAAGTATGCCGCGCTGGAAAATCATGACTCATTCGGCCCCGGCGGGGGGCTGGTCTTCTTCACGAGCGGAACAACTATCGGGCGCGACGAACGGGGACGTCACGTCGTGCCACGGCCGGAGGTTTACCGCGCATCCGCGCTCGCGCATCTTCGCCGCATGCTGTTTCCCGACCGGATGAGGCTTCGGATGCTCGCGCTGCATCCCGACGCCACCCGGATGCCCGAATCGTCGCTCGCCAGGATGATAACCTGGTGTGTCGAGGAGTTCGGCCTGGGGCCCGGCGTATGCGCGGCCGACCGCCACGGTCTGGACTTGGGAATAGCGACGCGCGTCCTTGCCGAAGCCGAGCGCGAGCGCGCGCCGCTCTGTATCCTTGGAACCACCGCCTCGCTGGGCACGCTATTCGCCCGAATCGACGAGAGCGGAAAGTGTTTTCGGCTTGCCGCGGGCTCGCGCGTGATGGACACCGGCGGGCCGAAAGGACAGGCGGTGCCGATGGACCCGGCCGAGGTGATCCGCGGATGCACTGAGCGGCTCGGAGTCGAGCCCGCCATGGTGATCAACGAATACGGAATGACCGAGCTCTGCTCGCAGCTCTATGACGCTACCTTGTTCAACTCCGCCGATGTCGGCGAACCGGAGCGGCGCGCCAAGATCGCGCCCGCGTGGCTCCGATGCGCCGCGGTCGCTCCGGTAACGCTGCGGCCCGTGGGCGAGGGTCAATACGGACTGCTCCGCTTCTTCGATCTTGCCAATGTCGGCTCGGTGTCGTGCGTGCTGACCGAGGATTTCGGACGCGTCGAGAACGGACGGGTCTATCTCGCGGGACGAGCCGCGATGGCGGACATTCGCGGATGCGCGCTCGGTATCGAGCAATTCCAGGCGCATCGAAGCGCCGTCGCGGTCGGCGAGCGGGGATGAATCGGCAATTGGAAGTGTTTGAACGCGCCGACAACGCCGACTCTCCGTTGGGCAGTCTCGCGCCGCTTTCCGCCGCGGAGTTGCGCGCTCTTGTCCGCCAGCTTGCGCGGGAAAGCGAGCGGGCGCCCGCGCCGCTCGAAGCCGCGGCGGCTCTTGCGCCGACGTTCAGGCGATGGCGTCAGCGGGAATTTCCGGCGCGCCAGCATACGATCGCGCGAATCGCCGAGCGCTCCGGGAAATCGCCCGAACTGCTCGGGGAATCGCTCGACGCGCTTCTTCAGCCGTTCACCGCCGACGCTCTGTACGCCTTCGCGCGGCGCATAAGGCGCGGGCCCTCCGGCGTGGGCGCGTTCGTGATGCCGGCGAACGTGCCTGGCGCGGGACTTCATGAGCTGGTCGCCGCGATGCTCGCGGGTGCAAGCGCGCTCATCAAGGTTTCCTCGCGCGAACCGTTCTTCTTCGCGGGATTCGCGGCTTCGCTTGGCGAGATGGCGCCAGGCCTGGGCGCGCGCGCGAAGGCCGTGGTCTTCGAGCGGGGGAATTCCGAGCTTGCGGCCGCGATGCTCGATTCGAGCGATTTCGCGGTGGTGCTGGGAGCGGATGAAACGCTGTCGGGCCTTCATTCCCGAAAGCCTTTCTTTGGCTTCGGAAGCCGCGCGAGCGGCGCGTTTGTGACGCAAAGCGCGCTGGAGAAACGCGGCCCCGAAACCGCTGCCGCGCTTGCCCGCGACGTTACGCTGTTCGAACAGCAGGGATGCCTTTCGCCGCATCATATCTTTCTCGAAGCCGCCGACCCGGCGGTCGCCGCGCGGTTCAGCGAGTCGATGGCCGAAGCGCTTTCGGCGCTTGTCGAGAGGCTTGCCCCGGCGCGGCTCTCTTTCGAGACGGCCTCCGCGATTCGGCGCGTACGCGAGAGCGCGCGATGGCGACGGCTCGGCGGGCGCAATGTCACGCTCTGGGAAGGCCCCGCGATGGCTTGGACGGTGGTGCTCGATCCCGGCGCGCGCTTTCAGCTCTCGCCCGGCCACAGAACCGTCACGATAACCCCGGTCGCAAGCCTCGGCGCCTTCGAGGATCGGCTCGCGCCGATGCGCGGCAAGCTCGAAGCGTTCTCGGTGACGCCGGGCTCGCCGTCGGCCGAGGCCGCGGCCCGGCTGCTCGAACGGCTAGGCGTCACGTGGATTTGCGAACCGGGTTCGATACAATCGCCGCCGCTTGAATGGAGGCACGGCGGAGGCGCCTTTCTCGATTTTGTGACGGGTGCGACGCGATGACCGAGCGCAAACGCGAGTTCCTGCGCCATGTCGCGCAAACCTCGGACGCGCCGATGGGCCTCGAAGTGCTCGACGCGCGGGGTTCGTGGCTCAGATGCGCCGATGGGCGCGCGTATCTCGATTTTATCGCGGGTATCGGAGTGAGCGCGCTCGGCCACGGCCATCCCGCGGTCCTTGGCGCGCTTGAGGAGCAGATGCGCCGCCATCTGCACGTAATGGTTTACGGAGAGTACGTGATCGATGCACAGGTAAGGCTCGCGCGCCGGCTCGCCGAACTGCTGCCCGACGGAATCGAACGGGTTTACTTCACCAACAGCGGCGCCGAGGCGATCGAGGGCGCGCTCAAGGCGGCGCGCAAAGTTACCGGGCGCGCGGGGTTCGCCGCGTTTGACGGCGCCTACCACGGAGACACGATGGCCGCGCTTGCGCTTTCGGGAAATCCAGCTTTCCGCGCGCCATTCGAGCCGCTGCCGGGACCCGTGCTTCACCTGCCTTACGACGATGTCGGCGCGCTTGGCGCAATCGATTCGACGATCGCGGCGGTGGTTGTCGAGCCGGTGCAGGCCGAAGGCGGCGTCAGGATACCAGGCGCGCAGTTCATCAGGGCGCTTCGCGAGCGATGCGATCGGGTGGGCGCGATGCTGATTTTCGACGAGGTGCTGACCGGGCTCGGAAGAACCGGTCGGCTCTTCGCGCTCGAGCATTTCGCCGTGGTGCCGGATATCGTCGTGCTCGCCAAGGCGCTCGGCGGCGGGCTTCCGCTCGGCGCGTTCTGCGCGCGCGACGAGACGCTGGCGGCGCTCGCGCACGACCCGCCGCTCGGCCATATCACCACCTTCGGCGGCCATCCGCTTTCATGCGCCGCGGGTCTCGCCGCGCTCGAGGTCATCGTGGCCGAGCGCCTGGCGCAGCGCGCGCAACGGATGGGACGCGAACTGCTCGAAGGCATCCGCGGATTCAACGCTCCCGAGATAGCCGGCGTGCGGGGAATCGGGCTTTTGGTCGGAATCGAATTTCACGACGCCCGCTTTGCGCATCGCTTCGTCGCCGAAACCGTTGCCAACCGCGTGGTGATCAACTGGACGTTGAACGCCGACCGGGTGGTCAGGCTCGCGCCGCCGCTTACGCTGGAAAACTCGGATCTGGAATTCGCACTCGATGCAATGGGCCGGGCGCTTGCCAGCGCGCGCGAGCCGGTAAAGGATCGGGTTTGAACGGCGGCCTGGCGCCGAAGAAAAGGGGGCTCGCGGACTTGCGCGGGGACAATCTCGGGCGAAGCATGCATGACTCGGCTGCGAGCGGAGCATTCGCCAGCGAAGACGAGGCCGCAATCCAGGTGCTGCGCACCAGCGGCTCGATCGCGATTTTCTTCCTCGTCGCCTACCTGATCTACGATCTCGGCGGCAACCTCTCGTCATCGTCGATACTTGCCTTCTATCACTGGCTGTCGATCTCGATGGCGCTACTGTTTTTCGGCGTCACCTGGACCTCGGTTTTCCGCCGCCATTGGAGGCTCTGTGTCCTGATTTTTTCGTTCGCCCTGCTCGCGATGTTCATCCTGATAAGCGGGCAGAGCCGCGAGGGGGATTCGCGTTACGTGGCAATCCTGTTGTTCCCGATCGCGACCGCGTCATTCGTCGATTGGGGATGGCGCTGGCAGGGCCTGATGAGCGCGGTCTGTATCGCGCTGTACGCGCTGGCGCGCACGATGGTGCCGCTCGCGGCCGACGATTCGTTCTATCGATGGCTCGGCCTGTTCGCGGCGGTGATGCTTGCGCAGGCGACGGCGGTGTTCATGCAGAATTACCGTGAGCGGATAAGGGTGCAGTTGCGCCAGTTGATCGACGCCGCCGCGCTTCGCGAGAGCCAGGTAGCGACGATGGCCCACGATATCCGAAGCCCCCTGGCGGCGATCGCCGGCTTTGTCGAACTGCTGCAGGACGACCAGCTCGACGCCGAGGAACGCGAGGCGTTGCTCTCACGTATCGGATCGACCGCCTGGAACATGGACCTTACGGTCGCCAACGTCCTCGACCTCTACCAAATCCAGGAGGGGCATCTGCCCGCCGCCCGCACCCGAATCGATCCCAACCGGCCCGTCGCCGACGCCGTTGAGCATTGCGAAGCCCAGACCGCGCGCAAGGGACTGACGCTTGTCGCCGAGTGCGCGCCGCTACCCGAAATCGAAGCCGACCCGCGCCATCTCGAGCGCGTGGTGAGAAACCTGCTCGCCTACGAGATCGGCCGGCTCGGCGAGGGGGAGATAAGGCTGCGAACTTTCACTCGCGACGGCTCGATCGTAATCGAGGTCAGCGACGACGGTCCGCGCCTGTCCGCCGAACAGATGGCAACGCTGTTTCTGCGTCCGGGCCAGGGCCGCGGCCCGCACTCCGGTATCGGCCTTTACATCACCCGCGTCATCGTCGAGTCGGCGGGCGGCAGGGTCGAGGCGAAGCCTTGTGCCGACAGCCGCGGGCTTGCCCTGAGCGTGCGAATTCCGACCCTGGCGCGAAGCCCGGCGCTCGAAGGGTGAGCGTGTGCGTGTGCGCCGTGGCGGAGATGCCTCTATTGCCCGTGGCAGGCGAATGTTTTAGCGTCAGATGGTGCATCTGGACTCGTGCGAAGACCGCTCATCGTCCGCGTCGTGCGCAAGCGGGCTCTGCCTTGAAGCGTACTCCCGGATTCGGCACCTTTGGCGCGCTTCGTGAAAAAACCGCCTGGAGAATTTGAACTTATCGCGCGCCTGGTACGCGGACTGCGGATGAGCCGCAGGACCGTGCTCGGACCCGGCGACGATTGCGCCATCCTGGCTTCGAGCCGCGCGCCTCGGTTGCTCACTATCGACTCGATGGTCGAGGACGTACACTTTCGCCTTGGATGGGGTGCGCCGGAGAAGCTCGGAGCGAAATCGCTCATGGTCAATCTGAGCGATATCGCCGCGATGGGCGGACGGCCAACCGCATGCGTGGTCAACCTTGCGGTTCGCGCGGGACTCGACATGCGCTTTTTCGACCGCCTGTATGCGGGGATGCGCTCGCTCGCGCGGGAGACGAAGGTCGATATCGTCGGGGGCAACGTGACTCGCGCTGACAAGCTTGGAATCACGATCGCGCTGCTTGGCGAAGTGGGCGCGGCGGCGATGCGGCGCGATTCGGCGCGTCCCGGCGACGAGATCTTCGTGACCGGCACGGTCGGCGATTCGGCGCTTGGCCTGCGCATTCTTGCGGGCAAGCTCAACGCCTCGGGCAAAACCCGTCGCGCCCTCGTCGAACGCCACCTGAGCCCAACCGCCCGGCTTGGCGCGGGCCTTGCCCTCGCGCGCATGCGGCCGGTTCCGACAGCGATCGATATCAGCGACGGCCTTGTCCAGGATCTCGGCCATATCCTCGAACGAAGCGGGGTCGGCGCCGAGATAGACGCGGCGCAGGTTCCCGTCTCGAAGGAATATCGGGCGGTGATGGGCGACGACCTGTCGCTCGCGCTCGGCGGCGGCGAGGACTACGAGCTGTTATTCTGTCTCCGGCCCGGGCGCTCCGAGGCGGAGCTTGGCCGGCGTCTTGGAGTCCCGGTGCGCAGAATTGGAACGATCGTGCGCGGCAGCCGGGTGCTGGTGCGCGACGCGCGCGGCGCGACTCGGCCCGAAGTCGCCGGATGGGACCAGCTAAGGGGACGGCTGTAAGAATTTTGACGCGATGCTGATCCTGCCGATTGCCGTCGTTGCCCTTCTGATTGTGAGCGCAACGCTCGCCGCGTCCGAGACCGCCATCTTCGCGCTCGCACGGCTTGAGGGGATACGGGAAAGGCTCTCGCAGCCCGTGCGCTACGCGGTCAACCGCCTGATGCGCCGGCCGTTCGAGTCGCTGATCGTCGTAATCGGGCTCAACGAAGCCGCCAACATCTTTGCCGAATCGCTGGCGACCGTTTTTCTGCTGATGTTGCTCGGGCCGGTCGGAGAATACGTCGCGCTGCCGCTGATGTTCCTGGTGGTTCTGCTGTTCTGCGACATCACGCCCAAGACCTTCGCGCTCGGCTATCCGGCGGGGATCGCGCGGTTTACCGCGGGAGTGCTCGCAACGCTTACCGAGCTGGTCCATCCGCTGGCGCGCCATTTCGCCCCGTTCGAAGAAGCGCCGCGCCTGGAGCCGGTATCGGAGACCGAGTTCAAGGCGCTGCTTCGGGTCAGCGAGAACCTCGGCGAGGTCGAGCCCGGCGAGCGCGCGCTCATCCATCGGGTCTTCGACTTCGGGACGCGCCGCGTGTCGGAAGTGATGACGCCGCGCGAACGGATCTTTTCCGTCGATATCGAGACTGCGCCCGAGGAACTGCTGCCAAGGATAATTCACGGGCACTTCTCGCGGGTTCCGGTCTATCGGGGCGAGCCCGACAATATCGTCGGCATCCTGAACGCCAAGGACATGGTGATTGGACGGCTCGAGCCGTCGCCGCCGCGGATCGACAGGCTTATCCGCCGTCCGTACTTCGTTCCGCCAAGCAAGCTGGTCGGCGAACTGTTCCAGGATATGCGGCGCGAGCGGGTCTGGATGGCGCTGGTGGTCGATGAGTACGGCAAGCTGCTCGGGCTAGTCACGCTCGAGGATCTTCTCGAAGAACTTTTCGGCGAGCTGCGCGACGAGTTCGATTTCGAAGGTCCGGAATTGAGCCAGACGGGCGAAAATGAATGGCTCGCTTCGGGCGCTATCGAAGTGGCCGAACTGAGCCGGCGGCTCGGCGGCTCCGCGGAACTCCCACATCCCGGCGGCGCGCGCACGCTAAGCGCGCTTATCCTGCGGCAATTGCGACGCGTGCCGCGCACGGGCGAGACGGTGCGAATCGGACATTTCGAAGCGACGGCCGAGCGCGTGCGCGGCGCGACCGTGGAACTGGTAAGGCTCAGGCGATGCTCATAGCCGCGCTGATTCCGTCGGTCGGGGTGTGCGTCGCCGTGCAGGCCTTTTCCGCCGCGAGCGAAATCGCGATCGTCAGCGCCGACGAGGCGAAACTCAAGGCCGAAGCCGAGGGTGGCGGCCTGGGCGCGCGCGCTCTCAGGAGGTTGCTCGAACGGCGCGATCGCCTCGTGGCCCTGACGCTTACCATCAACAATCTCGCGACGGTGACCGCGGCGGTGCTGCTGACGAGCTTTCTTCATTCGCTCCGCCCGTCGCTTTCGTACCTTGCGCCCTTCATTCTCGCTCCGCTCACGCTGATTTTGGGCGAGGCCGTGCCGAAGCTGCTGACGCTCAGGCGTCCCAACGAACTGGTGCGCGCGGCGGCGGCGCCGCTCGTTGTGCTTTCAACCGTGCTGGCTCCGCTGCTTGCGGCGGAGACCGCGCTGAGCAGATGGCTGCGCCGGCTGGTCGGCGTTCCGGCGGGCACGAAGAGCGTGTTTCTGAGCCGCGACGATTTGGTCCTGCTGCTCAGGCGCGCGGCGTTCGCGGGAGCCGCGGGAGAGGAGACCGACGCCATCCTGCCGGTCGAGCGGCAGATGATAAGCAGGATTTTCCGCTTCACGCGCGGCGACGTGCGCCGCGCGATGGTGCCGCTGGTCAGGGTGGTCGCGGTGCCAGACGACATGCCGCTTGCTGCCGCGATCGAGACAGTGCGGCGCGAGGGCTACAGCCGGCTGCCGGTCTTCCAGGGCCGCATAACCGACATCGTGGGCGTGGTTCACGTCTTCGATTTGCTCGAAGCGCCCGATCTCGCGCGCCCGGTGCGCGAAGTGATGCGCCCGGTCAGCTACTTTCCGGAATCAATGCCGCTCGACGAGGCGCTGGTAGCGGTGCAGCGCACGGGAGAGCATATCGCGGTGGTCGTCGACGAGTACGGAGGCGCGTCGGGAATTCTCACCGCCGAGGATATAATCGAGGAGATCGTCGGCGAGATCGAGGACGAATACGATCTGGCCGAGAAAATCGCCCGGATCGTCAACCGCCGCACCTTGAGAGTGCTGGGCCGCGCGCCGGTCGGCGAACTCAACGAGCGCTTCGGTCTGAAACTGCCCGAAGCCGACGAGTATGCTACGATCGGTGGGCTGGTCGTGGAGCGCCTCGGGCATATTCCGAAGCCCGGCGAACAGCTCAAGGTTGACGACGTGATGATCACTGTTCTCAGAAGCGACGCGCGCGCGGTACGGGAGGTCATGATTAATCTCGGACACGCGCTGCGCGCGGAGCACGCCCGCCAGGAATGACCGAGCATCGGATACGCGAAATCCTCGAAGGCGTCGCCTCGGGGCGGACGACCGCCGACGCGGCGCTCGCGCAGTTGAAGCATCTTCCTTTCGAGGATCTCGGCTTCGCCAAAATCGACCGCCATCGCGACGTTCGCCGCGGCGTGCCGGAAGTCGTCTTCGGCGAGAGCAAGAGCGTCGCGCAGCTTGCGGAAATCGGCCGGCGGGTCGTGCGCGCGCGCATGAATCTCATCATCACGCGCCTTTCCGCGGACAAGGCCGGCGCGCTCAGGCGCAAGCTCAAGGGCCTCGTCTATCATCCCGAAGCCCGCCTCGCATCCATCATCAGCGACGGCGTTCCCCGCTCGGGGCAGGGCGAAGTGATGGTCATAAGCGCGGGAACCTCCGACCTGCCGGTCGCCGAGGAAGCCGCTCTGTGCGCAGAGCTTTTCGGCAACCAGGTGCAGAGGCTTTACGACGTCGGCGTCGCGGGGCTCCATCGCCTGACCTCCAACCTTGAAGCGATCGCGCGCGCCAGCGTGCTCATCGTCGTGGCCGGGATGGAAGGGGCGTTGCCGTCGGTGGTCGCGGGACTGCTTGACAAGCCGGTCGTCGCGGTGCCGACAAGTATCGGCTACGGGACCGCTTTTGGCGGGCTTGCGGCGCTGCTCGGAATGCTCAACACGTGTTCGAGCGGCGTGACGGTGGTCAATATCGACAACGGTTTCGGAGCCGCGCTCGCCGCGACGCTGATCAACCGGGTTGGTCTTAACCGGAAACAGGACTGATGGCGAAGCGGGAATTGACCAGCGGGCGCACTCGGCGCGCGATCAAGATGGGCGAACTCGCCTCGCAGGTCGGCACCAGCTACTTGTGGACATCGCTGCGCCGCCCGTTCCTCGACGCAACCCAGCGCGAGAAGGAACTGCTCGAAACCCATATCCGCAACGCGCGCCGAATCGTCGAAAGCTCGACCCAGTTGCGCGGCGCGTTCCTGAAGCTCATCCAGATGCTCGCGATGCGCCGCGACCTGCTTCCGACCGAGGCGCTCGAAGTGCTGCGCACCACGCAGTCGGGCGTCGAGCCGATGGACTACCAGATGATGTCCGAGCAGGTCCGTCGCGAGCTTGGAAAACGCCCCGAGCAGCTCTATGCGAGCTTCGAGCGCACCGCCTTCGCGGCCGCCTCGCTCGGCCAGGTGCATCGCGGGCGCATCAGGGACGGGCGCGAGGTCGCGGTCAAGATCCAGTACCCGGGTATCGACAAGGCGGTCCGCCAGGATCTGCAAAATCTGAAGCTTCTGCTGAAGACGCTCGGCGGTATCGCGCGCGACGTGATGCATCAGAAGGTCGATACCGAGACCGTTTACGGCGAACTCGAAGTACGCCTCAAGGAGGAACTCGACTACCTGCTCGAAGCGCGCAACATGGCCGAGTTCGGCAGGCTGTTAGCCGACGACGCTGAGGTGATGGTCCCCGAGGTCGTCAAGGAGCTGAGTTCGCGCCGGGTGCTGACGATGACTTACATCGACGGCTATCCGCTGACCGACGCGCTCGGTCCCGAAGTGGACCTCGACCTTCGGCGATGGGTCGCGCGCAAATGCTCGGAACTTGCGTGGCGCCAGATCCTGGAATTCGGCGTGCTCCACACCGACTTCCATCCGGGCAACTATCTCATCACCTATCATCCGCGCATCGGCATCCTGGATTTCGGCTCGATTCGCCGCTTCAGCGAGCCTGAAAGGAAAGCCTACCTGATGGTCGCCAAGGGAATCGTTGACGATGACGACGCCGCTATCGCCGCCGGGATGACAAAGCTCGGCTATATCGACACGGGCCAGGATCCGGCTCCGATGGTCGAGATAATCCACATACTGTTCGAGCCGATGTACACGCGCGGCGGGTACGAACCGCGGCGGTACGACACGGTCGGCAAGGCGCAGAAGGTCGGCGAGATCGCCTTCAAGCACAAGCTTTACAAGTCGCCCGACCATAGCGTATTTCTGCTGCGCGCGCTTATCGGGCTCGAAAGCATCATCAGCCAACTCGGCGTCAGGGACGACTACCGGAGCGGATTCATCCGATGCGTCGAGCGCGCACTGGCCTCGCGCTAGGCGAGGACAAGTCGGCGGCCCTGCTCGAAGCGCTCGAGCGCCACCGCGACCATCATTTCCGCCGCGTCAAAACCCGCCGCATCGCCGGCGAAAAGGCCGCGCTCGGCTTTATCAACGAAGTCGGCTTCTGCACCGCGTTTTCCGCCGGGCTTGGCGTGCCGTGCCTGCGCGAGGCGATTGCGGGGCGGCGCGAACCGCCTCTGCCGGAGCATATTCAGCACGATTACGCGATCGGGATGACCTGGCAAATCAAGGACACGCTGGCCGAGCGGCGCGCGGCCTACTACGGCAAGGCGATTGGCGGACGGCCGAGCTTTATCGCCCCTGGAATTCTCGCCGCGTTCCTCAGGCTTCGGGTCGAGCCGGGCGGCTACCTTGCACTTTACCGGCGCGGGATGCTGAGCCACGGCGCCAAGCTGATCATGGACGTGCTCCTAAGGCGCGGCGCCTCGGAAACCAAGGCGCTCAAGCTTTCGACCGGGCACGGCGAGCCGTCGCGGCGCGCGGCCTTCGATCGCGCGATGAAGGAACTGCAGGAGAAATTCCTCGCGCTCAAGGTTGAGGAGCGCTACGACCCGTTCACCTACGTGTGGGACACGATGGAGCATCGATGGGCCGACGCGCTCGGCGAGGCGAAGGAAATCTCGCGCACCGAGGCCGCGCTCCGGATCGTTCGGCGTTACTTCGAGACGGCGGCCTTCGGCAACGAGCGCGCGCTCGCGCGGATACTCGGAATCGAGGCCGCACTCGTCGAAAGCGCCGCGCGAAAGCTCGAACGCGAGGGCTTCCTCGTACGCGGCGTCAGGCTCGGAAGCGCTGCGGGCACGGCCGCGGTCCTCGCGAGCTATCTCTCGTGACCGCGGGCTTGAGAGCCCGGCCCTTCGCAGTCTAAAAGAAACAGGCGCCCGAACGATGCCGGGTAGATTTCCCTTGGAGAATGCCAATGCCGCTGGATCCTCAGGCTCAGCAACTTCTTGAACAGATGGCGAGCGCGGGTGCGCCGCCGCTTCACACCTTGTCGCCGGTCGAGGCGAGACAGGCAACCGCCACGATGTTCCGCGTTGCGCCGGAAAAGCAGGAGCCGGTTGCGCGAGTCGAGAACCGAACCATCCCGGGACCGGCCGGCGCCATCCCGGTGCGAATCTACACGCCGGCGGGAAACGGTCCGTTCCCGGTGCTGGTCTATATCCACGGAGGCGGATGGGTCATCTGCGACCTCGACACCCATGACGCGGCCTGCCGTTCGCTCACCAAGCAGGCGGGATGCGTGACGGTGTCGGTCGATTATCGGCTCGCGCCCGAGCACAAGTTTCCCGCCGCCGTCGAAGATTCCTACGCGGCGGCCCTATGGGTGGCCGAGCACGCTCGCGAACTGAACGGCGATCCGGGCAGAGTCGCGGTCGGCGGCGACAGCGCCGGCGGAAATCTCGCCGCGGCCGTCGCCCTGATGGCGCGGGATAACGGCAAACCGAACCTGTGCTTCCAGTTGCTCATCTATCCGGCCGTCGATGGAGCGCTCGCGACCGAGTCGATGCGCGCGTTCAAGGAGTATTTCCTCACGCCCGAACTGGTCAGCTACTTCTGGAAACATTACGTGCGCACCGACGCGGACCGCAAAAATCCGCTCGCCTCGCCGACGCTGGCGGGAAATTTCAAGGGCCTTCCGCCCGCGCTGATAATCACGGCCGAATTCGATCCGCTGCGCGATGAAGGCGAGGCTTACGGCGAGAAGCTTCGTGCCGCGGGCGTGCCGGTGGTTATCACGCGCTACAACGGCATGATCCACGGCTTCTTCACGATGGCCGACGTGCTCGACCAAGGAAAAAAGGCGGTCGCGGAATCGGCGGCGGCGCTGAAAAAGGCCTTCATGCGATAGCAACGTCAAGGACGCGCCGCCGGCCGAGGCTCCGAGGAGGCGGCGCGTCCTACCACTGCTCGTAACGGACCGAGCGGCGCTCGTATCCCGCGCCGCGAAGAAGATCGCGCAGCCGAAGCACGCCTTTGCCGACCCCGCAGATGTAAAACCGCCGGCTGCGGACGCTGTCCGCCGCGATCCATCGGGCTTGCGTCTCGCGCGCAAGGCGCTCGTAAAGTGCGGCGGAATCGGCGCCCGGCACCACCAGCGCTTCGATGCGCAGATTCGGGTCGCGCGCGGCGAACTGTTCAAGTTCCGCGCGATACAGGATTTGTTCGGGGCTTTGCGCGGCGTACAGCAGGACGGTCGGAGCGTGACTGCCCGCGCGCGCGGTCATCTGAAGCATCGGGCGAATCGGCGCGATCGCCGTGCCCTCGGCAATCAGGACCGTCTCGACCTCCGGCGCGCGCTCCATCGTGAACACGCCGAACGGACCGATGAAATCGAGCGTGTCGCCCACGCGCCGCTCGAACAGCCATGCGACGCCGCGCCCCTGGGGCACGCGGTTGAAGCATATCTCGATCATCTCGCCGTCTTGAGCGGCCGAAGCGATCGAATAGGCGCGGGTGCGGGTCTCGTCTTCGAGCGGAATCGCAATTGAGATGAACTGTCCGGGTACGAACCTGAGCCGCTGTCCGCCGGCAAGACGCAGGAAGAGCGAGCGGATGCCGGGCGCGTGATCGAAGATCCGTTCGACGCGCGCGCGGCGCAGGTTTCGGGCCGGATTTGCGGATTCGCCGCTCATGGCTTGCAAGCCGGTCCTGGGAGGATGGCCGGTTCACTCATCGGCGTTCTCACTGACCAGGTTTATCGTGTATTTCGGCACCAGGATCGTGATTTCCGCGTTCGGATCCTCAACCACCGCCTGGCATCCAAGCCTGGAGGCCGGGGTCAAGCCCGGCGCCTTGTCGAGCATGTCCTCTTCCTGTTCCTCGGGTTCGCTAAGCTTGTCAGAGCCCTGTCTTACGATCACATGGCAGGTAGTGCATGCGCAATTGCCGCCGCAGGCGTGTTCCAGATGAATTTTGTGGCCCAACATGATGTCCAATAACGAGCCGGGACGGCCATGGTGCTCGAAGGGCGCGTCAGCGGGCTCGAACTGGATTTCGCGTTCCGGACCGCCATTTTCGAAAATTATGCGAAGCTTGGCCATAAGGTTCCGGTTTCAGGATATGCGTCGATGGCGCGGGGTTAAACCCTGGCCTCAAGGCGTTTGTAAGTCTACTTGAAGTTTCGCTCTTGTTTCGCCACAATTGTGAAACGGGGAGCATGAGGACGACGAGCGATGGCTACTCTGACGAAGCGGCAAAAGCAGATGGTCGACTTCTTGCAAAATTATATTAGCGAGCACGGATATGCGCCCACCCTCGCGGAAGTGGGGCAGTATTTTGGGCTTTCGTCGCTCGCGACTGTTCATAAGCACCTCAGAAATCTCGAGCAGAAGGGCGTGATCAGGCGCGAGCACAATCACAGCCGCGCGCTCGAGGTTTCCAACGGCCGCGAGCATCCGATAACGCCTCGCGAGGTGCCCCTGCTCGGCCAGGTGGCTGCCGGCCATCCAATCGAAGCGGTCGAATCACAGGAGACGATCTCCGTCCCCGAAGACTTTGTCCGCCGCGACGATACCTTCTGCCTCAGGGTAAAGGGCGAATCCATGATTGAGGACGGGATTCGCGACGGTGACTACATAATCGTTGAAGGCCGAGATGTCGCGAACAACGGGGAGACGGTGGTCGCGCTCCTCGGCAACGAGGCCACGGTCAAGCGCTACTATCGCGAGGGAGATGGCAGGATTCGGCTCCAGCCCGCCAACGCCGCAATGGATCCTATCTACGTGAGAGAGGGCGATCTGCGCATACGCGGCGTGGTGGTGGGCCTGATGCGCCGCTATCGATAGCCGCGGCGGGCGTTCGCGCTTGCAAGGCGGACGCGGGATTAGCCTGCGCCTGAATCGACGTTAGTTTGTCGCGCGCAAGACGCGCGTTGTGGATCTGCGTAGTTGGTATGACGCGAGCGATAAGGCGTCAATTCCAGAAAGGGCCGTCCAGCCAGTCGAGAACCATTGCGCCGCAGTGCAACATCGCGTAGATCAGCAGGCTCGTCTCGAATCCCTTTAACAGCCCCATCTTCGGATTCCTTCTCGCCCCGTTCGGGCGAACCACCGGTTGATTTACGGGTGATGGAGCTGGCTGCGCGGTTTGGCGCCGCCAATTCGGGCTTGCGCAGCACCGATTCCAGCGGCGCCATGAAATTTTCGCGCGAAGGTCTTCCTTGCGGCCCGCCGGACAATCCGGCACGGAACGGTTGCCCTGAAACAGGCCCCTTGGCCGGGAGCGGTTCGCACTTCTATCGTCCCGCCCAGCGCGCCAACGTGCTGGTGCACCACCGAAAGGCCCAACCCGAGGCCGCGATGACGCCGTGCGCTCGTGTTGGAAAGCTGACTCAGCGACTCGAACGCGCGCTCGAGCTGGTCCGGCGCAATTCCTGGTCCGGTGTCGGCCACCTCGAGCACCACTGCATCGGCGCCGTTGAGCGTCCGGCCCTCGGCGACCGAGATGGTCACCTTGCCGGAGCCGGTGAACTTCACCGCATTGGAGGCCAGGTTGAGCAGGATGACGCGCAGTGGCTTGCGCGAACATCCGATAGTCTCGGGTGCGCGCGCCGTGTCGATTTCGATTTCCAGGCCTTTGCCGCGGTTGGCCGCTTCCAGGGCCGGCGTCAGCTCATCGATCAACTCGCTGACCCGGAAAACCTCCTCGGCCGTCGCCTGGGCCTCCGCAGCCGAAGTCGCGAACGCTATCATGTTCTCGACCGTCTGCGCGAGGTCGTGGACATTGGCGTTCATCCGCTCGATTATCTCGCGGGATTCATCGCCCAGTTCCTGCTCCAGGTCGTCGCGAAGAATTTCCAGATAGCCGAGCAGAACCTGAACTGGAGTCCGAAGCTCGTGGGCGAGGTTAGCCAGCGCTTCAAGCCGCACTCCCTGGTCCCATCCGCGGGCATGTGCGGCCGCCTCTACTAGCGTGCCAGGTTGGGAAGGAACCTTGATGCGGCGATATTGTGAGAAGGCTGCCAAAAGTTGTTGCCCTTGAGTTCGGGTCGCTTCCGTCGCCGCCGACATGAGCGATTTCAGCGGTGACGCTCCACACCCTAACGAACAGGGGCGATTGGCGTAATCGGAAAAGTGCCTAGAAAGCTAAGGAAAACTACCCAGATGAGATGGAAAGACTGCTGATCCGCGTGGTCTCTTGTGGGCTATTTTGCCCCGCGTTCGGCATCGCGGGGCGACGCTCTCCAAGCGTCTTTCAGTCTCACCGCGTGCCATCCGCTAGAGCGCCGCGATGCTTCACCCGCCGAGGCGCTTTGGGCGCGGATGTGCGGAGAAAACACCGGTTCGCTGGGCGCTATCGCCGGATGGCACGCGCCGACGCTGTGACGACCGATACGCGAAGTAAAGATGGTTAGGCTAACCCGGCAGCGCTCGCGCCGGGCACGGGCGAGGATCACCCAGGCGGGTTTCCGAACGATCTGTCACCGCTCAGGCTTTGTCGACGTTGGTGGGCTCTCCGGTCTTTGCGGCCGGTTTCGCGGTGGTATCGTCGGGTTCGTTCATCGAGCGCTTGAAATCGCGAATCGCTTTTCCAAGGGCTCCGCCGACATCTCCCAGCTTGCTCGGTCCGAAGATGATTAGAACGATAACCAGGATGACCAGCAGATGGGTTGGCGCAAAAAGATCCATAAAGGCTCCCCGAGGCT
>JAKAVC010000110.1 GCA_021817345.1 Deltaproteobacteria bacterium | reverse complement strand
GGTCGGCTGGCGGGATATCGACAATAGCAACTCGCGCGCGCAAGCGGCGTAGGCAACTAACCGTATAACCGCTCAGCGCCGGGTCCTGATGCTAAATGCTTTTCTACCAGTTGACCGACACCATCATTTCCAAATTGCGCTCGGACAAGAAACACGACTACGTCGAGGAACACTTGGGTAGGCGCATGGACGTCTTCGTTCGGTCATATCTGAGCCTCAAGCACGAGGGCACTTATCGCCGGGCTGCGAGGGCAACGTAGGCGGGCCCCACAAGCGATCGTCCTGAGCATCGCGAAGCATCTCGCGGACGGTATTGGTGCGGACGCATCAATTTGTTTTTTTGCCGGCGAACCCTGAATAGACGCGCAGAGGACCGCGCGAGATCCTCCACTTCGGCTGCCTCCGTTCAGGATGACGAAGGGGGACGGGCTCGTTGCGCTCAGGGTGACAAAAAGATAGCAGGGCTGGCCGCGCCGCCGGTGCGGGATTTTTCCGCGGCGGACCCTCACCCGCGCCGTCGCATCCGCGAAGCACGGCTTCGCGGGCTCCCGCTTCGGCGCGAAGTGCCGGGTGAGGGACCTAAGCCGAGCAATGTCTTTGCTGCAACGGCGGGGACCCAAGCAGTACGAAGCATCGCACTTAACGCCAGACTCCTTCTCCACGGGGAAGGGGAACCGTGAAACTTGCGTTGAGTCGCCGATTGGTCGGTGGCGATTCGGGGCGTTGCTTTTCGGGAGCTCTGCGCGCGATGCTGACGCCCCTGTCGCGAGTAATCCGGTACGGGTGAGCGCGCCGGCGGACGCGCTCCCCGGAGATCCGAAAGAGGTACAAGGCATT
This sequence comes from Deltaproteobacteria bacterium, assembly GCA_021817345.1. Taxonomy (GTDB): domain Bacteria; phylum Desulfobacterota; class Binatia; order Binatales; family Binataceae; genus DTIX01. The sequence continues at coordinate 17,094 of JAKAVC010000110.1, read as the reverse complement.
GGCGAGATACATCACGGTCGAACAAGCAAGGAAAATGTCCGGTCTCAGATTGGTGGTCGCGCCTGCGATGCCCGGTCCGTGGAGCGAGGCGATCAAGGGAATCTGCTACGTCAAGAAACTTCCCTACACGCTTGCCAGTTTCGAGGTCGGAGGCGAAAACGCGGCGCTTAAAGTATGGTCTGCCCAGGCCTCGGTTCCGGTCATGGCATGGAACGACGGATTTCCGAAATCGACCTGGATCGAGCAGCTATACCTGGCGGAGCGCCTTCAGCCCGAGCCTTCGCTGATTCCCTCCGAGATAGACGAGCGGATCCGGTTCTTCGGCTACTGCAACGAGATCTGCGGTGAAAATGGGTTCGGATGGTGCCGGCGTCTGATGACTATCCATGCGTTCATGTCGGTCCCGTCCGGCCCGGCGCGGGATCTCGCCAACTACCTCGCCCCGAAGTACGGCTACAGTGCGGCGGCTGCGGAAGCAGCACCGGGGCGAATCGCAACGATTCTGCGCGCGCTCGCCGGCCTCCTGAAGGAACAGCGGAACAAGGGGCATCGTTACTTTATGGGCCCGAACCTGACCGTGCTCGATATCTACTGGGCCGCATTCGCCGCGTTGATCGAGCCGCTGCCGAACGATCTCTGCCCGATTACGGAAGAAACCCGCGCTCTCTATCGCAACACCAATTCAGCCGTTCAGGCCGCGGTGGATCCCCTCCTGATGGAGCATCGCGACTTCATCTACAAGCAGCACCTGGAACTGCCGATCGACATGTAGGCGCGGAGATGGCTGAAAACCTCGCGACAGGAGAGGCGATTTCGGCGGAATTCTAAGCGGCGCGCTCCTGCGAAAAGCTCGGACGTTTGCAATCTCAGAAACGAGAGAAGAAAGAGCATGCGCGGAGTGGCTCATTTTCACGGCGGTAACGCGGCTCGCTTTTATAGTGTTGTAAGCAGAGTGGCATGAGAGCCTCGCTTCGCCCGGCATAACGACAAAGGCAGGCTCGCGGAGCTCCGTTGCTACAGCCGGCGGAACAATCCCCGCGCGAAACATCCCGCTCCATTCAGATCGCGTTTTCCGCTTTTCTCAACGCCCCGCTAAGCGGTCTTCTCCGCATGCTCGACGCGGCTGCTCTCGCTCTTGCCCTCGGCGCCGCCTGCGCGTTCTCCGCGTCCGCCGCGCGTGGGCGCGGGCGACTGGCCGCCCGCGGTCAGCACTTCGACGAACTTGCGCGCCGCCGGTGACAGCTCGCGCCCGCGTTTGTGAACGATCGCGAGCGGGCGCGTGAACGGGCCTTCCTGGAACTCGATCGTCTTGAGCGAGCCGCGCGCCGTCTCGTGCTCGACCGTGAGCTTCGGCACGATCGCACATCCGAGCCCGATTTCGACCGCGCGCTTGATGGTCTCGATATTGTCGAACTCCATCGCGTAATGCGGCCTGACGCCGTGGTCGCGCAGGATGCGGTCGCAGGCCTTGCGGGTGGAGATGTCGCGTTCGTAGCCGACGAAGGTCTGCCCGTTAAGCTGGCTTACGCTGATCCGATTGTGCTTGGCGAGCGCGTGGTCGGGCGGAACGATCAGCACCAGCTCGTCGTGGCGGAACGGAATCGTCACGATCTGGCTGCGCTTGGCCGGATAGGCAACCACGCCGAGATCGATCTTGCCCTCGACCAGGTCCTCATAGACCTTGTTGGCGCGCTGATATTCCAGGTGCACGTTCACCGACGGGTACGCGCGCAAAAACTCGGTCAGGTAGGGCGGAAGCTCGTGCAGTCCGACGCTGTAAACCGTGCCGACCCTTATCGAGCCGGCAATAACGGAGCCGAGTTCGCGAAGCCGGTTTTCCAGCTCCATGAACCTGCGCACGATTTCCTTGCTCGATGAGTACAGGATCTGGCCCGCCGCGGTAGGTTTGACTCCTGCACGGCCTCGTTCTATCAATCGGCAGTCGTATTTTTCCTCGAGGCTTCGAACCTGTTGGCTGACCGCAGACTGCGTCACAAAATTCTGCGATGCGGCATAAGAAAAGCTTCCGCTCTCGATTATGTCGCAGAAGACCTTCAGTGTTTCGATATGCATAACAATCCGCCCACGTATAAGCGTAATTGATGCTTCTTTATCACGCAACCAGTAGCGGGATTAACCCCTCGACGCCGCCTTTATCAAGCCTGAAATTCCCGCCCGATAACCGCTGCTGGCATCCTATGCCGGGCGAACCCGCGGCAATCAAAGCTTCAATTGGTCAGACGCGAAACGAATAAATCAGAGTCCCAACGGAGCATAATATGGCTGACGTACTCAGAAACGTCGATTTCTTTAACCTCGATGAACTCCTCACCCCCGAGGAGCGTATGACGCGCGACACCGTCCGGCAGTTCGTCCAGCGCGAAGTCCTTCCGGTTGTCGAACGCCATTTCGCGAACGAAACCTTCCCGCTCGACCTCGTTCCCCGGATGGCGGAGCTTGGGATGTTCGGCGCGAACCTGAAGGGCTACGGATGCGTCGGGATGAACAACGTCGCTTACGGCTTGATCATGCAGGAACTCGAAGCCGGCGACTCGGGCCTGCGCTCATTCGCGTCGGTCCAGAGCGCGCTCTCGATGTACGCGATTTATGCCTTCGGCTCCGAGGAACAGAAGAACCGCTACTTGCCCGAGATGGCCAGGGGAAAACTTATCGGATGCTTCGGCCTGACCGAACCCGATCACGGCTCCGATCCCGGCGGGATGGAAACCCGCGCGCGCCGCGACGGCACGGGATGGGTCCTGAACGGCACCAAGCGATGGATCACCAACGGCTCGCTCGCCGGAGTCGCGATCGTATGGGCGCGCACCGACGATAAGATTGCCGGTTTCCTAGTCGAGAAAGGAACTTCCGGATTCACAACGCGCGATATTCACGGCAAGTTCTCGATGAGGGCGTCGGTCACTTCCGAGCTAATCCTCGAAGACGTGCGAGTGCCGGATTCCGCCCGCCTGCCCGAAGCGCGCGGCCTCGGAGGACCGCTCAGTTGCCTGACTCAGGCGCGCTACGGAATCGCATGGGGCGCGATCGGCGCGGCCCGCACCTGCTATAACTGCGCGCTCGATTACACCAGGTCGCGCCGCCAGTTCAGCCGCGTGCTCGCGGGCTACCAGCTCGTACAGAGCAAGCTGGTCAGAATTATGACCGAGATCACCAAGGCGCAGATGGTCTGTCTTCGCCTCGCGCAGCTCAAAGACGCGGGCCGCGCGCGTCCCGAACATGTCTCGTTCGCCAAGCGCAACAACGTCGCGATGGCTCTGGAAGCGGCCCGGCTCGCGCGCGACATGCTCGGCGCCAACGGGATCGTCAACGAATATCCGGTCATCCGCCATATGCTGAACCTCGAGACGGTGAACACTTACGAGGGCACTTTCGACGTGCAGACCCTGATCCTCGGGCGCGATATCACCGGCGAGAACGCCTTCGAATAGGCGGCGCCTCGCGCCCGCCCTGTCGAGCAAATCCGCGCCGCGCGTGTTCGTCCCCCGTCGAGCGACGAATGCTCGCGGCGCGGCTCTCTTTTTCCCAAAGCCCGCACCCGTGCTAGAAGCGGAACTCGGGAGGCTTGCGATGGAACTGCGCGCAAAGAACGCGATCGTAACCGGCGCCGCCCGCGGAATCGGCCGCGCAATCGCCCTCAAACTCGCCGAGGCGGGATGCAACCTCGCGCTCGCCGATCTCGGCAGCACGGGCGACCCGGCGCTTAGCTACAACCTCGCCGCGATGACCGAACTTAACCGCACCGCCGAAGAGGCGCGCAAACTTGGCGTCAAAGCTGTTGCGATAGCGGCCGATGTCACGCGCCTGGCGGATTGCGAGCGGATGGCGCGCGAGACGGCCACACAGTTGGGCAGTGTCGATATCGTCGTCAACAATGCCGGGATTATCGCGGTCGGTCCCGTCGCGAACATGCCCGAGGAAACCTGGGATCGCGTGATGGCGGTGAACGCGAAGGGGCCATTTCTGGTCTCCAAGGCGTGTATCCCCTACCTCACGCGAAATCGCGAGGGCGCGATCGTCAATATCGCCTCGGTCGCGGGCAAGACCGCGCACGCCGCGCTTTCGGCTTACTGCGCGAGCAAGTTCGCCGTGATCGCGCTTACCCAGGCGCTCGCCGAGGAACTCGGACCCGCCAATATCCGGGTAAACGCTGTGTGCCCCGGCTATCTTCGCACCGCGATGTGGACCGACGTGCTGGTCAAGGCGCTCGCCCCGCTCTGGGGCGTCGCCGAAAGCGAGGCGTTCGATCGCTTCGTCGAGCGCAACACCTATCTGCGGCGCGAACAGGCACCCGAGGATATCGGCGAGGCGGTCGTCTATCTCTGCCGCGCCGACAACGTAACCGCAACCACGCTCAACGTCGCCGGCGGCGGCGAAGTGCATTGAGCCGGCGCGCCCGCGAACCGTCGAGTAACGGCCTGCGGGTCAACGATTCGGGGAGAAAGTATCATGATCAAGGTCCGCGCTTTCAGCCATTCCGCGGTCAGAGTCAGCGACGCCGAGCGGGCAAAGAGCTTCTATGAAAACGTGCTCGGCCTGAAGCAGATCCCGCGTCCCAATTTCCGCTTCGGCGGCGCATGGTACGGCGTCGGCGGAAATCAGATCCATCTCATTTCCAGCGAGAAGCGCGAGGGCGGGATCAATCCGCTCGGACCGCATATCGCGCTCGAAGTCGAGGACTTCGACGAGGTCAAGCGCACGCTGGAAGAGAAAGGCATCGAGTATCTCGAAGCGCCCTCGAACATGGCCGGCCGCCAACTCTGGCTCCTCGACCCCGACGGCAACACGATCGAGCTGCGCAAGGAAGGCTGACCGGGCACGCATCCGCGGGAATACGTGCGGGAGGGAAACGGCGGTACGATGCGCCGCTTCCCTCCGCGTTGACGTCCGCTAAATTCCCGCGAGTTTTCGCGCGTAGGCGCTTACCGTCTTGAAGTCGTACTCCCGGTAAGCCTGCAGCTTCTCGGCCTCGAAACCGCCCTCGGCGTGCACCGCGAGCACTTCCTGGTAGCCGCCGAAATCCGACGACGTGAGGTCGCTTATCAGGTTCAGCAGCCGAAGCCGCTTCTCCGCGTCGAAGCCCTTCGCGCCACCCATGTACTTGAGCACGTAATCGCGCGTCGCCTCGCTGGTCAGGTCTTCGGCCGCGGGCGCCGTGACCAGAAGCCCGCCCGCAAGGTCCTGAACGATCTGCACGCCCGCGTGGTAATTGTGCGCGAAGTGATACTTGGCGACGTTGGTGACGAGCGTGTTGGGAACCGCGACGCCGCCGTCCTCAATAGTGCAGGTCGCCGCCGCATGCTCGATTAGCCCGCGCACGATCGTATGGTACGCGGCGAGCTGCGTCAGCTTCTCGCGCACGTGCCCCGCCCTCGCGATACCGTTGGCTTCCGCGATCGCGTAACTCGCGCCCGCCAAAAGCTCCAGCAGCGGCAGCTTGTAGGATACCGCGGTGAAGCGGTGGAAGCGCACGAACGTCAGCGCGAGCAGGCCCGCGAAATCGACTTCGCCCTTAAGAAACACGCGCTCCTTCGGCACGAAGACGTCGTCGAACACCGTCAGCGTCTCCATCATCTTGTGCCGCGCGCTTATCGGATGCTCGAAGTCGTTCTTCTTTGACGCGCCGTGCGGGCTCGCGATCATCTTGACGCCCGGCGTGTTGAGCGGAACCGCAAACGCGACCGCATAAGCCTTGTCCTCGGCCTTCATCGCGCGCGTGGGCAGCACGATAACCTCGTGGCTGTTGGTCGCAACCGAGGTGTGCACCTTCGCGCCGCGCACCACGATACCGTCGGGCCGCTCCTCGACGATCCGGACGTAGTAGTCGGGATGCTCCTGCTGCGTCGGCCCGAGCGCGCGATCGCCCTTTACGTCGGTCTGCGCAACCGCGACCGCGAGGTCGTTGTCGCGGCAATGGCGATGGAACTTCGCGATTCGCTCGCGGTACTCGGGCTTGCCCGCCGCCGCGAGCTTCTCGCCGATCATGGTGAGCGCATAGAGCGCGTCGGTGCCAATCTCCTTGATGAGCACGACCAGAGTTGCGCCCTCGCGCGTCGCCGCCGCGATAAGGTCGCTGCGCTTGCGGAGGTCGTCGCCGTTGCGCGGGATATGATAGTAACGGCTGTACTCGTTGTTCCCGTCCTTTACCACGGCCAGATCGCGATACTTCGGGTCCTCGGCCATCCGGTAATCCAGCGCCGCGTGCTCCACCGCGATCCCGATCACCGGATGAGTGGTGACGTCCGCCACCTTCTCGCCACGGAAAAACACCGCGCGCCCGTCGCGCAGCGAACTCTTGTACTGCTCAGCAGTCTTAAGGCCCATCGTCGTTTCCTTCCGGGTTCAGATTAAATCCAGGGGCGCCCCGCCGCACGCCGGACGCAACTCGTCAATATAGAGGCGCGCCGCGCTCCCTGTCCAACCTCAAGCCTGTCCTTCCCGATACTGGCGGGCGTTGGCGCAAACCGCCCGAATCGGCAATCGTAGAAGCGCCGACTGAGGCTAGCGGAGGAAGAAACTGGCATGGCGGGTCACAAGGCGTTCGATCTGAGCGGACGAGTCGCGGTTGTAACCGGCGGAAACGGCGGTATCGGGCGCGGGATCGCGCTCGGGCTGGCCGAGGCGGGCGCGTCGGTCGCAATCCTTGCGCGCAACGAGGAGAAAAACCGCGCCGTTCTCGGCGAGCTGGAAAAGCTCGGCGCCAAAGCCGTTGCGATAAGGCTCGACGTGACGCGCCGCGCCGAGCTCGCGCCCGCGATGGAGCAGGCCGAACGCGCGCTCGGTCCGGTGGACATCCTCGTCAACAACGCCGGAATCGCGATCATGAAGGGCGCGCTCGAAAGCGACGCCGAATCCTGGGACCGCGTGATCGAGACCAACCTCAACTCGGTCTTCCTGCTCTCGCAGATAGCGGCGCGCTCGATGGTCCGGCGCGGGCGCGGCGGCAAGATAATCAATATCGCAAGCGAATATTCGCGCTTCGGCTCGCCGATGGTGCCCGCGTATTCGGCCTCAAAGGGCGGCGTCGTCCAGCTCACCAAGTCGATGGCGATCGAGCTTGCGCCGCACAATATCCAGGTCAACGCGATCCTGCCCGGATGGATCTGGAGCGAGATGACCGCGCCGGTCAAGGAATTGCCGCTCTACGGCGAAATAATCCAGCGCACTCCGGCGGGCCGCTTCGGCGAGCCCGAGGAACTGGCCGGCGCCGCGATTTTCCTCGCCTCCAGGGCCTCGGACTTCGTGACCGGCTCGACGGTCTATGTTGACGGCGGGTACGCGATAAGATGACCACTTAGCGCCCGGAGCATACGCGATGCGATTGGATGCGCGCGCGCCGAGGCCGCTTAAGCGAATCCGCGATGGCCCATTTGCGAAATATCTCGCCCGGGAGCGCCGCGATTCTCAGCGCCGTGATCGCGGCGATTCGTCCGCGCGGCCACGGCTTCGACCATCCGATCGACGACGACGTGCTCGCCGAGCTCGATCGGATCGTCGCGCTGATGCCGCCGATGCTGCGGCTCGGATTTCCGCTCGGGCTTCGCGTCCTCGAATGGGGTCCGCCGCTTCTGCGCGCGATGCCCTCGCGGATGAGCCGGATGCCGCCCGACAAGGCGATTGGCTACTGCCAGAGCCTGCTCGAAAGCCGCATCGCGCCGCTCAGGACCCTGATGGTCGGGGTGCGCGCGCTCATCTATATCGCCTTTTACCAGCATCCCGAGGTTCTGCGCACGATGAACGTCCGATGGGACGAACGAATGAACGAAACGATCCGGCTTCGCGCCGAAACGCTCGACCGCGCGCGCTATGGCTACCCTCGCTGAACTGCCCGCCGATATCGACGCGCTGATTCCCGAGCGCTCGCTCGCCTATCCAAACGTCGAGTCCGGATGGAACGCGCGCCGCGACCTGACCCTCACCGCCGACGCGATCGTGGTCGGCACCGGCGCCGGCGGAGCGGTCGCCGCGGCGCTGATGGCCGAAGCAGGGCTCGACGTGCTGATGCTCGAAGAGGGCGTGCTGCACAAGACCGCGAGCTTTTCGACCGACGTGCTCGCGATGATGCGCGCGCTTTACCGCGACGCCGGAACCTCGGCCATCGGCGGGCGGCCGGGAATCATCTTTGCCGAGGGGCGATGCGTCGGCGGCTCGACGGTTATCAACGGCGGGATGTGCTGGCGCACGCCGGAGCGAATCCTTGCGCGATGGGAGCGCGAGGAACGGCTGCCGGAAATCGGGCCCCGTGCGATGGAGCCGTTTTTCGAGGAGGTCGAGCGCGAGGTCAATCCCGAAGTCAACCGCGAGGACACGCTCGGGCGGCATAACCTGCTCTTTGCCGAAAGTGCGCGCAAACTCGGATGGAACCCGACGCCCAACCTGCGCAACATGCGCCGATGCGCGGGCCTTAACAACTGCGCCTTCGGATGCCCGACGGGCGCGAAGCAGAGCATGCTCGTAACCTACGTGCCGCGCGCGCTTCGCGCCGGAGCGCGGATGGTGACGGCGGCGCGCGTCGAGCGCGTGCTCTTCCAAGGCGATCGCGCAACCGGCGTAAGCGGTCGCTTCGTGGGCGAGAATCTGCGCACGACCTATCGCTTCAGCGCGCACGCGCCGCTCGTGGTAATCTCCGCCGGGGCGCGCCACACGGTCGGGATTCTCAAGCGCAGCCGGCTTCGCGCGCGCATGCTCGGCCGCAACCTTAAGACCCATCCCAACGCCAAGGTGGTGGGAATCTTCGACGAGGAAATCAACGCCTGGCGCGGCACCCATCAGTCGCACCAGGTTCACGACTTCCTCGATGCGAATATCCTGCTCGCCTATGCGATGATCCCGCCGGGACTGCTCGCCGCCTCGCTGCCGGGGCTCGGCGAGAGAAGCGCCGAGACGATGGCGCAGTATAACCATATGCTGCCGGCGGTGTGCCTGATCGAGGATTCGGGCAGCGGACGAGTGACGCTTGGATGGGATCGCGAGCCGGTGATGTCCTACTCGCTCAACCGCGCCGACACGCTCGCGATTCACGAGGGCGTCGCCAAGGCGGCGGAACTGATGCTCGCCGCGGGCGCGCGCCGCGTCCTGCTGCCCTTCGCCGAGATGGCCGAACTCCGCTCGCCCGCCGAGATTCGCCGCGTTCGGGAACGGCCGCCGCGACCGGCGGGAATCGAGCTGATGACCGTGCACATCATGGGCAGCGCGCGGATGGCGACCGAGCCGAGCCGCGGCGCCGTCGATCCGTTCGGACGAGTCTTCGCGACTCGCGGACTCTACGTCGCCGACGCAAGCCTGTTTCCCTCGGGCGTGGGCGTCAATCCGCAGGAAACCATCATGGCGATCGTGACGCGCAATACGCGGCGATTGCTCGAAAGCGACGCGCGGTCCCTGCTATGGGGCCGACGAAAATCCCCCTCGGCAGGTGAAGCATGAGCGAGCGCGATTTTATCGAGCTGTCACGCCTTAGGCGGCGCGAACACGAGGAGTTGTTTCGCTCGGGCGCTCCCGTGTCGCTCGAGGAAGTGGCGGGTTTCGAGTTTTGCGGATGGAACTGCTCGCTGGTCCCGAAACTCGGCGGCTTCCAGAAGTTCATCAAGGGCTTCTACCGCGGCCCTGAAACGCCCGCCGGCGAAGCCGAGGGCTACAATTCGCCCGCGATTCAGAACGGGATCGACGGCGAATGGCTCGGTCTGCCCGCCGACGACGCGCCCACCCGCTTCGGCTTCTACACCGTAACGCCGTTTCGCCGCGCCGACGGCTCCAAGGCGCTGCTGCTCGACTACGGGGCGCATCGCCGAAACCCCCGGATGGATTTCTGGCGCCTGGTGCGCGACCTGCTGGTCAAAATCGACAACAACCCCGATCTTCTTCTCGGCCGGGCGCATCTGAACCTCGGCGCATGGCTGTTCGTCGGCTTCTTCCTGCTCAAGCGGCGACGGCCGCACGCTTATACGGGCGGATAATCCGCGCTCGCACGATCGAATCCTGCGCGCGGCGGGCTTAATCTCGCGCGTCCGATTTCGTATCATCGCCGCATCATGGCAAAAAGCCGGCGCGGTAGCGTCGTTGAGCAAAGCTCGCACAAGAAGCATCCCGAACTCCCCGAACTGGCTCCGGTCCGGGTTCTCGTGGCCGGCGAGGTGATCGTTGACCGCTACCTGTTCGGTGACGTGGCGCGAATCTCGCCCGAGGCGCCGATTCCCGTTCTGCGCGTTACGCGGCGCGAGGAAAAGCCGGGCAACGCGGGCTTCGTGATGGCGAACCTGCGCGCGCTCGGCGCCAAGGTCAGCGCGCTCAGCGTGGTTGGCTCGGACGCCGACGGGCGGCTGCTCCGCGAGGTCTTTCGCGGGCTCGGAATCGACACCCGCTCGCTCCTGGTCGATCCGGAACGCCCGACGATCGTAAAGGAGCGGCTGCTCGGCTCGGTCCAGGCGGCCCATCGCGCGACCCAGCAACTCCTTCGCGTGGACGAGGAGGACAACCGGCCGCTTACGCCCGCGCTCGAGCGGCGCGCGCTCTCGGAACTCAAACGGCAGCTTGCGCGCGTGGACGGCGTGCTGGTCTCGGATATCGACAAGGGCATCCTGACGCCCCGGATGCTGCGCGAGATAATCGACCGCGCGCGGCACAGAAAGATTCCCGTCGTAATCGATCCCAAGCTTACCGAAGACTTCTCGATCTACCGCGGCGCCACCGCGATCACGCCCAATCGCTACGAAACCGAGATGGCGACCGGGATGCGCCTTAACGACCGCGACGCATGGCGCGCGGCGGGCGCGCATCTCGTCGAAAAGCTCGGGCTCGAGGCGTGCCTGATAACGCTCGACCGCGACGGGATGTACCTGGCGGAACGCGGCGGCGCAGGAACCTATGTTCCGACCGCGCCTCGCGAGGTGTACGACGTGACCGGCGCGGGCGACGTGGTGCTGAGCACCTTCGGCCTGTTCGCGATCGCGGGCCTGGGCTATCCGTCGGCGGCGCGGCTTGCGAATCTCGCGGCAAGTATCGAAGTCACGCGGCTTGGAACGGAGGTCATCTCGCGCGAGGACCTGGCGCGCGCGCTTGCGCCCTCGCGCGACGGATACGAGCGCAAGATCGTCTCGCGCGAGGACCTGAAGGCGGCGCTCGCGCGCGAACGGCGCGCGGGCCGGCGGATCGCGTTTACCAACGGATGCTTCGACGTGCTGCATGCCGGACACGTCCAGCTTCTGAGCTTCGCCCGCGCACAGGCCGACGCCCTGGTCGTCGGGCTGAACAGCGACCGCAGCGTGCGCACGATCAAGGGCGACGGCCGGCCCGTCTATTCCGCGACCGAGCGCGCGCGAATCCTGGCCGCGATGGAGCCGGTCGATTATGTGGTGGTGTTCGACGAGCCGCGCGCTGAGAAAATCGTGCGCGCGGTCAAGCCCGACGTTCTTGTCAAGGGCGAGGACTATCGCGACAAGGTCGTTGACGGGCGCGATTTCGTCGAGTCGTACGGCGGACACGTAGTGCTCGCGCCGATTCTCCACGGGCACAGCACGACCGAGACGATCGAGAAGCTGCTCAAATCCCGAAGCGCCGCCGGAGCATCGAAATAAGCCGCGTCAACTCCGGCATTCCGGCCAGATAAGCGATTCCGAGATAAACCGCGCCGAACGCCGGAATCACCATCAGGCCCTCGACTCTCGGCCCGGCCCACGGCGTGTAAAGCTTGATCGCAAAACCGGCGACCGACGCAACCAGCGCCATCCCCCAAAGCCGCGCGAGAAATCCCCGGTCGAGCCCGGTCCATCCGATGCGCTGGTTGAGATTCCATCGCAGCAGCGAGAACTCGACCCATCCCGCGATGCCCGCCGAAGCGGTCAATCCCGCCACGCCCCATCGCGGCGCGATCCCGAGTGCGCGCGTCAGCGGGAAGGCGAACAGGTATCCGAGCACGAGCGCAAGCGTCACCCGGACCATCGCGAACTTAAGCGGCGTCTTCGTATCCCACAGCGCATAGAAGGCCGAATTGTAAAGCCGCCCCATCGTGACCGCCAGCATCCCGACGCCCGAGCCCGCCAGCACCGACCACACGTAGATCGCGTCGGCGTGCGAGAAATCGCCCGACTGGAAAATCAGCGCGACGATCACGTCGCCGACGAACAGAAAAGCCGCCGCCGACGGCACCACCAGAAACGCGATCTGCCGAAGCCCCGAGTTGAGTCGCGTGCGCAGAATCGGCGCAAGCCCATCCTCCGACGCCGCCGCCCGCGACATCGAAGGCAGCTCCGCCGCCGCAACCGACCATCCGAACAGCGCAAGCGGCAGCATGTAGAGGATTTGCCCGTAATTGAGCGCCGCAACCGCGCCGGTCGGCAACAGGCTCGCGAGCAGATTGTCCACGTAGCCGCTTATCTGGCCCACCCCGCGTCCGGCGATCACCGGCCCCAGGTTCTTGAACACCGCCCTGAGCGGGTCCACGATTCGCCCGAGTTCGGGTCTGAGCTTTCTTAGGAGCTTGAGCGTTTGCGGCAACTGTACCAGCACCTGCAGCGCCGAACCGGCGACCGAGCCCCACGCGATGTCGATTGCAAGGCGGCTCTGCGAGCTGTGCGGTCCGTAAAGCAGCAGCGTCGCGATAATCGCGACATTCCATGCGACCGGCGCGGCGTACGACGCAAAGAACCGATGGTGGCTGTTGAGCACGCCCAGGCACCACGCCGACATCACGAGCATCCCGGCGCCCGGAAACAGCACGCGCACAAGGCTTATCGTCAGCTCGCGCTTGGCGCCGTGAAACCCCGGCGCGATTATCATGATCAGGTAAGGCGCCGCCGCGACCCCGAGAACGACCATCAGCGCGACGCCCAGGCTCAGCATCGAGGCAACGCCCCACGCGAGCATGTCGGCGGTTTCGTCGTCGCCCTGCGCAAGCATCCGGCTATAGACCGGGATGAACGAGGCGGAAAGCACGCCTTCGCCGAACAGGTTTTGCAGGATGTTCGGGATGCGGAAGCCGGCCTTGAATGCGTCGGCGGCGGCCGAGTTGCCGAGGTAATGGGCGAAGATGCTCTCGCGGACGAGTCCCGCGATACGGCTTAAAAGGATTCCCGAGGCGACGACGCTCGCGCCGGCGCGGCTGCGAGCCATCGCCGCCGCAATCCCGCGCCCTGCGTCCGACGCGGCGGCGGGCCGCTCGCCCGCGCGCTCTTCATGTTTTCGGGTCTCGACGGTAAACGCTCCCAATCGGTTGATGGCCGTCTGAGTATAACTGCGAAGCGCCGCCTCGGGTAATATCGGCGCGAACGCGCATGACAAACCCGCCCCTCGGCCATAAAATTGAAAGTGCGATGCAACTGGAGAATCTGGTACTTCAACGCGACGGCGCCGTCGCCACCGTTACAATCAACCGCCCCGACGCGCGAAACGCGCTCAACACTCCCACGCTGGCCGAGCTGAAACGGGTCTTCACGGAACTCTCCGGCGACAACTCGATACGGGTCGTGGTTCTGCGCGGGGCGGGTGACGTCGCGTTTTGCGCCGGAGCCGACCTCAAAGAAGTCGCGCGCCTCTCGGACCTGCCCTCGCGCCGTCGTTATTTCAGCGCGGTCGCTGATTTGCTCGAGGTAATCCATCGGATGCCGCAGCCTGTTGTCGCGCGGGTGGCCGGATTCGCGCTTGCGGGCGGGATGGGACTCGCGGCGGGATGCGATTTCGTGCTCGCCGCGGACAACGCCGAGTTCGGCCTGCCCGAGATACGGCTTGGGTTGTTTCCGATGGTCGTGATGGCGCCAATTCTGCGGCTATGCGGTCCGCGCGCGGCGGTCGAACTTGCGCTCGGCGGCGACCGGATCGACGCGCGCCGCGCCTACGAGCTTGGAATCGCAACCAAGGTGGTCGCGCTCGCGGAACTCGATGCCGAAGTTGCCCGCCTCGTGGGGAAGCTCAAGAATTTCAGCCCGCTGGTGATGGCGCTCGGCAAGCAGGCGATCTACGGCTCGGCCTCGATGGATTACCTGGGCGCACTCGGCTACCTGAAGGAGATGGTCGCGCTGGTTGCGTCCAGCGAGGACCTGGCCGAAGGAGTGGACGCCTTTCTGAGCAAGCGCACGCCCGAGTTCAAAGGACGGTAGCCGCGCCGGATGCCGTTTTCGCTGTATATCCATATTCCCTACTGCGCGTCGAAGTGCCCGTACTGCGATTTCAACTCGTATGCGGCGGCCTCGTGGCCGGAAGAGGAATACGTTCGCGCGCTTATAGCCGAACTTGATCGCCGCGCCGACGAGCCGCCGTTTCTCGGCGAACGCCTTAAAACGATCTTCTTCGGCGGCGGAACGCCTTCGTTATTCAAGGCCACATCAATCGGAGCGGTTATCGAGCGAGCGAATCAACGCTTCGGCCTGGAACGCGACTGCGAGATAACCCTCGAAGCGAATCCGGGCACCGTCGATTACGAAAAGCTCGCCGAGCTGCGCGCGAGCGGGGTCAACCGAATCAGCTTCGGCGCGCAATCGTTCAACGATACGACGCTCAGGTTCCTCGGCCGGATTCATCGCGCGGACGAAACCCGGGAAGCGGCCCGGATGGCCCATCGCGCGGGCTTCGAGCGGCTCAACCTCGACCTGATTTTCGCGGTCCCGGGTCAGCGCCTCGAAGACGTGATGGCGGATATCGGCGAAGCGGCCGCACTCGAACCGGATCACATCTCGGCCTACAACCTGACGTTCGAGGAGGGTACCGCGTTCTTCGCCGAGATGCGTCGTGGACGAATAACCCCGCTTGCGAGCGACGAGCAGGCCGCGATGTACGCGGCGGTGCGCGAGGAACTGCCACGCCGGGGGTACGCGATGTACGAAATTTCGAATTACGCGCGTCCGGGCCGCGAGGCGCGGCACAATCTCACTTACTGGCGCGCCGAGACCTATCTTGGAATCGGCGCGGGAGCGCATAGCTTCGCCCGCGACAACTCGGGCGGCGGGGGCCGGCGATGGTGGAACGAGCGCGGCCCCGCGCGCTACATCGCGCGCGCAATCGAGTCGGGATGCGCCGAAGCGGGAAGCGAAACCGTGGAGCGCGCCCTCGCGATGGGCGAATTCGTGTTCCTTAACCTGCGCCTTCGCGAGGGATTTGCTCTCGATGCGTTCCGCGCGCGCTTCGGCCAGAGCTTCGACGAGGTCTTCGGGGCGCGCGCCGCGCGTCTTTTCGAGGGTGCGATGCTGGAGCTGGCGAACGGCCGCGTGCGACTTACCGAGCGCGGAGTGGATCTGGCCGACTCTATCTTCGCCGAGTTCATCTGATTTCCCAGCAGCGCCATTGTATCGGCACAAGCCGTTTCCCTGATGACCTTTCCTCCGGCGCTTTGCGGCAAACGCCGCGGATGTCCGTCTTTTGACAAATCCCTCGTTGACGGCGTGGAGCACGCGCGCGCAAAGCGGTGCCTTCGTTGAAAGAAGCCCTCTCCGGGCCAAGCGGGCGAGGGCTAAGCGGCCCGAAAGCGTGGGCTTTCAGTTGCGCGACAGCAAATCCTCGACCAGTTGCGCGACCCGCTCGGGGGTTGCGAGCCGGATGAACGCGCCGAGGCGCGGCCCGCGCTCCTGCCCGAGTATCACCCGGTAGAGCAGCGGGAAAATCTTGCCCGGCTTGTCATAATTCTCGCGTCCGAGATCGTAGATTTTGCGCTCGATCTCCTCGGCCGACGCGTTCGGGTTTGCCGCCAGGTACTCGACCAGCGAGCGCAACTGCGCACGCTCGCCGTCCCGCGGCGTATATCGCTTCTTGGCCGGCTCGACGAAGTCGGCGTAATAGTTGAGCGCGCATTCCATCAGCGTGCGCGCCATCGCCTCGGTCTCGGAGTTTGAGGTGACCTTCGGATCGTAATGGGTGATATAGCTCCAGATGAGCTCGCGGTCCGAGGTTCCGAGGGTCGAGACCAGATTCATGACCAGCGCAAAGCTCAGCTCTGAGTCGAAGCGTCGCGAACTCGAGGACTGGAGCACGAACTCAAGGGGCGAATTGCGCCGCTCCTCGTCTGACGCCGCCGCCGCGTAGGCGCGCAGCGCGTCGAGGTAGTCGTCGACGTATTGCGGGATCGCCTCGATGAAAAGCTTGCGCGCGCGCCGCGGATTGAGCAGCAGGAAGTACTTCAGAACTTCGATCGGCGCGTACCGGGTCCATTGATCGGCCGTGACACCGCGTCCCACCGACTTCGAGACCTTGTGCCCGTGCTCGTCAAGGAACATCTCGAAAGGAAAGCCCAATGGCGGCGTGCCGCCCAAAAGCCGCAGGATACGCCCGGACAGGTTCGCGGAATCGATCAGGTCCTTGCCGTAAAGCTCGTAGTCAACCCGGAGCACGTACCATCGAAGCGCCCAGTCGGCCTTCCACTGAACCTTGGCCTTGGCGCCGAGCACGCTCTGCTCGCCCTTGAAGCCGCATCCGTGCGCCCCGCCGAAGGTGCGCTCGCACGAGAACTCGACGGTCGCGCGCTCGGGATGGTAGGCGGTCACAAGGGTCGAGTTGATCTGCCCGCACGACGGGCATAGTGGCATGAACGGCGACCATTGCGCCCGATTCTCGGGCCGCAGCGTGGGCGCGACGATCTCCTTGATCTCCTCGTGATGGGCAAGGATGAGCTTCAATCCCTGGTCGAAGCGCCCGCTCGCGTACATCTCGCTGGAGAGCATCAGTTCGTAATCGACCTCGACGGGGGCGAGGAACTTGCCGAGCAGTCCGACCATGTGGCCCGAAAAGCTCTGGCAGCATCCGAATGGATCGGGAATCCGCGACACGGGCTTGCCGATATGTATCGCGACGGCTTCGCGATTGGGGAAGTTCTCGGGAACTTTGCGCAGCCCGTCCATGTCGTCGATGAAGACAATCAGGCGCGTGGGCCGGCCCGCACCGAGCGTCTCGAAGGCGTGCCGCACGTAAGACGGCCTCAATACCTCGGACATCGTGCCAAGATGCGGAAGGCCCGACGGGCCGAAGCCGCTTTCGAAGATTACAGGGCGGCCGGGCTCGTAACCCGCGACGCGCTCGGCGACTCTTCGCGCCTCTTCATAGGGCCAGCTATAGGCTTCTGACTGATGCGGCACGGTCGCCATCAGGTCTCACTTCCTTCCT
>JAKAVC010000165.1 GCA_021817345.1 Deltaproteobacteria bacterium | reverse complement strand
ATCAGCGCGGCGAACGCTTACAAGGTGAAGAGCCTCGTTTCGCCGGGCGTTTATTACAAGGTACGCCAGGGCATGTCGATGCGTGTTGTGAAGAGTGGCCACGTCGACTGGCCGCCGCCGTATCGCGACGCAACCGAAAAATACTCGTCGCAGGTGAGACTTTCGCCAGACGGGCGCACGGTCGAGAATTATGTTGCGGGCCAGCCGTTTCCTTTTCTCGACCCCAACGACCCTCATGTCGCCACCAAGATCATCTGGAATAACGTTTTTCGTCCGATCACGACTGACGATTACGATCTTCGTTATTACTCGTGTTACGCCGAGCGCGAAGGGCTGAACCGGCCGTACCGGGTGCTCGATCAGATAGACGTCGGCCATTACGCGGGCTACAACGAGGTCGGGCGGGTCGAAGTCGAACCGATGCCGATAGACCCGGATTTCCTGAAAACCAATCGCTACTGGCTCTTCGCCCTATATCCCATCATGGCCCCGGCGGAGTTGCGCGGCGCGGGGTTCATTCGCTACCGCTACGCCAACCCCAAGCATGCCGACGATATCTGGTCCTGGAACCCAGGCGCACGGCGCGTCCGAAGGCTCAATGACTCGATGATGACCGACGCCGTCACCGGTAGCGGATTAACCGGGGCTGGCGGCGGCAACATCGTGACGTTTGACCCCGATCATTATTCGGGCTTCAACGCAAAAGTCGAAGATTACAACTACCGCTATCTCGGCTACAAAAAAATGCTCGGGTGCGTCCATGCGATACATTCGCCCGAAGTCACCTGCCCGACTGACGGTGGCGCGAGCGCGTGCCCCGAAGTTTGGGAGCTCCGTCACCTCTACATAGTGGAAGCGACGCCGAGGCCGAACTGGATCAGATCGCTTCAATCGAAAACCGTTCTGTACATCGATAGCGAGGCTTGGTTTCCGCTCTACGAAGACGCTTATGATCGTCAGGGGCAGCTCTGGCAGAACCATATCTATTGGCTGACCTACCGGGATCGCCCGGTCCCGGACGCGCGGATTGCAATCTATCCGTTCAAGCGCGAGTTCGTCGTGGGAGCGGCGGCGACCGACGAGCAGACCGGGATGGCCACGATGTGCTATCTGCCGAGTCGCAACAGTCCTGAACGCGAGTGCTGGTATATCAACATGGGCGCGGTGGACAAGGACTTCTTCACGACCAACGCGATGCGCTACGCGGCGCTGTAATCGCGATAGCACCCTTGGGCAACACCCGGCGTATCGGGCGGTCAGCGATGCGCCGGGTGCCTGTTTTGGCGCCGCTCCGCTGCCCCGTCGCGGCTCTCTCCGTGCTTGCGTCTCGTCGCATTCGCGCAACAAGCTGCAACGAGGTTTTGAACGAATTTCTCGCGGAGTGTACCAGATCAAGACCTCGGGCGAGTCCAGGCGCGAATCTGAGCATAATATAGCGAACCACGGCTCAGATTCTTCTCCGCCTGTGCACTCTCTATTAAGGGCATCATAATTGCTTAAGAAGCTGGATTCTCGGCGAGGCGCCCGGCTCGTCGGGTTGAGGAGCAGTCGTGATGGCCGTGGCGCCAGCACCGAAGGAATCCGCCGGGCAACGGCGGGAGTGGCACGGAGACCGCGGCCCCGAAACCGGCTCGCTTGGGCGGGCGGGCCGCGGTGCGACCGGGCTGCTTGAGGATCTTGCCGGTTCGGCCCCGCGGGTGCGGACGCTGATACGCGTCGGTGCCATCTGCGCGGTCTTTTTCGAGAGCGCTTTTCTCTACCAGAAGATCGGCTCCGCAGAGCTCGATCGAACAACCCTGCCGCTGCATCTGTTCAACGTCGCGCTGAGCATGGTTTTGCTCGGGTTCGCACTGTCTCCGTGGTTTGGCCGCTACTGGCGGGGGTTGACGATCGCGGCCTGCGCGGCCCTGATGGCGAGCACCAGTGCGATCGGCGTGGTCTCGGGCAGATTCGAGCCGGTCTTCGTGACCGTCGTGCTCATGCTGCTGGCGGGCGCATCCCTGCCCTGGAGCGTGAACTATCAGGCGGCGCTGGGAGCGATGGGGGTGGCCAGTTACCTGGCTCCGACGTTGATCCATCCGGGGCTCGATCCCGCGTTCCTGATGCACTGGCTCGGACTGGCAGCGGGTGTCGCGCTCGCGCAGGCAAGCGTCGTGCGCCGGGTGCGCAATCACCGGGAACTGAGCGCGGCGCGCGCTGCGCTCAAGCTCCAGGTGGACGCGCTTTATGAAAGCGAACAGAAATTCCGTTCGTTCTTCGAGGCAAGCCTCGACCCGATCGTCATAACCGAACTCCAGAGCGGCAAGATCCTCGATGTCAACCGGAGTTTCGTCGGCCGGACCGGCTATTCCCGTGAAATGTCGATCGCGCATACGACGGTTGAACTCGGAATGTGGCGCGACACCGCGGTTCGCGAAACGATACTCGGGCAACTTCTCGCCGACGGCTATCTTCGCGACGTCGAGGTGAGCCATCTTGCGAGCAATGGCGAGCCGATCCCGATGCTGGTGTCGTCGGTGATCGTAAAAATTGCGGGCCGCGACTGCGTGATCACGGTCCTGCACGACATCACCGAGCTCAAGAAGGCCGAGCAAGAGCTGCGTGAGAACGAAAAAAAGTTCCGCGAGATATTCGATTCGAGCCTCGACTTTATCGTGGTGCTGTCGGCATCCGACGGCCGTTGTCTCGACGTCAACCGGGAAGTAACCCGCACGCTTGGCTACACGCGCGAGGAAGCGATCGGCAAGACCACGGTGGAACTCGGGGTATGGACCCAGCGCAGCCTCAGGCGCTCGCTTGACCGCGAAATCCGCAGCAAGGGCTTTTACCGCAGCGTCGAAGTCGAGCTGCGGGCCAAGGATGGGCGCATCATTCACTGCCTGTCCTCCGCGGTGCTTACCCGGATCGGAGCGGAGGACTGTGTCGTGGTCTTCGCCCGCGACATCGAGCATCTAAAGGAAGCCGAACGCAAGCTTAAGGACAGCGAGGCGACGCTCCGGCAGATATTCGACACCAGTTTGGACGAGATCACCGTCATCGACATCCCAAGCGAGCGCGTCATCGACGTCAACCCCGAGTTCCTGCGCAGCATCGGACTGACCCGCACGGCGGTGATCGGGCGGCCGCTCGCGGAGTTGGTCGAATGCGCTCCCGAGCAGCGAGAAAAACTGCGCTCCGAATTGCTCAAGCGCGGTATCGTGCGCAACTTCGAAGCCACCCTGCGTAAACCAGACGGCACGCCCCGCGACGTCCTGGTCTCGATGGCGCTGACCTACCTGAACGGGCGCCTGTGCGCGATCTCCTTCGCCCGCGACATCTCCGAACTCAAGGCGGCTGAGCGCGCGCTGCGCAACAGCGAAGAAAAGTTCCGCCAGGTCTTCGAGTCCAACCTCGACATCGTTCTCATCGCCGATCGCCAGACCGGCAAGATCGTCGAGGTCAACGAGGAATTCATCCGCCGCACCGGCTTTTCGCGCGCCGAGGCGCTCGGCCGCACCAGCGT